>NZ_BAVR01000003.1 GCF_000521465.1 Acetivibrio straminisolvens JCM 21531
ATTCTTCTTTTATTTGCTCCCTTCTTTCTTAATTTAATAACGAAATTTCTAATTTTTTGGGGGTTAGGTTTTTCTTTTATTATCGATTTTTTCTTATAAATTTTTTTGATTAATTAATATTTTTTTGCTATATAAAATATTGACACCATAATTTAGTTGGAATATAATAAAATCAGGATACATGAATATGTATTCATATGTTCAGGCTACCAATTATACTAGGAGGAAAAATTGATGTTGAACGAAAAACGTGATTCTTGCGAATGCAGTGTAATACACGAAGATGTAGTAAACATGGTAAAGAAAAACATGCCCAAAGAAGAGCACCTTTATGACTTGGCAGAGCTTTTCAAAGTTTTTGGAGATACCACCAGAATAAAAATTTTATACGCATTGTTTGCCTCTGAAATGTGTGTGTGCGATATTGCTGCACTAATAAATATGTCCCAGTCGGCAGTTTCCCACCAGCTCAGGGTGTTAAAACAGGCAAGACTTGTAAAGTACAGAAAAGAGGGCAAAGTTGTGTACTATTCTCTGGACGATGAGCATATAAAGCAAATTTTTGACCAAGGATATATGCATATAACGGAATAATGAATTTAGGAAGTGATGGTAAAATGAAACAGGCAGTAAAGAAAGAGTTAATACTTGAAGGTCTAAATTGCGCGCATTGTGCACTAAAAATAGAAACGAAGGTAAAAGAAATCGAAGGTGTAAAAGATGCTTCGATTAATTTCGTATCAAAAAAAATGACTTTGGAGCTGGACGATATGCTCCAATCATCAGACATCGTAAAGCAAGCATCTTTGATTGCCAAAAGTATTGAAGAAGATATTGAGGTCATCGAAGAACAGGAGAAACGCAAGGAAAAGGATACCGATGGTGATTTCGACAAAAAAGGCTTGGCAAAACTCGGCCTCGGAATACTTTTATTTGCCTTTGCATTAGCATTTAATTTAAACTACTGGGTTGAATTCGGCTTGTTTTTTGCAAGCTATATAATTATCGGAGGAGAGGTATTACTAAAAGCTATCCGCAATATTTCAAAAGGCAAAATATTCGATGAAAACTTTCTGATGTGCATAGCCACAGTTGGAGCATTCCTAATCGGTGAATTCCCTGAAGGCGTAGCTGTTATGCTCTTTTACCAAATTGGTGAAACCTTGCAGGATATGGCAGTAAATCGTTCCAGAAAATCCATCGCCGCTCTAATGGATATTCGTCCCGACTATGCCAACCTCAAGACCGATGACGGTATAGAAAAAGTATCGGTAGAGGATGTCAAAGTTGGAGATATAATAGTTGTAAAGCCCGGAGAAAGAATACCTTTGGACGGCAAGGTTGTTGAAGGAAAAACAATGCTGGATACTTCGGCACTCACCGGCGAACCGGTCCCTCGGGAAGTTAACCCCGGTGAACCTGTCCTTTCCGGTTCGGTTAATCAAACCAGCCTTATTAGTATCGAAGTCACAAAATTGCTCGGTGAATCAACGGTATCAAAAATACTGGACATGGTACAAAACGCCGGCAGCAAAAAGGCTCCAACCGAAAACTTTATCACAAAGTTTGCAAGATATTATACCCCTGCTGTAGTTTTTATCTCGGCAGCTTTGGCAGTAATTCCTCCGTTGGTTATTCCCGGTGCCGAATTTTTCGATTGGGTTTACAGAGCACTTATTTTCCTCGTAATCTCATGCCCTTGTGCTCTGGTGATATCCATCCCCCTCGGGTTCTTCGGTGGAATTGGAGGAGCTTCTAGAAACGGCATCCTCATCAAAGGCAGCAACTATCTTGAGGCATTAAACAGCGTTGACACTGTAGTGTTCGACAAGACCGGCACCCTAACAAAAGGCGTGTTTAATGTAACCGAGGTCAATCCATCGTCAGGCTATACTAAAGAGGATTTGCTAATGTACGCAGCCTATGCGGAAAGCTTTTCAAATCATCCTATTGCATTATCAATAACAAATGCTTTTGGCAAAACTATTGATAAAAACAAAGTGGAAAGCTATGAAGAAATAGCCGGTCATGGAATAAAGGCTGTTTCCCATGGCAAGGAGATACTGGCAGGAAACACCAAACTGATGGCAAAAGCAGCTATTCCCCACACCAATGCTGACACTTCGGGAACTATAGTTCATGTAGCCGTTGACGGAAACTACGCAGGCAATATTGTAATTTCGGATGAAATAAAGGCAGATTCAAAGAAAGCTTTAATAGAATTGAAGGAAATTGGCGTAAGAAAGCTTGTAATGCTCACCGGAGATAATAAAAATACTGCTCATAAGATTGCAAACGAATTGGGAATCGATGAAGTCCATGCCGAACTGTTGCCCCACGAAAAAGTAGAAACGGTTGAACTTTTGGATGGCAGTAAATCCCGCAGAGGCAAGCTGGTGTTTGTTGGAGACGGTTTGAATGATGCCCCTGTCCTGGCACGGTCCGATATCGGTGTTGCAATGGGAGGCTTGGGCTCAGATGCCGCAATTGAAGCCGCAGACGTGGTATTGATGACCGATGAACCCTCAAAGCTGGTCAGTGCCATTAAAATCGCCAAAAGGACAAGAAACATTGTTTGGCAAAACATTATTTTCTCCTTTGCCGTAAAAGCTCTGATCTTGATGCTCGGCGCAGGAGGTATGGCCACCATGTGGGAAGCGGTTTTTGCCGATGTGGGAGTTGCGCTGCTGGCAGTACTCAATGCCATGAGAGTAATGAGAATAAAGAATATATAATTTATCATTATAAAGATGCTAAAAAACAGGTACTCATATGTTAGTACCTGTTTTTCACATCTTCACATTCTTTGCTTTAGTTGTAAAAATACTCGCCTTCTATTTTCTTATAGAATGAACCGCTTCTTGATGTAACGTCTGTTATTAAAATACAGACAAGTTCCAATGTTGTTGACACCCTCTAAAGCCATCTTTGCAGCAATAATACATTCTTCCGGAGGTACCAATTCTTTAAAGCCGCTTTTGTGCGCCGGAGGAAATTGACCTTTTTGAAATATAACATCATATACTGTATTGGGAAACGAAGGACTTTTTACTCTGTTTAACACGACATTTGCAACCGCAACTTTACCCTCAAGAGACATTCCTCTTGCTTCAACAGTTACTATTCTGGCGAGCCACATTAAATCTTCATCAGTGTAGTTTCTGTTGTACACACACTCTTCAGGCACATTAATGCCTTCTTTGTTTATTGAAACGGTATATGTAGTCTGATTCCAATCCACCGAACAGTTGAGAACTTCCGATACGAATCTTAATGGCACCATTGTGCGTCCGTTTGATATTTCAGGAGAAGTATCCATTACTTGCTTTACTGCGTTAATATAACAATCTTTGCTTCCGACAAACAGCTCAATATAATTGTAGTCATCATTTATTACAACTTTTTTCTTTTCGTCATTCCATTCTACTTTTGCTCCAAGTGCTTCAGCGATAAAACGTACTGATACAAATGTTCTGCCGTCTTTAATATAAGGTAAGGTATCCATTTTAATATAGTTGCCGTTCACCTTTACAGTTATAAAGATCTGCTTGGCAAGTGCGCTTACCTCAAGGCGTCCGATAAAGCTTACGAAAAGTACGATAAGCACAACTAATACGGCTTTACACCTTCCTTCATTATTCATATCACACCACCTTTAATAATATTGTAATTAAATATGACGGCAACATTTTATCATAAAACAGCCAATATTGAAAGTTAAAATTTTTGCCAAATAATCTCAGCAATATAATTTGCATCTAATTTCTTTTATCTGCATCATTCAGTGACATCGAATTGTATTAGTAATGAAATCAGTTGTTTGCCGATTATCTTTTATAAACAAGTTTTCCTTTTGCAGTATAGTTAAGTATGTACAGCAAAACGGGATTAAAATAATTAATGAAGTAAGTTACAATCAAAATCAAAAAGCTCAAATCCATAGAGAAATCAATTGCTACAATGATATGTGCTTCAACTGTAAAAAGCACTATTAATAATGGTACTATAGCAAATGCTTTATTAACATGTCTATCTAGAGAGAAAAATAATAACAATACGAGAATAACCTCAAGCGCAAATTGAGTAAATAAGACAGCAAAGATAAAGTAATTTTTAAAATTGAGATAACTATATAATATATGTTATAAAAAATATAATATAGTTTGCATCCTCTATAACTGATAAACTTTTTTCACCGCTTACC
Source organism: Acetivibrio straminisolvens JCM 21531 (assembly GCF_000521465.1). GTDB lineage: Bacteria > Bacillota > Clostridia > Acetivibrionales > Acetivibrionaceae > Hungateiclostridium > Hungateiclostridium straminisolvens. Next base: position 4,205 of record NZ_BAVR01000003.1, read on the forward strand.
CCCCTCGTCATACTTTGACCATGAATCATTTTGAGCCTTCTGTTTTTTACGTGTCAATCAATCAGTTGGTATTATGTTGGAATTTTGTCCACATATTTCCCCTAAGCAAATTATGCGGGTCGTCAATTGCACATTTATATGTATACTTCTGCAGGAACCTCGCTATTTTGGGATCATAGCATCTTTTTGGAGCCTTACTCCATTGTTATTTCCCCATCATCAAGTTTAAACTCAATTTAAAGCCCATAATAGAACATTATACATCTACGAACATGGTTAAGTGAGTAAGACCTGCAGTTAAGGAAGTCTGACAACAATAATTGCTGATTATATTTTATAAACAAGTTTTCTCTTTGCAGTATAGCTAAGTATATATAGTAAGACTGGATTAAAATAATTAATAAAAATAGTCGCCAAAGTAATCAAGCAAAGAAAAGCACTAAATAAGGACTCATCAGGCAATAAGTTTATCGTGGCAATTATGATAACACCTGAAAAAAGCATCATTAGCAATGGTTGTACAACAACTAATCTATTGACCTGCTTACCCAACAACAAAATTAATAACAACACAAGAACAACCTGAAGCGCAAATTATGCTAATAATACAGCAACTGCTAAGTCATCTCCAAATGCGGGACGAGTAAAATATAGCTCATATAACGCTAATATACTACATACATTTGTGACCTCATTTCCGGCGGAAGTGGCCCTTGAGATGCACCAATAGCAGTAACAATAGCAAGGAAAAATCCCCCTAAAAAACCCCGAAATACTATTGAAAAATAATATTTGGTTTTTGTCTTTAACTGTAACTTGTTTTTTAACACATGCTGTTTATTCTTTGACTCCTCTAAAGGCAAATTGACCACTAAATCAACATTGCCAGTCAGAGCATATCTTATATCCATCTCGATACTCACATTTACATTTAGGGCAAAACATTCAGATCCCACCTTGTAGATTGAAAATAATTTTTTATTTCAATAATCTTAAAACCGGTCATACCACTATAATTATACCATTCTCACCTGCAATTTCCTTCTTTGTTTTACTCTTACCCGTTTCACTCAATAATATTGTCTATCCGACTAAATTAAGCAATAATTATAGATAATAATTATAAAACCGCTGCATCATTAATTTTGCTTATTTAATGCAACTAATAAATAGTAGCCAAAAAGTTGCGAATTATATATAATAACATTTATTAAGGTATATTGATTTAGAATAAACAACAAAGAAATAACAAAAGTAGGATGAGACAAATGCTGGATTTCAAACCTTTAGAATTAAAAGACAGAGAACTTTTTTGTGAATATTTAAAAGACTATAACTTTAGCACTTATGAATATTCCTTCTTAACCCTTTATATATGGAGAAAAATGTATAATACAGAATTTGCAATAGTTGATGACGCAATAGTTATTAAAAAGCACACCAGCACCAACGGCACATATTTCATGCAGCCTATTGGTGCCCACAAAACCAAAATAGCCGGCATTACTTCAAAACTTAATGCTATAAAAAAAGACAATCCGGATTTCAAATACCTGTACGCGACGTCGAAACAGCTTTTTTAAATGAACTCCATGAAAACTTCGGAGACCTGGTAATTTCCTATGAGGATAAAAATAACTTTGATTATATTTTCAACACCAGGGATTTGATTGCATTGTCCGGTAGCAAATACCACAGGAAAAAGAATCAGTATAATCAATTCGTAAAAAAATATGATTACAGAATTGAAGAGATAAAAAATTCTGAAGTTATAAAGGATTGTATTGATTTGTCCCTCAAATGGTATGATTACAAGGCCATAAACAGTGAGCAGCTAAAAAATGAGCAAAAAGCCATTATTGATATTCTAGGCAATATCGAACTCTTTAATATAAGAGGTATTGCCGTTTATGCAGACAACGAAATAGCAGGATTTGCACTAGGCGAGAGATTAAACGGCAAGATGGCAACCATCCACTTTGAAAAAGGAAATTACAGTTTTTCCGGCATTTACCCATTCTTAAACAAGTCATTGGTAGAGACATGCTTTAGCGATGTTGAATTTATTAATCTCCAGGAGGACTTAGGCATAGAAGGGCTGCGCAGAGCCAAATTGGCTTATCAACCATAAAGCTTGAAAAGAAATATCTAGTAAACATATAAAAATGGGACAAGTCAGGAGAAACTGCTCCCCTGACTTGTTTCAACTATCTTTCAACATTCATTCCCAGCACAATATTCAAATTGCCGTTACGGCAGCGAAGCGCATCTATAAATTCTTTTTCGTCGGCATCGTAATAAAGAGACACAAGATACACAAGCTCGTAAAGAGACCCCAAATCCGTTGTCTTAACTTTTTGCAGCTCGTAGCTCAATGCGTATTGGTTAAAAACCTCTTCAAACTCTCTTTGATAATCAAGGTCCTCCGGAATTGTAACCTTCAGCAGTTTATACGGCGATTTTTTTACACCAAAACCTACTTTACCAAGAACAATCAAGAACATACAAAGCACCAAGTAAACAGTACCGCATAACCAAAAAATCCAACGCCACAGGCCAATCCTGCTGCCATTGCAAAAAACACATACGCAATTTCTTTGGGAGAACCCGCCTCACTTCTAAAACGAATAATCGAAAAAGCACCTACCAGACTAAAAGCCCTTGCAATATTGCTTCCCACCAGCAGAATAATTATGGCAATAATACTTGGCAACATAACCAGAGTCAAAGCAAAGTTTTGAGAATACTGCCCTTTTTCATAGGTCTTTATATACACCAAGCTTATAATTATACCCAAAACAAACGAAACAATTATTGTCAGTATCGTGCTCCCAAAGGATAGATTTATGCCAGTCGCGACATTATATATTCCATCGAGCAATCGCTGTCATCCTCCTTTGTAATATTATTCAAAATCATCTTTTTGTACTCAGTGCCATATTTTGAAAAGCTGGTCTTAAAGAGCTTATTCTCGCTCAACATCCTTGAAAGCCAGACAGGAATGCTCTTCTCCGCTTTGACCTCCATTAGCCAAATACCTTCGTCCAGCAACGGTTCGCCATGGTCTCCCAGTTCAACTCTCAAATCAGTCCTTCGGGATCTTATATTGGTATCAAAGGTTATTCTCAGGTCCCTGTTGTTTATCCCAAAATACGCTATTCTGTCATACGCCAGATAAAGCTTTGGCTCAAGGACATACATTTTCAAAAGATATTCGATTTCATTCAAAACCTGTTTATTCATATAACTCTGGTATTTAGGCTTAATACCTGTTCTGGCAAATTCATACGCCTCTTTCAATGTCAGCTTGGTTCTTCTCTTGTTTACAAGCCCGTTTACCTTCTTCTTAATTTCCAAATAAACCTTAGCATCCAAAGAAGGCACTCCATAGGCACGAAGCCTCAACTTTTCTTTATATTTAGGTTTTGAAACCGAATGTCTTATCAATTGGTTGTCTTGAGTATCATAGTAGATATTGCATATTGTGTAGTAAGTATTATTTACTTTGTTATATTCATCAAGCTCCATGTATTCACTGAGTGCGTTTTGAACCTTCTCATACGTTTCGTTGTCCATCAAATACTTTTTCTCATACCTGTTAAATACCTCAATTGCCAATTTCCTTATCCCCCCAATTGTGTATATGCGTCACATATAAAAAATATTATTATTTCATTTGCACCGGAAACTTGACTATAGCCCTTAATAAATATCTCTTGAGATATGTATAGTCAGTTGAGTTAATCTTTCCGTTGCCGTCAAGATCCCCAGCTATCACATTTATCTGCTCCGGTCCCAAAACATGAAGCAAATATCTTCTACATGCCATCAAATCTGTGGAATTAACCGTTCCATCCCCATTATAATCACCATATAAAATCTCAGGAGTAGGTGTTGGCAATGGAATTTCTTCTTCGGGTTTGAATACAGCTTTAATGTTCACATCTCCCGAAAGTAAATGTCACAGTATCCGACGACTGAAGTCCTCCGGGTATTCCCTCCCAGTGGTCAAACACATAGCCTTCTTTTGGAATAGCTTTTACCGTAACAGGCACTCCCTTAAAGTATAAACCGTTCCAAGAATCAGGGTTTGTGACTGCCGGAGTATCCGGCACAATATCAATAGAGTTAATCTTTATATGTCCCTGAGTTGAATCGGTATTCAAACTGACATAAGCAGTCCCTGTCACACCATTATTTCGGAACTTACTCAATATGTGCTGTCTTACATATGTAGGACGGCTATTGGTATAATTTCTAATCCAAGTCACTTCTTGACTCCAGGTTGTTTCCATAGGGTTGGTAGAAGTTAATTTTATAAACGGCCAACGGTCAGTATGCTCCTGCATTTCGGGTTGTAATATTGAAGCCACATCATCAATAATTGGAACAACTCTTGACGGTACAAAAGAAGTATTCAATTGGTCTGCAAAACGGTTTATAAACTCATTTCTAAACTCTTCATTCTTAAGAAGAGTCTTGAAAAGGAATACCGCCCACTCCTCATTTGCATAACCTTCATATGTATCACCGGCTGCAAAAGCAAGGGTGTTGTGCGATACACTCTTACCGTACAACCCAAAACCGAAATCAGTATCTTTCAGCATCCATCTCCATCTTCCGTCCTGACCGTAAGGAGCTTCAGGATGATATTCGCCGTCATCCGTCTTATACCTCCATATAGCCACATTATTTCCCGGCCAGTCTGTATTTCCGAAGAATATTTGAGCAACATAATAATCGATATAGTTCTCTATGTCAATTTTGGTTTTAATATAATCATAAGTGCTCTTTTCCGTTATGGAATGAGTTTTTAAATAATTTATAACATCGTTGTATATGCCAAAACATCCGTAGAATCACCTTCCTGAACCTCTGGTGTCTCATAAACATCAAGTATTGCAACTTTGTCGTCATCAAGGTCGTAATGTTCTTTCAGGTATTTATCGTCAAAACGTTCACGAATATGATATATTCCCCAATACTCTCCATTCAAGAATACAACACACGGTCTATAAGCCTGCGTATCTAGTTTTAGATGGGAAACAAGACTTTGCATCATTTCATCTCTGAAAAGAGCACCTGTCCAGTCGTTTCCTGCATTCCTCAAAATCAAGCGCTCAAAGATTTTTATTTTCTTGCCGGTTCCGTTCCTCTAAGTCCCGGGAAAATCTCATATTTGATTTCACCAATATCATTATTGTGGTCAGCATACAAACGGAAAGACTTCTGAGGATACTTTCTTGTCCATCCTCCATGTATCCTAAATCCTGCATCTAAAGAAAATCCAAGCTTTCCGCTGGTTTCAAAGAACTCGACATGGACCGGTCTTTCCCACTCTGCACCTCTTTGCTCGTAGTTTTCATTTACATAAAGTCCGATAGAATTATCAAACAAATTCTCATATTCAGTCACAAGAGAAATTACAGGCAGGGTATATCTCGTATTCATCTCCGGATCTACGAAATACGAGTGGGTAACTATTTTGCTCCGTGCCCCGTCATTTCTTACCGCAACAGCCTTAACGGTAGTGCACTTGAAAACTTCCCCTTTTGGTGCTTTCCATTTGTTCCACTGGTCATTGGATATATCCCGAATCATAGAAAGTATATTGGGTTCTCCTGCCCTGCTTTTTATATTTATTCCGGAAGTGTATTCAAAAGTTCCCTCTTCCCCCGGGACAGGATCCGAACAATCCGTGGTATAATAAATCTTAACTCCCGACTCGTTTGTAGTAAGCTTTAGATTAAACGCATCGGTATAAAATCCCCCTTATGGGAAAAAGCTGGTTCCGAAACAGGTATAAGTCTTGGATCATAAATGTTTGCAGCTCCGGGTGTAGGTCTTAACAACGCCAGTTCAGACGAACCATCGGATTTTCTTCCGTAGGATTCGTCATCCAAAAGATTTATAGTAACCAACATATCAATAACATTACCGTCAGGATCCTTCAGGGTCAATGCTTCTCCGGACGAACTTATTTTAAAATTAGTATGTAATTGCCCATCCGCTGCAACCTTATTCTTGTCAGAAGCCCAAACCAGCAAGTATCCTCCTGCAGGTACAACCCCCTGAGGGAATGTCCATTCTGCCGATGAATCCGCCAGTATGTATCCTGTCAAATCCACATCCACAGAACCGGAATTATAAATCTCGATCCAGTCCGAGTATGCTCCGCCCTTACTTCCATCTTTAGGATCATCCACGTCTCCATCCCTTATTGTAGATGCATTTGAAGCCATAACCTCGTTGATAAAGAGAGTAGTTGTCCCGGGTGCATCATAAACGTTTGCAGCTCCAGGTGTTGCTTTTGAAAAAACAACAAACTCAGGTGCCCCATCTCTTATTCTTCCATAACTCTGGTCATCCCCAAGGCCGATAACTGCAACTGAATCAACAACAGTTCCATCGGGCTTTTTTAACGTTACGGTCTCACCTGACGCACTCAATTTAAAGTTTGTATGCAATTGACCGTCTTGAGCTACCATATTCTTGTCAGATGCCCAAACCAACAAATATCCTCCTGCGGGTACAATCCCTTGAGGAAAGGTCCATTCCGCAGATGAATCCTCCAGTATGTAGCCTGTCAAATCCACATCCGTAGAACCGGAGTTGTAAATTTCGATCCAGTCCGAGTATGCTCCGCCTTTACTTCCATGTTTAGGATCTGTAACGTCCCCATCCCGAATTGTCGACTCATTTGACGACATGACCTCATTAATAAAAAGGGTCTGGGTCTCCTCGGCAAAGGCCCCAAAATAGTATGCAGGTATCACTATTGCCAAAAGCATGGCAATAACGACAGTACTTGATACAACTTTTTTCATCCTTTTCTCCCCTTTATAAAATTTTGTATTATTATGTTTATAAAACAATAATAATCTCTGTTTTAGCCTGTATATTCAATAAAAAATGCCGGAACATATACTATCGACATAATTTTGACGGAAATAGAACTTCGCAGTACTTTATATAAATATATATTCGCATAAATAAATATATTAAAGTAGGTATAAATTCATATAATTAAACATATTTGAGTCGAATTTTTCGTGCAAAATATAGTTTACCTATTAACATTTTATATTGCAAAGCTTAAATCAACCTTAAAAAGCCTTCAAATTAAATTGTTTTTTATTCGCATCTATTCTAAATTCCAAGCTATAAACTTAAATTATGCAGTGTCCTTTTTAGGACAATCCGTGTTAAAATAGAATAAGAAGGAGGCATTAACATGAGAATTCTGATAATCGAAGATAATGTCCGACTTGCTGAAAACATATCTCAATTATTTAAGAAAAGTAATTATATAGTTACATGTGTTTACAATGGAGAAGACGGGTTGGATTTTGCTCTTACAGGTATTTATGACATCATTGTGCTGGATACAAAGCTTCCTAAGATGGACGGCATCACTTTGCTTAAAACTCTCAGAAAAAGAAATCTGCCAACTCCTGTTATACTAATATCCGACAAAAACACACCATCCGACATTGTAATTGGCCTCGACAGCGGTGCTGATGATTATCTGGCAAAACCTTTTTCACCGGAAGTCCTAATGGCAAGAATTCGCGCTTTGGGCAGACGCAAAGGCGGTATTGTCATGAACAACATATTATCTTTTGGCGACATTGAGCTAAACACTTCCAACTTTATGCTATCGACACAGTCATCTGAGATAAACCTGACACGCCGCGAATATGAGCTCCTTGAGTTTTTAATCCTTAGAAAAGGCATGATTTCTCCTAAAGAAACAATCATCGAAAAGCTGTGGGGATTTGATTCCAAAGCAAACGCCAACCACGTTGAAGTCTACATATCCTTTTTAAGGAAGAAGCTTTATAATATCAATTCCAAGGTGACAATAGATACCATTCGCGGCGCAGGCTATGAACTAAAGTATACGGAAAATACCGCAACTTAAGTCTGTTGAGTTTTCGCTAATCGCGTTGAAATAAATAATATCGTAAAGTTTTATCTATATCCCTATCAGCTTTTTCCAGTATTTTTATGGTTCTTTCCGGACTGTATTTCACTTCACCTTCCGTAACATTATCCCAAACTTTACTCAATGCCTTAACAATATAGGTTTCTGCCGTATGCCACGCAGGCATTGCCGGATAACCTTTTGCATAATTCATTTGCTCAGCAAATACCTTTCTCATTCTGTTTCCTTTTATCCACGGGTGATCGTATGCTGACTTAACCACAGGCAGAAGTTCTGTCTTTTTACAATATTCTATTTGTGCCTCTTCAGTTGTCAAGTATTCTATAAGCTTAATTGCTTTATTTTGATTTTGCGAACTTTTGAAAACCACAAGAGAGCTTCCCCCAAGATACGCATACCGCCCTTTTGGTCCTTCCGGAAGCATTGTAACTCCAACATTTTCTATGAAATTGACTCCATTATCCTTTTTGATTTCCAATACAGTGGCAAACCATGAACCTGAAATTGTAGTTGCATAATCGCCTTTGATAAATTTTGCCTCAATATCCGCAGTATTCATTGCCAGTGATTGTCTATCCATCAGCCCTTCAACTGCCAGTTCCGAATAAAACTTAATTCCGCTGAAGGTTTCATTACTGCTTAAAGTGGATTTTGTAAAATCTGAATTTAAAAAGTCTTCCCCTGCTCCATAAATCCACGGTGCATAATTGTGATGAACATTCCAATCATTTTTCCCCGGCATTCCCAATGCAGCTAACTTCTTACCGTTTATTTCAATATTATTCAGCTTTTTTAATGCATTTTTAAAAGAATCCCAAGTTGCAAAATCTTTTTCAGGATCCACTCCTGCTTTCCGGCATGCATCTATTCTGTAAAATAACGCTCTCGTATCTGCAAGCCATGGCACTGCAGTCATTTCTTCACTTCCGTCAATTACGGTTGAACTCAATGTTTGGGGGAAGAAACTTATCTTTATTTATTTCTTTTGAAAGATCTACGAACGCACCATCACCGGATAACTCTGCCACCCAGGAAGTGTCAACCTGGGCTATGTCAGGTGCTTCCCCAATCGCCGCCGCAAAAGCCACTTTATTCGATGCAGCAGTCCAATCCACTACTGTAATATCCAAGCCTACATCAGGATTTCCCTTAAGAAAAGGCGAAACAACCTCAATAAAATCATCCTCAATTAATGAAGAATTCGGCATAATCCAAACAGCCAGATTTTTATCTTTTTTTCATCTTTTTCTTCGATCGGAGTTGATAAAATATCTATAGTGTATGTTTTTCCATCCCATAAAACTTGCTTGCCGAGTGCTTCACTTACTGCCCTCACCGGAAGATAGGTTGTCCCTTCATAAATAAACGGTTCTACACTTTTGCCGTTTCCGTCCTTCGGCTCAATCCTTTTTCCGTCAACATTGATTTTAATATCCTTATAATCAACAGTTATCGTTTTTCTCATTGACGCAGTATAAGCCGTCATAGAAGTAGCTATTATAGCTGTTGTAACCATCCCGGCAATAAAATATTTCGCTTTCTCAAATATTTTCAGTTTTACTCTTCCCCTATTATGTATTTATGTGTTTTGGTTAACCCAAGACCCTTGCCGTTTCTTTTAGTTGCTTTCTTATCTCAAGTTTCTGAGGACATTTTGTCTCACACACACCACATTCAATACACTCGTGGGCAGGTTTACCCTTGTACCACTCAACCTTGCCTATTTGGCTGTATTGACCTCTTGCATAATCGGTAATTTTATACACCCTGTGATAATTCATCAACTGAAAGTTAAGAGGAATATTAACATCGGCAGGACATGGCATGCAATAATTGCAGCCGGTGCAATATAGATCTTCCATCCGTTTGTTTTCCTCCATTGATGCATTTATCATCTCGAGCTCTTCCTTTGTAAGAGGAGTATCGTTTGATGCTATACGCGCATTCTCCTCAACCATTTCAATTGTACTCATACCCGACAGTGCACAGCCAACATTGGGATTGGCAAGTACAAACCTCAAGGCTATTTCCGCACAGCTTACCGTCTTTTGCGGAAGCAGTTTTTTAATTGTTTCCGAAGGTTCCCCGAGTTTTCCTCCTCCTACCGGGCCCATGATTATTACTCCCAGACCCTTGCTCTTTGCGTGCTCTATCGCCTTTTCGTTTTTTCTGTCAAGAAGGTTATACTGACACAACACCGTTTCAAAGCTGCCGGTATCCACAAGTTTAATTAAGTTTTCAGGTTTGTCGTGAAATGAAAAGGATATATGCCGGATAAGTCCCTCTTCTTTGGCCTTTTGCGCTGCTTCCAAAGGTCCACCCTTCACGTTTATGCTGTTTTCATAGGTTTCCAGACTGATTCCCCACATATGATAAAAATCAATATAGTCTGTATCCAGCTTTTTTAACGAATTTTCCAGCCTTTTACGCCAATCGGCTCCCGACGCGTTCTCAATTGGATTCTTGGTAGATAAATAAACCTTGTCTCTCCAGCTTTAAAGCCTTGCCTACAATAATTTCGCTTTCGCCGTTGCAGTATCCGGGAGCTGTATCTATGTAATTTACCCCGAGTTCAAATGCCCTGTGAATCATTGCAATGCTCTTTTCTACATCAAACTCTGTTTTTCCGTTCGCATTAATCTCCGGAAGCCTCATTGCCCCAAACCCGAGAGCGGATATTTTTACACCGGTTTTACCCAATTCACGATACTGCATTTATTTTCCTCCAATCTGTAATATCATAAATATATAGAATAGCTATAAATTTAAATATATTAGCTCTAAAAAATTACCTTCTTACATTTTAACAAAAGAAATTTTACTCGTCTACATTGTCTACACTGACTTTCCAGCCTTTTAGCAACATTTAATTTTATCGCAAACTTTTATGTTAAATTTTTATTAATTCGGTCAGAAAAAATCAATTCAATACGAACTTTATAACATGAAGCATACTTATAAGCATTGTTGTTTAAGATCAAGGTTGTACATTAAGTCCCTCAGATAAAAATGTACACATCCTTTGCGAAAACAACAAATTTTGCGAGCGTTAAGCTCCCTCCCTTTTTTTGGCCGGACTTCACAAAAGTGAAACGGCATCAAGATAAAAGGCCGTCTGTCTTTGGACAGTTCAGCCTTTTTTATTGGCGTTTTATCAGTTTCCTATCAAACTGTCGATTCTTCCTTGATCAAATCCCACAACAATGTTTCCGTTAATATCCACAACAGGTACACCACGCTGACCGGATTTTTGAATCATTTCCATCGCAGCATTTCTGTCGGATGCCACATTAATTTCCCTATACTCAACACCCTTTTGATCCAGATATTCCTTTACTCTTGTACACCATGGACATGTAGGTGTAGTATATACAATTACGTCCATATTATCGCCCTCCTAATTATTTGCTAAGACTACTATTTAATTATTCCACAATAACTCCTTTTAAAACACCCACTTTTTTATTAAAAGACTTAATACCGCAACACCCCTTTTATTAATCTATTTATTATTTGCTGATACTATAAATATTATATCAAAAATTTTCAAATATTTTTCATTATTATGGGTATAATACATCAGAAATAAGAAACTATATTTACTAATAAAGGAGGAAATTGCATTGAAAGTAAAAGTAGTCTTATCGACAACTCTGCTTTTTGTTTTACTTCTTGCAGGATGTACACCGCAGCAGGGCCCAGTAACACAACAGCCCAAGCCCACTCAGACATCCGAACCGGATTCGGTCAGCACAGCCTCTATTGTAGGGGATGAAGCATCTTTCGAGAAAGCTATCAGCGACAGCGGTACATGGCTTATAGCCTTGACAAAGGATTTGACTTTTGACAAAGAGCTTGTATTGGACGGTGTATACACAAACGGCAAGAAGGATGAAAACGGTCAGGAAATTATACAGCGCAAAATAGGCCTTTATGAACAGGATGAAAACCGCAACATCACCGCAAGATATACTTTAACTATTCCCAAGTTAACCATCAATAGTCCCAATGCCAGCATTCAACACGGAACCTTTAAAGGCGACCTCTACGTCTCGGCAAAAAATTTCCAACTAATAGATACCAAGGTTGAAGGAAACGTATACTTTACAAACGAAGAAGCGCAATCGACATTTAAAGCAGATGAAAAAAGCTCCATAACAGGAAAACAGGAGCTGGTGAAATAATTCTTCAAAAAAACACTCGGTCAGACTCCAATACATAAAACCCAAATGGAGCCTGACCGAGACATTAAAAAGTTAATTTGACTTATTAAGCTGTAACAATCGAATTTGCTTCTTGCAGGGACAGTTTTTCAATCGCTTGCTCACGCATTTTGTACTTTAATATTTTTCCTGCCGCATTCATAGGGAATTCCGTAACAAACTCAACGTAGCGCGGAGTCTTGTGCTTTGCCATATGAGAGCGAACATAATCCTGAAGCTCTTCCGCAGTCATTGTCTCGCCCTCTTTAAGGATTACACAGGCCATAATCTCTTCACCGTACTGTTTGTCGGGAACTCCTATAACCTGAACATCCATTACTTTCGGATGGGTGTAAATAAAGTCTTCAATTTCCTTCGGATATATATTCTCACCGCCGCGAATTATCATGTCCTTGATACGGCCGGTTATTTTGTAGTTGCCGTTTTCGTCACGTCTTGCCATATCACCGGTATGGAGCCATCCATCCTTGTCAATGGCCGCTGCCGTTGCTTCAGGCATCTTGTAATAACCTCTCATAATATTATATCCGCGGGCAACAAATTCTCCATCGGTATTGTCCGGCAATTCCTCACCGGTTTGCGGGTCTACAATCTTACATTCAATACCCGGAAGCGGACGTCCGACAGTATTCACACGTACTTCAATTGGATCATCCACACGGCTCTGGGTACAGCCCGGTGAAGCCTCGGTCTGGCCGTACACGATGGTTATCTCCTTCATATTCATTTTGTCCACTACATCCTGCATAACCTTTATAGGGCACGGACTTCCCGCCATAATACCGGTTCTCATATGTGAGAAATCAGTCTTACTAAAGTCTTCGTGTTCCATCATTGCAATAAACATCGTCGGAACACCGTTGCAGACAGTAATCTTCTCGCGGTTAATGCAGTCCAAAGACACTTTCGGTGAAAAATACGGTATCGGGCACATTGTAGCTCCGTGTGTCACCGAAGCTATCATTGAAAGCACCATTCCGAAGCAGTGGAACATCGGCACTTGAATCAGCATGCGGTCGGCAGTGGACAGATCCATGCAGTCTCCAATGCATTTTCCGTTGTTAATAACATTGTAGTGGGTAAGCATAACACCCTTCGGAAAACCTGTGGTTCCTGAAGTATACTGCATATTGCAGACATCATGCCTGTTGACTGCAAGCGCACGACGATAAACTTCCTCAATGGGCACCTTTTCCGCTAAAGCAACTGCCTCATCCCACGATAAGCAGCCCTTCTGCTTTGAGTCTATTGTAATAATATTGCGCAGGAAAGGAAGTCTCTTTATATGCAGAGGTTTACCGGCCTCTGCTGTTTCAAGCTCGGGACAAAGCTCTTTGATAATGCCGATATAGTCCGAATCCTTAAAACCGTCAGTCATAACCAGTGTGTGGGTATCCGACTGGCGAAGCAAATATTCAAGCTCATAAATTTTGTAAGCAGTGTTTACAGTAACAAGTACCGCACCAATCTTTGTTGTTGCCCAGAATGTAATAAACCATTGGGGAACGTTGGTAGCCCAGACGGCAACATGGTCACCCGGCTTCACTCCCAGCGCTATAAGGACCTTGCAAAAGTATCTACATCATCCCTAAACTGAGCATAAGTTCTTGTATAATCCGTTGTGGTATATTTGAATGCATACTGATCGGGAAACTCTTCAACAACACGGTCCAATACTTGAGAGAATGTCAAATCAATCATTTTATCCTTCTCCCAAATATATTTTCCGGTCTTCCTTGCATTATCAAACAGGCGTCCTTTTACTTCGCTTTTTTTGGTATAACGGTTCATATAGTTTGCAAAATTCGGGAAAACAACTCCGGCATCATCAAGATCCGCAGCCCATCTCTTAACCCATTCAAGAGAAACATATCCTTCATAGTTGATTGAACGAAGCGCCATCATTATGTCATCAATCGGCAAATCTCCCTCGCCCAACATGCGGTAACTGGTTTTTCCGTTTTCAACAACAGAGTCTTTAATATGTACATATTTAATGTATGCTCCAAGATTCTGCACCGTCTTTCCGGGAGTCTCACCGGCAAATCTATACGGATGGTGCACATCCCACAAAGCTGCTACTGCGTCACTTGCCACATTTTCAAGAAGCGCACACAGGCGTTTGGTATCGGAATAGACGCCGTTGGTTTCCACAAGAAGAGTTACACCCTTTTCTTCCGCTATAGGTGCAAGTTTTTTCAGTGCCTCAATGACAACATTGTCATCCACATCTCCTTTAGGCTCCGGCTCAAGATCGCCAAGAACACGAACAAAAGGTGTTCCAAGCTTGGAAGCAAGTGTAATATACTGTAAAATCTCCTCATGATTTTGTCGCATTCTCAGCAAACTTCAAACAGCACCCTGAAGAAAAGCACGGAATTTCAAGGCGAAGCTCGGAAAGCTTTTTTGCAGTCTGAGGAAGCTCCGATTCGGTAAAGGGCTGCGCTTTTACCGCAAAAATCTCATTTCCAAGTCCACGGATTTCGATACCGTCAAAACCAAAATCCTTAGCCATGGAATATATGTCCGTCCAGCTAAAGTCCGGACAACCAAGTGTTGAAAACGCAATTTTCATAACATTCCTCCTATAATCCCAGTATTAAAACTAAAAAAGCCTTCACCTCATAACATACATGTCAGAGACGAAAGCTACATCACTCCGTGGTACCACTCTTCTTGGTATAAAAATACCCACTCTGCGGCATCGAAATAGAATCCGGCGTTTCTATAAAAGCTCGGGATATCGCCCCCATCGCTTTTACCTCTTTCGTTTCATTCCAAGAAACTAAATCAATGCCTTCCCGTTGTAACGGCGAGAAACCCGTTCACACCTAATCGCCGACAGATCAAAAAACTTTTACGGCTTTCAGCTAAATGCTCAAAGGCGAGCTCGCAATCTGCCTCGTGTACTGTTTTTCAGCAACCAACAGCTCTCTAAAACACGTCCCCACAGCGCTTTTTCCTCATCAACGCATTTTCCCATTTTTGATGTTATATTATCAAATTAAATATACAATGTCAAGAATAATTATGTCGAGATTAAAGAACATCATTTTTCAAAATGGCATACTGCTTCAAGTCCCAAAATCTACCCTTTGCAAACATTCTTTGACGTAATAAACCTTCATACAACATTCCCGCTTTTTGCATTACCCTTCCCGAGGCTTCATTTTCAGGAATATGAACCGCTTCAACCTGTTTAGCCCCATTTCTTCAAAGGCAAAACGGATTATACGTTTCACTGCTTCGGTCATAATCCCCTTCCCCCAATATTCCTTTGACAAGGCATATCCGACCGTTCCGCAAAAATTTACCTTGTCAAGTTCTACAAAACCAATACTTCCGATTACTCTTCCGGTTTCCTTAAGCTCAATAGCCCACTCGCCAATCTCTCCCTTGTTATAACGTTCAAGGTTCCAATTAATAAATGCTCTGGCATCTTCAATAGACTTATGCGGCTCCCACGTCACGTATCTGGACACTTCAGGCACCTTTGCATATTCAAATATATCCCTGTCATCGGAAATCCTAAGCTTTCTTAGGATAAGCCGTTCCGTTTCCAATGAAGGATTATATAGACGAATATGGGATGTCTCGCTCATTATTTTAAGTCACTCCTTACAATCAATTTCCTTTCGCTTCAAGTATAATCCTTGCACCGTTGAGAGCAATATTAAGTATATTTTTGCAATTGTTTATCTTTGTATGATATCCCGATGTCTTTGTCGTATGCTGGCGAATAACGATTACCTCAGCTTCTTCGTCTTGCTGAAATTCTACAATAACACGCTCCAAAATAACATTTTTACTTTGGGGAATTTTATTTACAAACTCACGAAGTCCAAATCCTGTTTTTGCAGGTATAACACAATAAAAATAAGGATAATTTGCTCCCTCCACAACATTTATATTTATCTGCGCCTGAACACCATAGAAATCTGCCGGCATACCGTCAAAAGAAATATTAAAACGCGCATCTTTTGGTATGCATTTTCCTCTACTGTTCCGAGCAAGCAGCAAAGCAGGCTTAAAATGTTCTCCTTCTTTCTTAATAGCCCCGAAGTACTCTTCCATCCTTTGAATAATATCAGCTTTTATCCTTAGTTTCTTTTGTTTGAAAACCTCTCGTGTTCCGTTAAACCATATGGGCACCAAAAGAACAATCGTATCGGTCATCAAAATCTTTCCCACCTTATAATATCCCGGATTAGACATCATATTTTTTGAGATTATAAGCAAACTGAGAATGCAAAACATAAATGCAAAGATTCCCAATCCATTGGTTATATCAAAAGCATCTTTATCCCACTTTGATATTGAATCATCAAGTTTTCTAATTTCATTGATGCGCTCCATATCAACCGTCGTCCAATTTTTATCGTTTTTAAAGCCCGTAAGCTTCTTATGACTGTCAATCCCCCGAACCAGGCTCAAAATCGTCGCACAAATTAAAAAAACAGCTCCTAACCAGGCATTCATTGTAATAAATTGAATGAAAAAGCCAAAGGCTATTAGCAGTAAATATATAACTATCCTGGTGGAATAAGGCAAATTCTTTAATACATAAAACCTTAAATTATCCTGTTTTTCAGGAGACGGAAAACCCGGTATATGAATCCAGTTACTCATACTGTACTCCTTTCTTTACATAGGCCGTAAGATTTCCAAACACTATGGAGCTCTTCATATCCATGTATATTGAAATATAATGGACAGGCTCCCTGGCATACATCAAAGTGCTTGCAACCCTTGCATTCTTCAGGTGCTTCTTGCTTGTCTCTTATCCATTTAGACCGTTTTTTAGACCATACATCCTCAAAGCCTTCTTTCAGCAAATTTCCCATGGGTTCTGCCCAGCTTGAACATGGCAGTATATTGCCTTCAGGATCAACAGAAAGCAATCCTTCACAGGCACTGCATCCTTTATTGCCAAGACCCGCAGGAATAGGATTAAACAAGCATAAAGGGGTGGGAGAATACCACATAAATTTAACACCGGCCATTGAAGCTTTTTTTCGTATCTCCTCTACCATTTCGCCGATATCACTATAACGAACCGTTAATTCATCGTCATCGCCTCTGCCTGCAGGTATAACCAAATTAGCCGAAAACCTGTCCGAGCCGATTTCTTTACAAAACTCCGGATATTCCACGGCCGATTTCTGGTTTTGCTTGCAAATGGTAAAATGAGGATGAACCAAAATCCCCGCATCTTTAAGGCTTTAAATCCCGATACCGAAGCCTCATGGGAACCCGGTATCCCCGTAATGGAATCATGTTCCGATGCATTCGGAGACTCAATGCTGACCTGTGCCGACGAAAGACCGGCCTTTGCAAGTTCCTTGGCTTTTTTAGGAGTTATCAGCGTACCGTTTGTTATAAGATTAACCCTCATTCCGTTAACTTTTGAGGCATATTTAATAAGTTCCGGAAGGTTTTTATTAAGAAGCGGCTCCCCTCCCGTAAAGGACACACTGGGCACCTCCGCCTCATACCGGATAATGTCAAGAACCTTTTGAAACCCTTCCTTGTCAAGCTCCCTGCTCTTTTTTACCCCGGTACAGCCGGCATAACAAAAACGGCATTTTATATTGCAGGCATATGTGAGGGCAACCTCCGACAAAACGGGAAGCTCGATATATCCTTTGCTGAATTCAACCCTGTGCACAGCAGCTGTCCTGTAATTTTCACAGACTTCATTATTCCATACCCGCAAAAAATCTACAAAGAAACGCTCCAACTGCATTTCGGTTTCTTTTGCATCGGACGAACCTTAACAAAATCATACACCGAACCACCCTTTAAAATGTGGTCAATAATCCGTGCTCCGGTGGTATTTAGCTTAAATGCCTCATTGGGCATACGAATCAACACATTATCTTTAAGCCGGATATATACATACGGCTTTATTCGGGCTAGAAACTCATCAACCCAGGACAATTTTTTCTCGTTTTTCGTCATCTTGCACCCCCGCTTACACAAGCCGAGTGACATGCTGAATGGCAGGCTGAGTGGCACGCAGAATGACATGCCGAGTGGCATGCCGAATGGCAGGCATCATGACATGCCGAGTGGCATGCCGAATGACACGCAAAAGCACCTGTGTTTGAGTCCAAAACTGAGTCAAACGACAAATTGTCCGGATTGACCGGTACCGACCGTTCATATCTATTATAGTAATTCCTGTGTCTGTTATATGCTATACCGCTGTGGTAATAATACCAGTAAGGCCAGGTTTGAATATAGTCATCCTCAGTATATAGATTATCTTCTTCCTGCTCCGGATCTATATTTTGGCTCTTTGAAATTTCGGACATCATATCACTATAGTACTTGCGGGTAGCTTCCATATCGCAGTCCCATGTTTTTTGCTGCACATTATCCACCAATTTTTGCAATATACCCTCTATTTCCTTTTCGTCAATCTCCCCATCCCTCGCAGCTTCATACATCATTAATTCATATTCATTCAGGACCGATGACGGGTCCTCATGTTCAATGCGGCGCACCCTTAAAGGTTCTAACGAAATTTCCTCAAGAAATCCTTGGTCCACAAGTTTGGAGAGGATAATTGAAAGAATCTGGTTGTAAGGAACTCCTATTACTAATGCTATCTCAATGGCATTTAACCCTGTCGCAATAGTCCCGTCCTTTCTAAACGAAGCTATTTCAAGCTTTGGAGGCTCCCAATCATACCTTGCCCATTGAATCTGAGATAAAGTATTCTGTGCTTGGACCACAGAGCGGTACTTCTTCCCCATCACCATGTAAATTCCTGCAAAAAGGCCGATTAGAATTACCAATAGAACTATTCTGCCCTCAGCTCCATTGTCCATACGCTCCGGATACCTGTCCAAATCTTCTTCATACCAGTTATCCAGTTCTTCTTCAAACTCATCTTTTGGAGTATATACATTAGTATTTATATCGAAAATATCCTCTGTAATATACTGCTTTATTTCAAACTTTTCTTTAGGCCACAAATTCTCCTTGTGAAGCAAAACCTGTACCCTTGGAGTTCCATCCAGCACCTGAACTCTGTAATCAATAAGGTACTTCTCATTCATCCACTGCTCCGTGGCAAAGTCATGCTCAAGAAGAAAACTTTCAACTTCTTCCCTTGTGCCGGATTCATTCGGAAAAATCAAAGGATAATTTATTGTAACGGTATAATGCTCCATTGCCTCATCCCATTGGGTAGGAGCCCAATCAAACACCACTAGTCTTCGTCCGTCTTCGGCAGTGGTCTTTGCCAAATATCCGGCCCCAGCCATGTCTGCAGCAAAGCGGAATTTGTAGGTGAGATATTTTCCGCCCAACCTCTTATTGCCTGAATTTATAATGTCATAATCGCCATTGCCAAGATTAACTATATCGATAGGATAAGAGGTATTGTCATCTGTTATAACCCATGCATTTTCCGTATCAAATACAGGGCTAAGCTTGTCAAACCCCGATATGGTAAATGCCAACATGGTCTTTCCCGGCACCAGATTATAACGGACGGTGTAAGAAACAATAGCTTTGCCGTCAGGCTGCAAAATAACATCGGTTTCAACAAAACCAAGATTGGCAATACTCGATGCATCCACCCTGACATTTGCCGGCATAATTAAAGCAAGTAAAATTGAAAAAAACACTATAATTTTTCTTATCATATTAACCCCTTTTTATCTGCATAAGTATCCTATGCGTATTTTTTTACCCAGATTTTATTATCCCTTGTAAACGTATTTTAAAAAATTAAAATTTTTTACTAATATCAATTTTAACTTATTTTGCGCTGTTTGTCTCTTAAAATTTCTTATTAAAGTTTGGATTTACGGCAACTTTTTTTAGCATTAATCTGTTCTTGTCATATTGCACGTGCAACATAGTAAAATTATATTAAACTTCAGCTTTGTAATATTCCTTATACCAATCTACAAACTTCCGAAGTCCTTCTTCAATACTTGTGGACGGTTTGAAATTTATATCCCTTTCAAGATCGGAAATATCGGCATAGGTTTTAAGCACATCGCCAGGCTGCATATCCAAATACACTTTCTTCGCAACTTTGCCGAGAACCGACTCTAAAGCATTGATGAAATTCATCAAAGGAACAGGATTGTTGTTTCCAATATTATAGATTTTGTATGGTGCAAAACTGGTACTTATGCCGTCTTTAGTTTCATCCCAGTTTTTATTTGGCATCGGAATTTTATCAATCAACTTGACTATCCCGTCTACAATATCGTCAATGTAAGTAAAGTCTCTTTCCATCTTGCCATGGTTGAATACTTTAATTGGCTTACCGCTTAAAATATCTTTTGTAAATGAGAAATACGCCATATCCGGTCTTCCCCAAGGGCCGTAGACGGTAAAAAATCTTAATCCCGTTGTAGGTATGCCAAAAAGATGACTGTAGGTATGAGCCAACAATTCATTGGCTTTTTTGGTAGCTGCATAGAGAGATACAGGATGGTCTACATTATGGCCGGTAGAAAAGGGCGAAACCTTGTTTCCGCCATATACCGAACTTGACGAAGCATAGATAAGATGCTTCACGGGATACCTTCGGCAAGCCTCCAGAATATTTACAAATCCGACTAGATTTGAATCTACATATGCATAGGGATTCTCAATAGAATAACGCACCCCTGCTTGTGCCGCAAGATTGATAACATAGGTTGGCCTATAGGTTTCAAAGATATGGTCCACTGCCTTTTTCTCTTTTATGTCAACTTTGTGGAATGCAAAGTTGTTATTTTCATTTAACAATTTTAGACGGTCTTTTTTCAATTGAATATCATAATATTCGTTTAAATTATCTATACCTACGACATCACAACCATCTTTCAGCAAACGCTGTACTAAATGAAAACCGATAAAGCCTGCTGCTCCGGTGACTAATATTACTCCTTCCATTAGTCTATCCCCTTTACATAGAAAGTTCATATTATGCAGTTAAGACATGCTTGGTGCTTTTCTGCGTCTTAGTTACATAATATTAATATGCAAAGGGTTTATTATCGGTTACCGATTATCTAGTCCATACTCTCGCAAATCATGTATGGATCAGTATTCTTGAGTCTTGGCCTGTGCCGCCTAAGAATTATTGTTATCCTATTATTGTCATCATTAAATATTTTTAATAAACAGTATTTCAAGAGCTTCATTTTCAAGCAATAAACATCCGGCATCCTTATAACCCAGTTTTCTATAAAAAAACTGTGCCTGTTCATTTGACAATGATGATGTCATAACCCTTGTATATCCCTTTTCCTTCATAGCCTTTTCCCAAAACGAAACAGCTTTTGAGCCCAAGCCTTTTTGTCTGTGGTTTTCATCAAAATACAACATGTTCATAAATGGTGTGTTGTCCCAAAAATAATTGTATCTCAGCCATCCTACTATACTTCATCAACACGAATTGCAATTATCTCTTTATCTTTAATCTTTTTTTCAAGCATTTCTTCACTTATATATTTGTCATTTTTCAGTAGATACTCTATATCTGCAAATTCAGCATAGTCTATGGATATTCTCATAAAACTACCTCGAAGTCAATCCTTGGATTCTGTTGTCTCATTAATCCCTTGTCTACCTCTTTTTATTTAATCATCTAGTAGAGTTTAAGAATCTTTTTATATCAATCTAACATTAAAATTTATAACCGCAATTCGTACATTCTTTATCATTTACATTGCGTTTGCTAAAACAAATTGGGCATTCATCCTCATTTGCTTTTGAAGTTTCATAATCTATGTGCAAATCATGTATATCATTTTTCTTTTCAACATAATGCTCTTCAACATAATCTCTTCCGTCATCAATAAACCAAAGAATATAGCCACATTTATTACATATATAGTTTATTGCACTTTCATTTAACCAATCAAGTTTCAGAAAGGTCATACCTCTAGTATTAAGCAAAGTATTTCTTTTGCTAAATTTTTTACCTTTGCAAATCGGACACACCACTTCATAGCCGTTTAATTTTAACATTGATTCGTCCCTCCCTATACCAATATTACGTTAATATATATTTTATAATTTAAAGATAATTTTGCAATATCATGTTTTTCTCTATGCCTTTTGTACCATATATATTATCCTTGAAAATTAAAAAAGCACAAATACCAAGCCATTATTAATCTATACAACCTGTCCACTCTTATGAACTTATATACTTTGCCATAGATTTAAATATAAATTTTCTATTAACCCACAACAAGAATAAAGAAACGGCAATCGTCAAAACATTGCCTATTGTAAAAAGCCAGGGATGTTTATACCACTTGTAGAAAAAGTTAATAACATTAGACCAATGCCATGGAAACAGCTTAATATTATTCATTCTAAGCACTCGAAAAAGTCCCTTGTCTACAAGGTCAGGCAATGCCCCTCCTAAAAAACAGAAAAAAACCGGAATTCGAAATTCTCTTTTTACAAATATTATTACTAAGAAAAATAAAGCAAATGAAACAAACACATCAATCATCGTAGTAATAGGATAGTCATGGGGAACCAAATCCATAACCCCATGAATAACTATGTTACTTATAAAACCTAATCCCAGGTATTTTAAAGTGTTATCAGTTCTAACTGTCTTTTTGGAAATTACCGGAGAGGTTGAAACGCTAAACACCGTATGAAAAAGCAAATTCATTTTTTGCCCCCTTAATTTAAATTCGTTATTGTGCATGTCTGTAAGCGTAAAACCGGCCCGCACATAGTATTCCTAATTTTAAACGGTACAATCATAAAAAAACCGGTTATAAAAGTTGGCCCATGTCGCAAACTTCGTGGAATTTGAGAGTGGCAGTCCAGACAATGGTTTCGGTAAGCTATTGTTTGGAAAAAACAATCATATAAAGCAGCCATCTCAATGGAATTATATCATGTTAATACGAAAAATGGAAATAAAAATGAATTATCAAAGGATCAGATTAAAATTAATAAAGCCCATACGTTGGCAAAAAAAGGTCTTCTTGCATTATCAATAGTCGTTGGGATACAGGTCATGAAAGCAATGTTGGATAAAGAAGCGGAAGAAAGAGCATGGCTTAAAGGAAAACACAACAAGGACAGAACTGTATACCACCATGGTTGTTTATGTACTTTTTAAGTAATTTTGGTATTTGTGCATAAGCATCCTCCGGATCTAATTTTACACATGAGATTGGTGCTCCAGTGGAATCCAGTTTATTTTTACCCAATGGTGAGTCAACAATTAATTCTTGTACATTTTTTCAGACATGACATGCGCACCTATAATTTAATGAACTTTGCTAAAATAACAATATTCATTTCAGTCAGATTTTATGCGCACCATTCATTAATATTGAGAGCAAAACTTTAGATTTCTAAGGAGGTCTATAATCTAAAAATTCAAATCGAATGATTTATAAGGTAGCGACACCCCAAAATCTATTGAATTATTTCAAATGTGATGTATCTGCTTCCAATATAATCTCTACCTTGTTGTCTGTTGCCTCAACTATAGTTAAGCAAGTATCTTTCATAAATGGCGGATTCCAAAAGTCCTTAATTGGTAATTTTTTATTATCATGTATATAGCTTTTAATACAACTGCATGCGTCACGATTAAGATATTATCTCCGCCGGCTTTTATTATCTCATCCCAAGCATTTCTTACCCTGACCAATAACTCTTGAAAACTTTCACCATCTTCTTGCGGTTTATATAGATGAGGTCTCTCCCAAAAGTTAGTATACTGTTCAAAGTATAACTCTTTAATTTTGTTAAGTTCCATACCTTCCCAAATACCAAATCCCATTTCCTTCAAAGATTCCACCAAGACAACTTTCGCGTTGATTTTTTCATTTATGTACTTTGCAGTATCAATTGCCCTACCTAAAGGACTGGAATATATAACATCAAATTTTATATCCTTTAGCCTTTCTCCTAGTCTTTTGGCATTTTCTATACCCTTATCTGTTAAGTTGGAATTCTTCCATCCTTGCATTAATCCCTCATTATTCCATTGTGTTTCACCATGTCTAGTAATATATATTTTCATATGTACCTCACCAATATTTTTCAACATAATATTAGCAACCAGTCAGACGATGTACCAATTTTTTAATAAAAAAACTCATCTGAGCTTTTTTCTACAATAAAAATTTGATCTATTACATCATCAATCCCGTTTTCTTTTCTAAAACCATACTCGCGACCCAACATAATCATTGTATTTAAGTCTATTTTTTGTCTCTTTATTTTCAATCCCTTTGATTCTAAATATTTATCTAAATCAACAATCTTTTCCCAGAATTCTTTACTCTCATTTAACTCAATTGTCTTACCGTCATTTGTGTAGATTGTATAATATAGAACTATCCTATTTTTTCTTCTTATCCTCTCAATAAATGCCGATACAGAAATATTGTTGATATCCTCCAATTTATAATTAACTTGTTTACGAAATACATTATCCCTACTGATGATACTTTCCCTGGTTACTATACTGTAACTGAAGAATTCATAGGTTAGTAAACATATGGACATAACTGTAAAAAGTATTAATACTGATAAAAATTTTACTTCTTTATTTACGCCGATTAACATAAGTATATACCTACCATAATAAATTCTATAAATGATTAGAAAAGTGAAAATAGTTGCAATTATAAAGAAAATCATACCGGAATTCTGGGTACCAATGAACAGCATGGAATCAGCTTGGTTGAAAATAATAACTTGCATTTTATTATACAATAAGTATAGGATGAACGTTGATATTGCTATACATAAAATAATTAAAATCATTCTAATGGCAATGGCAAGCCTTTCCTTATTACTCATTAATGACCTCAATCTCTTTCATACTTTTTTATAATCATACCAAAAAAACCACTCTATACCAATTACCTAAATAATTGGGACCAATTACCAAATCACCTTGATATGGCGGTTGATTTCTATATGTATTTATAGTTATAAGCTTTGTTCCAACTTCTAATTTTAAATGTCCATTTCATTCAAACATTTCTTTTCGTGTCTTACTCTCTTTTCTCAACTTATAGATAACATTCCCTACGATTAGCAAAAGCCATGCAGCAAATCCTACTTTGAATCCAGCCCTCGATATGCTTTCATACTCCAGATCAAATAGTAAATCAAGTATTTTCATCACAGCTGTTCCTAACAACGTTAAAACGATAAGCAAAACTATTGCCAACACAATATTTTTTATTTTCATAATGTTTACCTCCCCTTATAATTTCCTATCATCATCAAAGTTTAGTGAAAAAATATTCTATTAATGTACCCCTAAACTTTCCTACCTCTTACTACAAATCTATCTATCGTAAAAATAAAATTTTACTTAAAATTACAGGATGTTAAATCGTTGAGTTTTTTTACTTCAACATTATCAAGAAAAAACACAAGTAAATTTTGGCCTTGTGAACAAGTATAAAATCTTTTTTGGCTACCGGACTTAATTATCAGGTCATTTATTTTATCAACCAGCCCGATATCAAACCAATCATCATCAACTTTTATGTCCCATTTATATTCAATTCCTTGAAAATCAAATGAAACCCACGCTTTGCCCGAATCAAAATCAACAAAGTCTTTGATATTGTCTATATTAAATACACCTTTGGAAAGTCCTCTAAATTTCTCTAATATATCAACATATGCGCCATTATCCTCAATACATTCGGTATCTAACAGAAATATATCATTGCAATTCTGTTTCCAAGTTCCATCAGGTTCCTCGCGTTCAGCTCCATATACATGTAAAATACATCCGTAAGGATCAGATTCGAAATCGGACCTATCAAACTCACTTAAGAGAAAATCTATGCCCAGTCCGTCATTTAAGGAAAATCCAATCTCTTTTAGTTTGTCAATTTGAATCTCTAAAGGAACATCTTTTTGAGTATTGTTAGCGTTCTTTATTTCTCGTTTATTTGAAAATAGTTTATTAAAAAACGGTAACACATTAGCAACTCCTTTAAAACTATATAGCTAGAGCTTTAAGCATACTTCTGTCCATCAATTATTGCAGATATCAGAAAACTGTACTCATCCCCTAAAGGTAAGTTAAAATCTACTTTTATATCTCTTCTAGTAGCTTCAACTTCTTTTTCTCAATAGGATTATATCCTTTTATGACAAAATCCTTCCAATACAGTCCCACTCCTCTTCTTTGCCATAAAGGTAAATCATTGTAATTAATACCCTCATTAGATAGAAATTCATTTTTATCAGATACTGTTTTATTAGACAAATAATTTGTAGCATCAATAGCTGAAAAACCTTTTCTTCTTAAAGCCCAATAACAATGAGCATTTAAAGAATTCCTATGTGCATCGGCCTGCCTCCATCGGAAGTAATCAATTACAACTTCTATATTAGGCAGCTCAGATACCCTGCAGTCAAAGCATCCAATGTCTCCCAGTAAACTCGTAAATTTTGCACTTGCTTCTCCGGCAAGTATTGAATTTATTTTTCTTACCTTTCTTCCAAATGTATTTTCTTCAGGATGAAATAACAGTGAAATTTCATCGCTCTGTGTATAGCCATATATAATTCTAAATCCACATTTCATCAAATGTTTTGCTGTTTCTATCATATAATCTGTAAACTTAATATCAAAAGGAGCTTCAAATTTATGAACTTCTTTGGTAAGTTTCGTAAAATTTCTTCCGTCTATTCTAGCCACAATATGCATGCCCGGTAAAACACAATAATCTCTTGCAGTTTCATATACTCTCATTTTTTCATCCAGTTCGCTAAATCTCATTATTCCACTCCTCTACAACAAAAGCATTATTATCAAGCCTTACATAATAAAGTTTATCAAATCCTTCTTCAAAAGAGGGTAATTGGAGCTTATTATAGGTATTTAATATTCCCAATAACGGTATTTTCTCGTTGCCGTTTCTTAATTCATTTCGTTTTATAGAATCCTTTACACCAGATTTAAAATAATAGCCTACTACATCAAATTTAGCTTCTTTAAGCTTTTCAATGTATTTTTTTATCATCTTATAAAAACTACTTTTCCCTGACGCTTGAAGACCAATAAAAATTACTCCTTCCACTCCATATCCTTCTACTGTCCGAACATAACAATCAATTCCCCGGCACTTTACACATTTATATAAACTATATTCTTTTCCATTTTATAGCTTTCACTATATTACTATTCTACCATAACGTGCCGTAAGAAGAAATAAAATTTATTATTAATAATTTGATATCTATAGAATTTTATTCTGATAAGAGATTTTGATAAGACAACGAATAGCCATGCATCAGGTTGCTCTTAGAAGATGTGTCTAAATTCGTTTTTAATTATACCGTAAACCAATGCATCCGAATATGTACCGTCATGCCGCAAATAATGTCCTCGTAACTTTCCTTCATAGGTCATATTGCATTTTTGCATTACTCTTCCCGAAGCAGGATTTTCAACATCATGCTTTGCAGTAATTCTGTGCATGCCTACCTCATTAAAAAGAAAATTCATAACGGCCAACATAGCTTCGGTAGCAATTCCTTTATTCCAATAGTCATATCCAATACAATACCCCAACTCACAGTTACAATTTTTTTCGTCTATTGATATTGTAGATATGCTTCCTATTACTTCTCTATTCATTTCTATCGCCCAATGATATACATCTTTACACTCATATTTGCCAATCATATCTGACAAAAAGGCTTCAACTTCTTCAATGCTTTTATACGGTTTCCAGGAAAGAAATCTCGCAACCCTTTCATCCGCAGCATAGTTTTTATACATAGACGCCGCATCCAAAAGAGTATACTTTCTTAGCTTCAATCTTTTTGTATCGATCTCCTTCGTGCCTTTATGTGCAAGCATACTAGCCTCCTTATGGTAGACAAATCAATAATCGTTTTTCTCAAACTATTATTACGCTTTTGTTCTATATTTGCTTGCGTGCCTGTTCCCTAAACACCTTATAACCCAGAGCTTCCCAACTCTTTCTTGCAATATTGTTTTGCGATAGAAAGTTCAATTCAGCATATTTTAGACCTTTAGCTTTAAAGAACTTCACAATTTCACTTTCGAGTTTCTTCACTACACCTTTTTGCCTATATTCGGGGAGAACATAAGCTCCAGATATATAGCCGACTTTACGAATGCTTGAAATAGGCAAATGACACTTGACTATCTCTCCTGCAATAAAGCCAATAATTCTACCGATATCTTCAGCTACAATTACTTTTCGTTCTTCACTATCAATAAATTCTTCAAGATATTTACCTGCGTTATCGATTGTCAATTCTCCAAAATCCCAGTACTCGTCTTTCGTCTCTCTTTGAATATAATAATCAAGCTCATTATGTAAATGCGCAACTTGCTTGATATCATAAATTTTCATTTCTGTAAATTCCAAGTATTATCACTACTTTCATAACCGAAAATATGTATTACGTCTGCATTGTTCGGCCGGAGCAATGAATCATTCAGGCATTTTTCTTTAGAATCTTTTCCTATAAGCTTTTTAAAAACACGCTTCTTTCAAGTCCAAACTCGTCTATAAGACTTTCAACAAATTCCCAACCAAGTTTTTTATAATACTAAGAAGCATGTTCCCCTCATTGTAAGAAAAGCTCTTGGCTCGCCTCACCTATGCATTTCCATTTTAATCTGTAGTATTTATGAACATTCTAAAATCATCCATACATTTTCAAACCTTCTATTCAAAAGATCGTCATTCTTTATCCAAAAATACAATCTTCCAACATCTCCCCACATCATATTGCAATTCGGATCCGAATCAATTTGCAAAAGCAACCGCCATTCTCTCACTCCTTTTTTAAGCTCCTTTGCCCGTGGGTCTAAATATCCTGAGGAATTTCCACAATATAAACCATTAGAAACCAATTGTACCTCAAGTTGCATATCTCCTTGAATTTGATCAGGGTGACCAAGCAACTTGTTAATAACGGAGTCTTGTTGCAATTCATCGCAAAAATCAAAATATGCATCGGACTCTTTATCACTGAGCATAATTTCGTCTATGTATTTTGATTCACATGCCGGCAAAGACAATTCACTCTTTAATTCTAAACGACAGGCAGTAAAAATACCTTCTTTAGGCATATTTTCAGGCAAACTGACCCTCTTTAGTTCGCTTTTGTCTCCATCGAAATATATAACCCTCCAACTGCCTTTGTCCTTTGGGTCAAACCCCCATGTTTCTTGTTGGGAATCATAAAAGAAATATAATATACCTGTACTCGGCAACACCTTTTCAGTATCATAACTTGCAACTTCCTCCAAATTAATTTGAGCTAAAAAAGACAAAGGTCTTGCCCCCCATTCAGGCCATTCAACTTGACGGATTTTCTAAAAATTTTTGTTGTTCTTTTGCTTTTTTATCAGCTTCAATAAACACACCACTGTTTATAAACTCTTGAATAATTTTTGCCGGAATATCTCCTTCCTTAGCTGACAACAAATTCAACGTCTTATAATCCGTGTTGTCAGCCTGATATGCTCCCTCTGCAATTCCATAGTTACCATTATGCTCATTCAAAGATAATACCCAAATCTCTCCGGGTTTAAGAGGCGGAACTTTCGAATATTCCGTGTCGGTAAGTTTAAATACATCGCTTGATATGCTTCCCATCAAAACTTTTTCCACCTTTATTGAGGAGAATTCTTCATTTACGCTTTCCACTATTCCAATGACTAAAGCAGATTGCCCACCGCTCATAAGCATCTGATATGCTTCACCGGCAAAAACAGATGTACTCAATATAACAGCTAATATAAACAAGGCAGAAATGATTACCAACCTTTTCACATAACTCCCACCTTTTTAGAAGAAATAACTCACCTTTACACAGCGCAAAATATCTTATTATATATCTAAAAAACATATACAGTTAATTATTTCAATTTAATTAAATTACCGCTAAATATATACTTATTGTATCAAATTCTTATCGTGATAAACAAGATTTACTTCAATCTGAATCCAGCAAATCAATTTTCCAGAAATTCGTTGCATTTGAGTCAAGTAATTGTGTTATCATTAATAGAGAAAGCAAATTAAGCAAGTTTTTTCAACTAAAATCAAAGTAATATAATGACTTTTAGAAGGCAATAGCTATCTTTCTGCTTTCTCGGGCAAAGCAATATTTTTAAAGGAGTACGGTAAATGAGAAGAAAAGACAGAGAAGTTACAGAAATAAAAGAATTAATTCAAATTATTGACCAATGTAAAGTCTGCAGGATTGGTATGCAGGATAATGCCGGTCTTTATATTGTACCAATGAATTTTGGCTATACTTATGAAAGCAATCAACTGGTGTTATTTTTTCATAGTGCAAAAGACGGAAGAAAGGTTAGAGCACTGAAAGAAAACAGCGATGTATGCTTTGAAATGGATTGTGAACACCGGCTCATTACAGGAGACATAGCCTGCCAATATTCATATTCGTTTAAAAGCATTATCGGAAACGGTAAAGCCGTCTTTATCGATGACGTTGAAGAAAAGAAAACTGCCCTGTCTGCATTGATGAAACATCAAACCGGAAAGGATTTTTCATTTGATGATAAGATGGTAGACAGTGTTTTAGTGTTTAAAATTATTGCAGATGAATTTACCGGCAAATATCATCCTTAATGTACATCCAGGATGCTTTAAAGGATCTGCCGGGTAGTACAGCCCTAAAGATTTTATTGCATATGGTTTGAAATATACATTGCTGTTTTGGCAATTGAAGTTACATCTGCTTTTTCATCAGAAATACTACTCCAGAGAATGCAATTATACTCTTTGTAATTCCAACTAGCAAGAACTCCCTCCATTTTATTATCTGAAATTGCAAATTGCACCTTAATATTATCATTCCAAATTATCTCCCGCTCATTGTCAAATGAACAGTTTATTCCGGCCAAAGTTTGAATATCTTCTTTACCGACACGCAATGTAACTTCTGTTTCAACAATTTTATCATAGTATCTTACTTGTGCAATCTTTCCGTCAATTATACTGCAAACAGGATTCCCTATCCAATTTGTATTTTCAGGCAGCCGGATTGTGATTCCCATTTTATCGAAATCTTCAAATTCCACTATCTCCTCCCTATTTTGTGCAGTTGATTCGGTTTTTTCTTCGCTAGATAAATTAGGTATAACAGTCTCCTGTTCTGTGACTTTGGCCTCTAGAAGTTCATCTCCGTTCAAATTATCAATAGCATTAAGCATATCAATTTTTTCTGTATATATCTTGTGTATTGCATCGTTTAATTCTCTATTGCTTCTATATATACCGATATATGGTTCCTCGATATAGTATCCATAGCCATCAGAATATAGGCATAAAGTTCGAAGTTCATTTTCAAGCATAAGTCTTACAACCAGATAATTATTTTGAGCAGGATAATCATTTGTAGACATTTTCATCGTTTTCTTAGCTCCCGATAAATTTGAAAGGATATTATCAATATCTCCCTTATCAGTTATTGTAGCAACACCAAGGCTTGAGCCTTCACTATAATTCTCAATTTCAATTTTATGTATTTCATTTGTGTCGGGAAGTGATAATAATTTAGGATTTGACAGCAAACATATACTTACTGTGATTACCACCATAAATCCCACAAATATAATCCAAAACCTTGGCTTTTTATATTTTAGTACATTTTTAATCCTCCCCTTTACGTTCCCCTCTCCAAAAGCAAGTGGAATACTACTTACTATATGTTTTCCAACAGCAAGAGACAACAAAGAATTAGCATAAGGCTTTTTAATATCTTCGCCCATTTCTTTTAAAACCCTTTCATCACAGGAAAGTTCCATATCGGTGCTCATCAACATGAACGAAATCCACACAAGAGGATTAAACCAGTGGATGGACAATATTAGGAAAGCTAATATCTTAACAATATGATCTTTTCTTTGTATATGAGTCTGTTCATGTAATAAAATATAACTTCTTTCTTCAACGTTAAGTCCAACAGGCAAATATATTTTAGGTCTTAACATACCTAGCACAAACGGTGTTTTCAAATTCTCAGCTTCGTAAATATTCTGTTCTATTAATTTGGCACTTTTAAGATTTCTTTTTATGAGTAAAACAGATCCCAAACTGTATATAAGCAATACTATTATTCCTAGAACCCATATATATGTACCCGCTTTAATATAATTCTGAAATGGATATACACTAGCTTCAGTATTCAATTCAGGAAGTACCTCGTTTGCAAATGAATCAGCTGCTTCTGTCCCGATATTAACGGGCAAACTGTACTGATACACTGTTTCACGTTGGATCGGAATAGTATTTGCACTCTGCGGTACAAGGCTAAACATACTTTCAAAAGAGAATGGAATTATAAGGCGAAATGCCACCACTCCCCATAAGATATAGGAGATGACTTTTGGAGCTTTTTTGAGCAATAGTCTTACGAGAATCACAAAAAGGATTATATAGCACGAAGTAAAACTCATTCCCAAAACAGTAAGAAACAATTTACTCATTATTGCACCTCCTTGTGCTCATCAATTAGCTTTTTCAACTTCTCAACTTGATTTTTGCTTAATTTCCTTCCGCCGATAAATGCTGTCAAAAAATTCGGTAAAGAACCCCCAAAAGTGCCTTCAACGAAATTTATACTTAAATTTGAATAATATTCGTCCTTTGTAATTTGAGATGAAGTAAGTTTATATTTATTCATAACAAGCCTCCTCGCTCTATATCTTATAGACCGTATAATATAAGTCTATATCTTATAGACCTTACAATATAAGTCTACAACTTATAGACCAATATGTCAATATCTAATAGAACAGGGGCCGTTTCTTTGTTCTACACTCAATAAACCTTATTGGCAACAAATCCGGTTAACCTCGACAAGCGTCTTAATGAATTTAATTTACCAATGGATGCACTAGTTACCTTTATTGAATAAGCAAGCGATGGAAAAGATTACATGCCCGAACAATGCAGAATGCCCCGGGTAAGTAAGCCCATAGACAACGGCAAGGTTTCGGTTTGCCGGATTGCCTGTAAACAATTTCCCGTTGTAAACCTACTCCATCTTATAACAGAATTCGGTATGGTATTAAGCTTTCCCTTGTTTCATAAGCAGTATTAAGGAACGCTAAAACTCTGCAGGCTCATTATCGCTCAGCAGGCTGATCAGCTCAAGGGAAGCCCGTGAAAGAGGAACATCCTTCAACCGGGCGACACCGACATAACGTGGCGGAATCCTCTCTATGGGCCTGATCTCGTACAGCCTTCCGCTGGCGATTTCATCTTCAAAAAAGTTTCTTGTTATCCAAGCTATCCCCATATCATACTTCGCAAAGGTCACTAAAAGGTCCATGTTACCCAGCTCGAAATCCGGAGCTGCCTCCAGGCCGTTCTGCAAAAAGTACTGATCGGCAAAGGCTCTGGAATTGCTGTTTTTCTCCAGTATCAGCAGGGGGTAACGGATGATTTCACTCAGTGGCTGCATTTTTACCGACATATGCCTGTATTTTACTCCTGCTACAAAGCAATCCTGCACTTCCATGATGGTTGTAAAATGAAGACTGTCATCGTTATAGGGAAGGTTAATGATTCCAAAATCGATTTTTCCCGCTTTCAGAAGACTGATGATTCCGGGAGTTGTCGGGCAGACCACATGGATCTTGATTTTGGGATGCAGGGTGTTAAACAACTTAAGGTATTTGACCAGATAGTACCTGCACAGCGTGTCGCTGACCCCAAGCCGGACTTCCCCGCTGTTCAGGTTTTTCACATCATTGATCTTTTTCTCCGCTGTCGACAGGAAATGAAAGATTTGATCCACATACTGATACAGAATGCTTCCCTCAAGGGTCAGTTTGACCCCCTTCGGTGTCCTGATAAACAGCGTGCATCCCAGCTCTTCTTCCAATTGCCGGATGGCGCGGCTGACGGCCGGCTGCGTGATATACATTTGCTCGGCGGCCTTTGTAATGCTTTCACATTTTGCGATGTGATAGAAGGTTTTATACAGCTCCAGATTCATGTCAAACCATACCTTTCATCATAGGCATAATCAATAGTTATGGCACTAATTAAATATATGCATTTTATTTATATCTCAATTACGATTATAATCAAAATGAAGCCATAATACAAGGAGGAGATCAGGATGAAAACAAAAATAGGAATAAATGGTTTTGGAAGAATCGGCAGGCACACCTTCAAGCTAATCCTTGAAAAATACCCGGATGATTTGGAAGTTGTCGCAATCAACGATTTAACCGACGCGCAGACACTGGCCTATCTGCTGAAATACGATTCGGTGTTCGGCAGATACGGCCAAACGGTTGAAGCAACGGAAAATGCCCTCATCGTTAATGGAAAATCAATTCAAGTACTGGCCGAAAAAGATCCTGCGAATATCCCATGGCAGCAATACGGCGTCGACATCGTGCTTGAATCGACAGGGCTGTTCACGAAAAGAGAAAAGGCCCAGGCGCATATCACTTCCGGCGGGGCAAAAAAGGTTGTGATTTCTGCTCCGGCTACCGGCGAGGATATCACCGTCGTTCTCGGTGTAAATGAACAGATGTATGATCCGGACCGGCACCACATCATATCAAACGCATCCTGTACGACAAACGGCCTTGCGCCGGTAGCCAGGGTGCTTCACGAAAGCTTTGGCATTGTGAAAGGTTTTATGACCACGGTACACGCTTATACGAACGACCAGAAAATTCTGGATTTGCCGCATAAGGAGCTTCGCAGGGCAAGGGCTGCGGCGCTTTCCATCATCCCCGCGAAATCCGGAGCCGCAAAAGCCATCGGGCTTGTATTGCCGCAGTTGAACGGAAAACTGAACGGATTTGCGTTCAGGGTGCCCACCGCCGATGTGTCGGTCATCGACCTGGTGGTTGAAACCCGGAAAGACGTTACCCGGGAAGAAGTAAATGCCGTACTGAAGCAGGCTGCCGAGGGCGAACTGAAGGACATCCTGAATTATTCGGAAGAGCCCCTCGTATCCATCGACTATAAGGGGGACCCGGCCTCATCAACTATCGACGCCCTGTCCACGATGGTGATCGAGAAGAATATGGTGAAGGTGGTAGCCTGGTATGACAACGAATGGGGATATTCAGCCAGATGTGCGGATCTGCTGGCCTATATCGCCGGGAAGTAAGCCGACAGAAAAAGGGCGCTGCCATTGGCATGAACGAAGGGCAGCGTCTTTTTTACGTTCCTTTAGTATAAGTGATAAGCGTAAATGGCTCGATGAAGGTTTACAGCGCAGCTTTGCTCAGGGCTTTCGAACCGCCCCTGTTTTAAAATTGAAAAAAGGTTTGAAAGAATTTGTACAATTCTCTCAAACCCTAATGGTGCGGATGAAGGGACTTGAACCCCCACGTCGGTGACACTAGATCCTAAGTCTAGCGCGTCTGCCAATTCCGCCACATCCGCAAATAATATCACGCGACAAAAGTTATTATACTTGCGTTGTAGGCATTTGTCAATAGAAAATTTAAATTTCAAAACTTTTCACAAAAAACATATACCTTTCGCAAACTAATAAAAAAGAAGGAACGCTGCTATAGCTAAAACCGTTAGTATAATAAGACCCACAAAAATTTTGGCTATCTTTTTGCCTATCGAAGATTCTCTCCTGCGATAGCTTTTGATGGAATACGTCATTGGCTGCAAATCATAGTCATTGTTGAGATTGAACATATTGAGCACCCCCTAATAAAATTATACAACCCCTTCTTATCTAAAATCCAGAGGTTAATATTACTAAAACCCGCGCAATTACTCGTTTTGCTCCCCATGCGACATTTTACCAATTCAAAAAAAATTATTGATGGAATCTAAATTTATTGATATATTATTGGATAGACAATCAAAAACCAGCTAAAATAAGCATAAAAATAATAATGTTAAATATTAGATTAGAAAAAGGAAAGCAATGAATACTTTATATTTTATTTTATTTTTAACGATTCTCGCCCTTGTTTATATGCGCTATGAGACTACAACACTAAAAGTCGGCAGAGTCTGTTTTACCGAAAACAAGAATCCTTTTAAGGTTATACATCTTTCAGACCTGCACATGAAATTCTTAAATGTGGATATAAACAAGGTGGTAAAAGTATTAGAGACGGAAAAACCGGATCTTGTCGTACTTACGGGGGATTATATAGACAATCCGAAACATATACCGGCATTCATAAATTTTCTCGAAGACATCAGAGGAGATTATAAAATCTGCCTTTGTTTCGGCAACCACGATTATAAGGCATTAGACAACAATGAGGCTTCAATACAGGAATTTAAAGAGCTAATCGAAAATAAAGGCGTATCGGTCCTTCTAAACAGCTCCGTCTGTATTGAAAAAAACAGTCGAAAGTACAATATTATTGGAATTGAGGACCTCAGGTCAAAACGGTACGATATAAAAAAGGCCCTAGGAAGCTGTAACACAAAGGGCTGCACCAATATAGCAATATCCCACAATCCCGATATCATATTTCAAATACCCGCTGGAAGTGTGGACTATCTTCTGTGCGGTCATTTTCACGGTGGCCAGATATGGGCCCCCTTCGACTTCGAATTTAAGCTTCTGCGCCATGAAAAACTCGCTAAAATGGGTATCACAAAAGGGTCCCATAGATTTAACAATATTAATTTATATATTAACAGCGGGCTTGGGAATGTGTGCGTTCCTCTAAGGTTTTTTTCACCGCCGGAGATATCGGTATTACATCTGCCATAAAAATAAAAGCTCGGGACATAGCTCCCTTTTGCTTTTGCGTCTTTCATTTCTCTTCAAAAAACTAAACAAGGAGTCGAAAAACTTTCCGGCTCCTTATTTTTATCTACTATATTATAAACGCTCTTCAAGCTTCTTTCTTTGTTCTTCGTAGCCCGGTTTTCCAAGGAGAGCAAACATATTTTTCTTGTAAGCTTCAACTCCCGGTTGATCAAAAGGATTTACCCCAAGGAGGTATCCGCTGATACCGCAAGCTTTTTCAAAGAAGTATACCATATTTCCAAAGTAATAAGCACTAAGCTCGGGCACAGTTACCACAAGATTTGGAACTCCTCCGTCGGTATGAGCAAGTATTGTTCCTTCCATTGCTTTCTTGTTTACATAGTCTACATCCCTGCCGGCAATGAAGTTCAATCCGTCAAGGTT
The DNA here is from genome assembly GCF_000521465.1 of Acetivibrio straminisolvens JCM 21531. GTDB lineage: Bacteria > Bacillota > Clostridia > Acetivibrionales > Acetivibrionaceae > Hungateiclostridium > Hungateiclostridium straminisolvens. Next base: position 41,525 of record NZ_BAVR01000003.1, read on the forward strand.
ATCCTTGTCTTCCTTTATAACGATATTCTTTCTCGGTTTCTCAATCCTGATTACAGTCTCAAATATGTTTCTGAGTCCGTCTTGCACATATTGTCCCATGGAGTGAAGGTCAGTTGTGAAATCAACCCCAGCCGGAATATACCTTTTTGATCCTTTCCTTCACTTTCACCATAGAGCTGTTTCCACCATTCTGTGAAATAATGAAGGGAAGCTCATAGTTAACCATTATTTCGATTGTCTTATTCTTTCTGTAGAGAGCGTTTCTTACAGCAGCATACTTGTAGCAGTCGTTTTCCATCAAATTCGGGTTGCTGTAGAGTTCACGGGCATCAGCAGCTCCCTTCATCATGCTGTCGATATCGGCTCCGGATACTGCAATAGGAAGCAATCCAACTGCTGTCAAAACAGAGAATCTTCCTCCGATATCATCGGGAACTACGAAGGTTTCGTACCCTTCTTCCATTGCCAGCTTCTTAAGTGCTCCCTTTTCCTTGTCGGTAGTGGCATATATTCTGCTTCTTGCTCCGTCTTTTCCATATTTGCTTTCCATGTACTCTTTAAAGATTCTGAATGCAATTGCAGGCTCTGTTGTAGTACCGGACTTTGATATTACATTTACCGAAATTTCCTTGCCCTCTATTACTTCCATCAAATCAGCAATGTATGTAGAGCTAATATTGTTTCCTACAAAATATATTTCAGGAGCATTTCTCTTTGATTTTGGCAAAAGATTGTGGAATGAGTGAGAAAGCATGTCTATTGCTGCCTTTGCTCCCAAGTAGGAACCACCGATTCCAATTACAATCAAAACATCGGAATCGGATTTTATTTTTTCTGCTGCAGCTTTGATTCTTGCGAATTCTTCCTTGTCATAATTTACAGGAAGATCTACCCAACCTACAAAATCATTTCCTGCTCCTGTCTTGTTATGAAGCATTTCATGTGCAGACTTTACAAAGCTTTCAAAATATGCGATTTCACGTTCATTTACAAAAGACGCTGCTTTTGAATAGTCGAATTTTATTCTTTCCATCGTAAAACCTCCAGAATATAAATTTTTATTAATCAAACATAAGTCTGATAAGCTTTTCAACAACTTTGTTTTTATATTAACAAATGATTAATCTTAACGCAATAGAGTATTCTAATTTTATGTCCAAATGATATCATGCATCAAACCGTATAATTTATACCCTCCGGCATCAAACTGCGTTTTATAGATTTATGTTTGCAAAGCAAATAATATAATTAGCGTAAAATATGGTCAGTCTTCATGTTAATACGAAATCAAGGTTAAAATTACTGTGTTAATCCTTTTTAAAACGTACAAACTAAATACATACAAAACAGATAAGGTGGTGAATAGCATGGCAAGAAGAAATACTTCTTTGGATCCGCAAGCGAGAGAGGCTTTAAACCGTTTTAAAATAGAATGTGCCAAAGAAATCGGTTATTTGCAGTACGTTAAGGAAAACAACGACCATTACAAAGGCGATGTTCCTTGCAGGGTAAATGGCTTGCAAGGCGGACCCATTGGCGGACAAATGGTAAAAAGAATGATTCAAATGGCAGAAAGTCAGTTATTAAAATAGATTCCAAAATATTAACAAGAGCCGGAGAAAAGTAAATGCATCACCCTTCTCCGGCTATATTAATATGCCCGATTACCTAAGTTCTGCCCCAAGGTTTCTTTTCAGTCCGTCAAGAATTTTTGTCATAGCCTTGCCCACCTCTTCATCGGTCAAAGTTCTGTCGGAAGCCCTGAAAGTTATAGAATAGGCCACACTCTTCATTCCTTCGGGTACCTGCTTTCCTTTGTAAACGTCAAACAGCTTTATACTCTCAAGTATCTTGCCCGCTCTTTGCTTTATAATATCTTCTATTTCTTTTACCAACACTTCGTCCTTTACAAGCATTGCTATATCCCTTGTAACAGCGGGATACTTCGGAAGCCCTTTATACTGACAATCCATTGAAGCTTTACTGACGAGTGTTTCAACCTCGATAACACCAATGTAAGTCCTTTCCGGACATTCAAATCTCTCGGCAACTTCAGGATGTATTTCCCCTATGATACCTGCATACTCACCGCCAATGTTTATTACAGCAGTTCTTCCCGGATGGAATACAGAATTGATTTTCTCCGGCAAAATTTCATAATTCTCTATTCCAAGCCTTTCAAAAAGCTCTTCTACAACACCTTTCAAATCATAGAAGTCAAGTTCTCCGTACATTCCCAGAGTAAGTACAAACTTTTCCTGAGGCAGCTCATTTATAGGAAGACTTTGAGGAATATAAACCCTGGACATTTCAAAGAGTCTTGCCTCTTCTATTCTCCTATTGTAGTTAGTGCTGATTACTCCAAGCATATCCGGAATAGTAGTAGTTCTCATTATGCTGTAATCCTCACCCAGCGGATTGGAAATAACAATAGCCTTGCGAAGCTCACTGTCCTCCGGAAGGTTTAATTTGTCGAATACCTTCGGACTGGTAAACGAGAAAGTATACGTCTCGGACAACCCGCATGCAATCATTGTTTCTTTTATAAGGTCCTCAATAATCTGCTTGTAGGTTTTTCTTCCCAGTGTGGCAGACTTACCGGATAAAAGCGTAGCTTCTATGTTGTTGTAGTCATAGAATCTGGCAATTTCCTCTGCAATATCCGCTTCCCTTTCCACATCGTCTCTGAAGCTGGGAACCTTTACAGTCATATTATTCTCATCAACTTCAAATTCCAGTGATTTCAAAATACCAACCATTTCTTCTTTCGAAATATTGGTACCGAGGAAACTATTTATTTTATCAACTCTTAGATTTATAATCCTTCGTTCTTTCTTTTTAGGATAACAATCAATCATACCCTTGCATACCGTACCTATTCCCAGCTCTTCCACAAGCTGCGCAGCCCTGTTGATGGCAGCCTCAACATTTTCGGCATCAAGGCCCTTTTCAAATCTTCCGGAAGCCTCGGTCCTCATCCCCAGCTTCTTTGCTGTAAGTCTCACGGATGTTCCGTTGAAGTTTGCGGCCTCAAATACTATGGTCTTGGTGTCTTCTTTGATTTCCGAATTGGCACCGCCCATAACTCCGGCCACTCCGACAGCCCTTTCCTCATCGGCTATAACAAGCATTGAGGAATCCAGTTCCCTGTCCTGATCATCCAAGGTCTTGATTATCTCTCCATCAAGAGCTCTTCTTACAATAATCTTACTTCCCTTTATATCCTTGATATCATAAGCATGCATTGGCTGGCCGTATTCCAGCATTACATAGTTGGTTATGTCAACAATATTATTAATCGGTCTTACCCCTGCTGCTTTAAGTCTATCCTTCATCCACTTGGGCGAAGGTCCGATTTTGACATCCTTTACAACTCTTGCCGCAAACCTCGGGCAAAGCTCAGCGTCTTTCACTTCAACAGAAATATACTGCGAAGCATCGTCCCCCTCTTCTTTTAAATTTAAAGCAGGTTTCTTGAACTCTGTCTTCAAAGTGACAGCAGCCTCTCTTGCAAGTCCGATAATGCTCAGGCAGTCCGGCCTATTGGATGTAATTTCAAACTCTATGACCTTCTGATTCAAGCCCAATACTTCCTTTATGTCTTTGCCCAGTTCCTCTTCTTTAGGCAGAATATAGATACCATCCTCCGGCGCATCGGGACAGTCATCCCTGGTAAGGCCCAGCTCCTCTATTGAGCACATCATGCCGTAGGATTCTATACCCCTGAGCTTCCCTTTTGATATTTTCTTGTCTCCCGGAAGAGTAGAACCCACAAGAGCTACAGGTATGTAATCTCCAACACTGATGTTCTGGGCTCCGGTAACTATCTGTATTACCTCGCTTCCGACATCCACCTTTGTCACCTGCAGTTTGTCGGCATCGGGATGTTTTTCAACAGAAAGTATCTTTCCCACCACCACTTTGGTGATGTCCTCACCCTGAACCTCTATTCCTTCAACTTTAGAGCCTGACATTGTCATTGCATCTGCAAATTCCTTCGGGCTTACATTTATATCAACATAATCTTTAAGCCAATCTATCGGTGCTTTCATACTATTACTCCTTTCGAAAATTTTATATCAAATATTAAAACTGTTTTAAGAATCTGATATCGTTTTCATACAAAAGCCTCATGTCGTCAATATTGAATCTTCCCATAGCCGTTCTTTCAACTCCGAGTCCGAAGGCAAATCCGCTGTAAACTTCAGGGTCAATTCCGCAAATCTCCAAAACCTTCGGATGAACCATTCCTGCTCCCAATATTTCTATCCAGCCTTCGTTTTTGCAAACCCTGCATCCTGTTCCCCCGCAAGCCCAGCATGAAACATCAACCTCGGCACTGGGTTCTGTAAAGGGGAAATGGTGAGGTCTTAGCCTTATCTCTGTCTTTTCTCCAAACAAGCTTTTCGCAAACAATCTCAATGTACCAACGAGGTCTCCCATTGTAATTCCCTTGTCAACGACCAATCCTTCTACCTGATGGAATATAGGCGAATGGGTAGCATCCACGGCATCGGAACGATACACCCTTCCGGGACAGATTATTTTAATTGGCGGTTTTTTATTCTCCATAACCCTGATCTGGACAGGAGAAGTCTGAGTCCTGAGCAATATATTGTTGTTTATATAGAAGGTGTCTTGAACATCTCTTGCCGGATGGTTTTTAGGAATATTCAGGGCTTCAAAGTTGTAATAATCCAGCTCAATCTCGGGGCCTTCCGCTATCTCATAGCCCATTCCGATAAACACATCTTTTATCTCATCTATTACAATGCTCAAAGGATGCTTCTTTCCAAGCATCTTTCTTTTACCCGGCATTGTTACGTCAATAACTTCTTTTTCAAGCTTTTGGCTTCTTTCCTTTCTTATAAGTTCACTCTTGGCTTCTTCTATACGGCTTCAATGTAGGCTCTGACCTCATTTGCCAATTGTCCTATTACCGGCCTTTCCTCCGGTGACAACGAGCCCATGCCCCTTAATACGGCGGTGAGTTCTCCCTTTTTGCCTAAGTATTTTACTCTAATATTTTCCAGCTCCGTAATAGTCCCAACACTAGAAAGCTCCTGCTCTGCCTGCATTCTAATACTGTTCAACTGCTCCTTCATGCTTTATATTCCTCCTTATATAAATTCATTAAAACTATTTTTCTGTCTTTTGTTAACTAAAAGCTCGAGACATCGAGTCCCTTTCGCTTTTGCCTCTTTCATTTCATTACAAGAGGCCAATTAAAAAACCTTCATCCCAACACAAAGGGACGAAGGTTTGCTTCGCGGTACCACCCAAATTCTTGTATATCTTTTGGGATATACAAGCACTCTTTTGCAAATAACGGATGCAACCCGGCACTTCCTACTTACCGGCTTTACTTTATACGCCATTTTCCTTCCGGTGTTCAGAATGCAGCTCCTGAGGGAATTTCAACGGCCCGAACCGATAAAGATACTCTCAGCCTTTGGTATCTTCTCTCTTGTATCCTCCATGACCGTCTACTCTCTCAATCATCGCTTTAATATAATTTTATAAATTATAGCATAAATTTTACATATATTCAATGCGATTTTTATCTTACTAAATTGACGTCACATAAATCTTAGTATTCCCATAACCTTTTGGTTCCAATTTCATCTTCTGCAATAACACCGTTTTTTATACTTTCATTTTTGAGCTCATCATAAAAAAGTGCATAAGTAGTCATAATGTACGGTATTGTAATAACAAATCCAATGCAAAAAGTAAATATCGAAATCAATATCCAGCCTATAAAGCTTAAGGTAAGCATAAAGAACTCTTTTCTGTGGCCTTTCATCATTTTTGTACTCAAATCCGCCACTTTTCTTACGTCCATTTTCGGATTATCGGCAAGTATAAAAAAGCTCATACTCAAATCAATCGCCTTGATTATTCCCGGAACTATCAATAGAAGCGACCATACTAAAATCAAAAGAGTCGTCCAGATATAAAGTGCTGCAGCATTTAAAAAGTATTTAAAGCCGTAAAACACATATTTTAAACTTACTCGGTAGATGATGAGCTGCATCAAGATTAATTTTTGTTTTTTTTCCAAGCGTCACTTCTATTCCGAAAATAGAAAACTTCCCTTTTTGCTTTCTTTCCTTTGCAAGGTCTTCCTTTTCTTTTTTGGTCCTAGGCTCCTTTTCCATCCTGCTATACCAAGAAAGTAAATGTACATCCCAGCACTACCGGCCCGTTAATTATTAATGCTGTCTGTAAGCTAAAACGTCCCAGCAAATAAGGCAACAGAAAATAAAACAACGCCATCATTATAAATAAAAATGCCAAGTTAGCTCCATTGTTGCTCAGCTGAAACCTCGCTTTCTTTTTTAATCTGCCCAATTCCATCAAACATTACCCCCATATATATCAAATACTTTTCTATCTCGATTCATTCTGCTATTTTATCATATTATTTAACTTAATTCAAAGAAAAAAACTCATAAGTTATCCATAGTTTGCTATAATACTTGCACATCACTTGATATTGCTGTTTGCCTCAGACAAAATTAAAATAACGAATAGTATTTATGTTATATCTGAGTTATAATTATATTGACCCATTGTTTGCAAATAATATCTCAAAGGATGTGATAAACATGTCAAAAATCAATTTCCCAAAGGATTTCATATGGGGTTCTGCAACAGCGGCATATCAAATCGAAGGCGCGTACAACGAAGACGGCAAAGGTGAATCTATATGGGACCGCTTCTCCCATACTCCGGGAAATATAGAGAACGGACATAACGGCGATATCGCATGCGATCACTACCATCGTTATGAAGAAGATATTAAAATAATGAAGGAAATCGGCCTTAAATCATACAGGTTTTCTATCTCATGGCCTAGGATTTTTCCCGAAGGGACAGGTCAATTAAATCAAAAGGGATTGGATTTTTACAAGCGGCTGACAAATATGCTTTTGGAAAATGGAATTATGCCCGCAATCACCCTTTACCATTGGGACCTTCCTCAAAAGCTTCAGGACAAAGGAGGATGGAAAAACAGGGACACTACCGATTATTTTACAGAATATTGCGAAGCAATATTTAAAAGCCTGGGAGATATCGTACCAATGTGGATTACTCACAACGAACCTCGGGTTGTGGCTCTGCTGGGTCATTTTCTTGGAATTCATGCGCCTGGCATAAAAGACCTTCGCACATCCTTGGAGGTTTCGCATAATATTCTTTTGTCCCACGGCAAAACCGTAAAACTATTTAGAGAAATGAATATCGATGCCCAAATAGGTATTGCTCTCAATTTGTCGCATCATTATCCCGTATCCGAAAAACCTGAAGATATTGCAGCAGCAGAACTGTCGTTCTCAATTGCCGGAAGATGGTATCTTGATCCTTTGTTCAAAGGCTGTTATCCCGAAGATGCCCTAGAGTATTATAAAAAGAAGGGTATTGAGCTTTCTTTCCCTCAGGATGACTTAAAGCTCATAAGCCAGCCAATAGACTTTTTGGCATTCAACAACTATTCTTCGGACATTATACAGTACGATCCGTCCGATGAGTCTGGCTTTTCCTTTGCAGAATCCATATTGGATAAGTTTGAGAAAACAGATATGGGTTGGATTATTTATCCTGAAGGCTTGTATGATCTGCTTATGCTCCTTGACAGAGATTACGGAAAGCCAAATCTGATTATTAGCGAAAACGGTGCTGCCTTCAAAGATGAAATAAGCAGCAGCGGAAGGATAGAAGACACAAAGAGAATTCAATATCTTAAGAGTTATTTAACTCAAGCTCATAGAGCAATTCAAGACGGTGTAAACTTAAAGGGTTATTATTTGTGGTCGCTTATGGACAACTTTGAATGGTCTTTCGGATACAACAAAAGATTCGGAATTGTTCATGTCAACTTTGAAACCCAGGAAAGAAAAATAAAGGACAGCGGCTACTGGTATAAGGAAGTTATTAAAAACAACGGCTTCTAGCCTCATGCATCAATAATAACCGGTATAAAACACAAATGCTAATGGGCATCCATATCCGAATGTCCATTAGCATTATTTACTTTAATCTATAATCCTGAAGCAATATATTTTATCAACGCTAATGTGTTGAACTCTATTTTTTCTCTTAAGTCCAATCCATCCATCACGACATTCACTTACCAGTCCGGATATACCAACATGAAGGAGCGTAGACCACAAAGAAAGATATACCACAACCTTCTTTCCCACATATTGTTTTAAATAACCATCCATTAAAATACCACCCTTCACATTTTTCTGGATAGTTCATCCGTTATAAGTCCTATTTCGGTACTTAAACTGTATTAACGAACTAAAAAGAATATGTAGGGAATTAAGCTAAAAAACTATCCACATATATATTTTATCATTATTGCCGCACAAAAAGAAGCACATAATTTAATTTTACTCCAATTATCCGGAATAATTATCAAACGCAAAATTCAAGCAAAAAACTCTGTAATTGAAACAAATCAAATTACAGAGTTTTTTGAATGGGGTTTTGAGAAGAATATAATTAATTTTGGGTGCACACAAGCTTAATTTTAGAGTTCCGGAATCACTCGCATTAAGTATCGTTTTAACTTTGAAAGATCTGTTGAGTCAATTTTTCCGTCATCATTGAGATCAGCAACTCTTAAATCATTAACCGGAAATTGATTAATAATTCTGAGTATATATCTTTTATATGCTGCATAATCTGTTGAATTAACGGCTCCATCACCGTTTACATCTCCTTTTCGGAACCCAATGCCGTTCGTTGGAGTCGGAGTAGAAGTTGGAGTTGGAGTCGGAGTATTTTGCGGAACGCCGTCGGGATAGTATTTTACATATTCATATTCTGCTGTTAATGGAGTTTTTCCGTCATATGGTCCAAGCCATCCGTCAACACCTATTCCAGGCCATAAATTCATCATAATTTTACCCGGAGTAACAGGTATATTTCTGGTTCCTCTATAGACTTTTTGTCCGTCAACATAGAAATCTATATAGCCCGGTCTCCACTCAAAACCATATGTATGGAAATCCTGAGATGCATCGAATCCTAGATTATGATAATATTCATTTCCGCCAACCCCGTCCTTGTACCAGTTGAATTGAACTTGGGTCGTGTTTTTACCTAAAATCTCGATATCTATTTCGTCCCACGGATTGTTGTCTGAAGGTCCTGTATATGTGAAAAATGATGAAACAATACCTGTATTCTTTGCAGCTTTCATTCTTACTTCATAATAACCGTATCCGAAAAATGATTTTGTGCGGTATTCGCCGCTTTTATACGGATATGAACCGCCATATTCCCTGTCAAGGGTTAAAACCATCTTTCCATTGGAAAACGACACTTGAGAAGGTTTCCAAACACAGTTGAATACCGAACCGTTTGCCCAATCTGCCTTCTCCCATTGATTGGTGTCAAAGTTTGAAAACACTGCAACAAAGTTTGACGAATTAGGAGTCGGCTTAGAAGTAACCGCAGGGGTCGGAGTTGGAGTTGGAGTCGGAGTATTTTGCGGCACTCCATCGGGATAGTATTTTACATATTCATATTCTGCTGTTAAAGGAGTTCTTCCGTCATATGGTCCAAGCCATCCGTCAACGCCTGTTCCAGGCCATAAATTCATCATAATTTTACCTGGGGTAACCGGTATATTCCTGGTTCCGCGATAGACTTTTTTACCGTCAACATAAAAGTCTATGTAACCCGGTCTCCACTCAAAACCATATGTATGAAAATCCTGAGAAGCGTCAAATCCTAGATTATAATAATATTCGTTTCCGCCAACCCCGTCCTTGTACCAGTTGAATTGAACTTGGGTCGTGTTTTTACCTAAAATCTCGATATCTATTTCGTCCCATGGATTGTTGTCTGAAGGTCCTGTATATGTGAAAAACGATGAAACAATACCTGTGTTCTTTGCAGCTTTCATTCTTACTTCATAATAACCGTATCCGAAAAATGATTTTGTGCGGTATTCGCCGCTTTTATACGGATATGAACCGCCATATTCCTTGTCCAGAGTTAAAACCATCTTTCCATTGGAAAACGACACTTGAGAAGGTTTCCAAACACAGTTGAACACCGAACCGTTTGCCCAATCTGCCTTCTCCCATTGACTGGAGTCAAAATTTGAAAACACTGCAGAAAAAGGTGTATTTACCACATTGGCAGCTTCCACTTTTGGTAAAGGAGAAGCAAACAGCGGTAAAATCAACAACAAAGCAGCTAATAATGAAATTACCCTCTTTTTCATAAGATACCTCCCGAAAAATAATAATATAATTGCCGCAGCAAAATTGTAACTCCAATAAAACTTCTGAAAAAATCAATTCAATCTATCTATTTATCTCAAATCTAGCATTCCAAACAACTAACACGTGTTAATTCGATTTTATTATATAATATCGATTTTTGATTGTCAACCAAATCCATGCTTAGATAAAAAAGAATATGGTTCTAAATTATTGGGATGCAAAAAATCCAAATTATTCTCAATGCATACACAAACAGTAAACCCTCTTGATTAATTCCGATATCAGTGCTATCCTTTACTTAAAAGGCTAATTTTTATTTTTCGGTATTAAGGTGGTTTGGGCATGAATAGCAAGGATATAGCAAAAATCGTCGGTGTTTCAAGAAGTACTGTTTCCCGAGTAATAAACAACTATCCCGATATCCCTCAAGCAACAAGGGAAAAGGTATTAAAAGCAATAAAAGAATATAACTATTATCCTAATGCTTCGGCCAGGAGGCTTGCAGGAATGAAAAGTTCCACATTGGGAATTTTCATTATTGACATTAGAGATAACGAAAAACCGCACCATGTAATTGAAAATAACGAGGACCTTTTATACGGCAATTCATATTTTTCATCGTTTATTAATGCTTTTATCGACCAGTCAAACAAAGCACAGTACCACGTTTTGGTATCGACTATCTACAGTTCCAAGGAATTGTGGAAGATTCAAAGTGCTTTTTATGAGAAGAGAATTGACGGAGCAGTAATTATAGGAAGCAGCAAATCCGATTACAACAAAATTTTCGAAATAACGGATAAGGATTTTGTTACCGTTGCAGTTGATTTGGATATGGAAAGAGAAAATACAGGTACAGTTATGTCTGTGAATATCAATAATTATGACGGTGTGTCCGATGCGATAGATTATCTTATTGAACTTGGGCATAGAGATATTGCCGTTATCACAGGCGATTTAAACAAGCTTTCGGGTAAAATAAGGCTTGAAAGCTTTAAAGACGCACTTTTAAGACACGGCCTTCCATTAAATGATGCCTTTATTGCATATGGTGACTTTACCGAACACAGCGGCTATGAAGGTATGAAAAAAATATTGGCCTCCGAAAGAAAGCCGACAGCCGTATTTGTAAGCAATGATACCATGGCTATCGGAGCATATAGAGCAATAGAAGAGCAAGGATTTAAAATTCCGGAGGATATTTCGGTTATGGGATTCGATAATTCATATATATCCCAATACATGTCCCCTCCCCTTACCACAGTCAATGTTTCATTGCCTGAAATAGCCAAATGTTCTATTGAATTATTGCTCGATTCTATTAATAATAAAGAGATAAAAAACAGGCAAAAAACGGTGAATGTTCAAATAATCAAGCGTAATTCATGTAGAAAAATCGTCTGAAACAAATCAGTTTCCGTTGTACTTTTCGAAAACAGCTTCGTTTGCTCTTACATCGAAATATCCTTCTTGTCCGTCTCCGTATGTGAATATTAGTATATTGTTATCATCTGCGTATGACTTAAAAGTTATCGCACCTTTCCCCGGATATTCATATTTTTCAACAGATACCTCAAATTCTGTGGGACTATATATTTTTTGCCAAATAACCCCTACGTCTTCATTGTCTTTTTTACATCCTGATGCCAAAATACTAATATTACTTTTTGCCATTGTATTTATCTCATACTCAAGCATTCCTCTACCAAAAATAAAACCTGGCGTTGAAGGATCTGTATCCACTTTTTTTATAACTTGCTGTTCCTTAGGGAAGTAACCAAATCCATGTTTAAGCGGTTCAACATTAAGAATAGGGTTTCCTTTCTCATCCTTAGGAGCGTTTTTTAATTTCTTCTCATGCTCTTTTTCGTATTCGAGACGTTTTTTCTCAGTTTCCCTCAAATAAGCTTCATATTCCTTTTCACCTTCTATTTTTGCTTCCAATTCTTCCGGAACTTTTTCACCTCTTCTTATGTACTCCTCTTTCATTTTGGTAAGTTCAGCTATCTTCGGATTTAAATATCCTTCTGCATCCTGTAAATTTTCAAAACCTTTTTCAGTTCCGGCACTAGTATTTCTCTCAATTAAATCGGTTTTAGATTGCTTATCAAAATTTTTTGCAATAGCTGTACCACTACTCAACAAAACAGCTATAACAGTTGTGACTAAAATAACCTTTTTTGCTCGATTTGTCATCTAAATTACCCCTTTCTTTATTAATTATACTGACTTGGCAATGCAATCCATGTGCGATACTCAAGAGGTTCACCTATTCCGTTTTGATTTAAAAAGTTATAAAAGTTTGCATATGATTCTTGGTTACTATATAAAGCAGAGCTAAACTCACTCCATTTATTTGTACTCAAAAGCCCATCAAAATAAAAAGCTCTCCACTTTTTCTGGTATGTCCATCTTTTAACGTGAGAATCGTTATAAATTTGAGGCATGCAATACGCACAGCTCAGTCCCCATGACAAATAATAAACATCACTTGCTTTCCATTGAAAATACCTACTACTAAAATCATCTTTAACAGACCAAGATGGATCCGTTTCACCTGACCAATCATAAGTAGCTCCATTATGACTACCATAATTGTATAATCTACGATAAGCCCCCGTCTCACTAAATCCCCTTGCAAGCTCTTTTGTATATAAAGGGTCATTCCAACCCATTTCTGCATCATAGCCTCCAAATACTTCTGTAACATTTTTACTATAGCTTATATTGAGCACAGCTTCTTTAAAAGCTTTACCATTATTATACCATTCCACCGTGTTATCTACCAACATTCCTCTTTGGTTAGTTACACCTACTACAACTTTAATTTTTGCAGTATGCTTAGGATGCTCATTATATCCACTAATAAAGGCATTTACAGCTTGAGTTATTTGAGAATAGCTCAAAAAACTGTCATTATAACCTTGAACACCATGAACAGAGCCTTGTTTCATAGGGCGACCAAAGCTTAATATTACAATTCCTTCAAGATTATTCGTATGATCACGACCTAAATATCTCATATAATCCGTTGAAGTAGTATTTGTAACATAGAATGAGTGGTTAAAAGTTTCTCCTTGAGTTTTAATGAACAACTTATACCTAGAATTTGCCGGGGGTGTGCCACCCCATTTTCTTACTAAGACATAGTAAGTACCGGTATATGGAGCAGTGTAGCTAAAAAACTCTCCAAAATCTTGGCTTGTGTTTGAGTATGCTAATTGAACATAGTCTTTGTCGTAAAGATAGAAATCATAATCGCAACCAGTAGGTATACTCGATAGATGAATATACATATTATCATTTTTTGTAGCATTAAACTTATAGTAGTCATTTTGATCACCTGATGGAAAAGTACCTTTAATAGTAGCCTCAGAAAAATTATTACCAAGATTCTGTGCAGTTCCAAAGGTATCATTTGAACTAGTAGTTTCATATATTACATTATCATACGCAAAAACATTTTTAGAAGCAATTACCACAAAGAATACAATCATCATCAAAAAAACACTTTTTTTTCATTTGAACTAAGCCTCCTTTGGTTATTAAGTAAAAAAAGTAAAAAACTTGCCCATTCTGCTATAGATTCATGATCAATAATTAAGACTTTCTTTTTAAGTTATTACTATCAGATAATCCATAATCAACAAAAAGGTGTATACTTTTGCCATGGCAACCCTTTTGTTGAAACTTCAAGTGCTTTTGTCGATTAGAATTATCCTTAGATGTTTATTATATGTTATATTGTATATTACAAGTTAAAATTTGTAAATAATAGAGTATATGCATATACATGATTATTATTTAAATTATTCTACTTTTTTATTTTTTCTTCATTTTTTAAAGTTTTTCTTATTTTATAAAAATGAAGATTTTAGTTGTTAGCAGGAAGGTAATTAATTTATATAGTTTAGGCTCGCAAAAAATTACAATATATAGGCACAAAACCGCTCGATTTTCGCAGGAGATCTTTGTACAGTCATAAAGTATTTGCGTATCGCCTGCGCAATTTTATCCATGGATTCCAACAAGTGGTTTTGCGTTACATCCTTTCAGATATCTTTCCAAAGATGTTCGATTGAATTCAAATCGGAGCTATAGGGGGAGTGAATACTTAAGGGAGATATTCTTTATTGAATCCAATAATTCTATAACGCTTTTGGTATAATGATACCGTACATTATCAAGAAGCAATATTACTTTCTTGTTGGCATAATACATTGAAGGCTTATATAAAAAAAATCTTAAAGCTTTCAGAATTAGCAGTTTCAGAGTTTTTAAAGTATACCTTGCCATCGACAGGATCTACTGCCCCAAACATAACAATTCTTTCCCCGGAACTGGAACTGTCAGTCGGCACAATTGGCTGTTCACCTTTGCATAACCACTCTAATGTTGTAGTACGTTCGTCTGTAAATATGCGTCATCTTCATAAAGTACACAGTGTCATCATCGGAGTTGGTAAGAAGGTCCTGTAGCTTCTCCCTGAATTGCTCCTGCTTTTCCTTCTTGGCATTCTGGCTCTGCTTCTTTGACCTTTGAAAAGTGAATCAAAGTTTATGGACTAAGTCATATAAGCTTAAGGTTTAATAGTTGATACCCCACTAATTACTTATCCGCCTTTTTAACAAAAGCATAGTCCAGTTGCTTTTGTTGAACCCGCATTCACGGGGAAACTTTCGCAAGGCTTCGTTTACTGCTTGCTTCTGCTCTCGTGATAAGTAACTCTTTCAGTTGCTGCGTCGAGTATCAATAAGACCGGCAATACCATATTCGTTATATCGGTGCACCACTTACGGACATTGGTAGCTGCCATATGAATATCTTTAGATACTTCTAGACTTGGTTTACCATCCCAGGTCTGCAATACGGCGAGCATTCTTGTTCGAAGTTTTGAATCGTTGCAATCTCGAATGAAGCTTCATGTACATCATAAGAGTCGGTTTTTCCAGTTACCTCAAGTTTTCCTCTACTCATAATATCAGAGCCTTTCTATATACGTGCTCTAACATAATCTTCCAATAACAACAGACGGTATTTGATTCCGTTATCAAATCTATTAATGCCCTTCATAATTTAATACCGTTTTCTTCATACTATGATTGACCGACGCAAATTACTTGGCCTTCTTCTAAATTTTCTTTAAGTGCTTTCAGAACTTTAATATCAGATAGTGTAACCTTTATGTATAAGCCCATCTCATCCTTTTTCTGTTTCGTGTAACTTGAATCGCTTGCATGTTCCTTAGTAGCCTTGCAATCTATTTTTAAAACCTCACCTATAATAACAGCAATTGCATCATTGTATAAGGCATCTTACTGTCATACATAGGCCAATCTTCCATTAGAGTAATTGTTTTTTTGCTTTCATCAGAATACTCAACAATATTATTATCATGATTTTACTTGTCAATTTTTTACTGATATAAAAATAAATGTACTGTAAGTAATGCAGTAACACCAAAAACAGTAATGCTAATTGTGGTTAGGCGCTTTTCATAAAACGCTTAAAAACACCTGAAATATAATTCTTAAGAAAAACTTTTTAAATACTTTTGAAATCTGAATTTTATATAAAAACTCGAAATTACGGTTAAAATTCTCAATTGATATGCACTTTTATCAACTCATTTAATCGAATTTTTTTAGATATTCCTTAAATCTATCTATCTCCATCTTTAATATAAACTGCTGATAGGCATTTTTTTCTGCCAAAGCATCGGCAAGGTTCTTTTTTGCCATAAAAGTACTTTTATCTGCTACACCTTTTCCTTCCGACAAATAAACTTTCTGCTCATCATCGCTTAAGGTATAGTTTAACATTCCGGAAGACCCAAGATATTTTAGGCCCGCCTTTACAATGTTCTCCTCAACGCAAAGCTTCATGGAAAGCTCATCAATATAAGCTCTTCCGTTCCGTTTATTAATTATGTGCTTTATGAGCCCAAAAGGTTCAATACAAAGCCTTTAAAGGTATAATTCGGAAGAACGCCAAAATTTATTATCACCTTTTTGGGATTGGCAAGAGCAATGGTCTCTTTAAAAATGTCCGTATTGCTAGGAGTAGAGAGGAATATAAGCTCACCGCAGCTTTTCACCGAAAATCTGTCAACGGTATTCTCAATGGGGCATGCTGCCTGAAGTCCTTCGTAGAATATTTGTGCATTGGGATATTTCTTTAAGAGGTTTTCAATAGATGTTTTTCTCTCATCTAAAATTTCTCCTTCAAACAGCTTCCTGGATTCTCCGAAAGTTTCAAACATATATTCCAAAGTCAGTTGAATACCTGCGTCTTTGTTGTAGTTGTTTCGGCTGACCTTGAAGGTTATATCAAAGTTCCTGCCTTCAAAGGACTCATCCTCTCCAAACCACTTGACCGCCGGTATTCTGTTTCCATTTTGGTCTTCTATTACCATTATATGATGTTTTTTCTCCGTCATTCTGTCACTTAAAACAGTAACATTCCTTATGCAAAAGCAAGGAGCATGAAATCCTTCTCCATAGGGTCCCGCCGATTGGATTCTGCTGTAGAATTCTTCATCTATATTTTCTATCTTAAGCTCCATATCGGCATTGACATTTATCATGTCTTTTATAAAATATCTGTTTTCTGCCTCCAGCTCAATCCGGCTGATAAAATCCTCAATATCATCCTTTTTGATTGAAAGTCCTGCAGCCTGGGAATGCCCTCCAAACTTTAAAAGCTTTCCGCTGCATTCCTTAATCAATTCGTAAATATTTATCTCCTCAATGGACCTGGCAGAACCTACCGCAGTAACCCCATCCTCTTTTAAGGAAAACAGAATTGACGGCTTTCGATAAAGCTCGCAAATCCTTCCGGCAGCAATTCCGATTATCCCATGATGCCAATACTCTTTATACAGCACCAAAATTGTCTTGTTTTTCTTTCGTGTCTCCACCATCTCCACAGCTTCATCTACAATTGTCTGCTGTACCCTTTTTCTCTCCATATTCAGTGAGTCAATTTTCTCCGCCATGATCCGTGCCTTTTCAAAGTCCCGGCACAAAAAAAGCTCCACAGGAAGCCGTGCTGTCTCCATTCTTCCTGCCGCATTTATTCTGGGTGCTATCTGAAACGCAACATCTTCCTCATTCTCAAGTTTTCCGTTTATTTCTGCTATCTCAATTAGCTGCCGAAGCCCAATTCTTTCAGTATTAAATAATGCCGGCAGAGCTTTTTGAAGAAGGTACCTGTTTTCTCCGTTAAGGCTCACAACATCCGCTATAAGGGATAACGCAAGCATGTCCAAAAACTTTTCCGCCCTGCCAAGAAGACTCTTTTTCTCAAGGAGAGCAAGACAGAGAAAATACACCATTCCGCAACCGGATATATTCCTAGCCCTGTGTCCCTCTTCCAAAAGCTTGGGGTTTAATATCGCATCGGCAGGAGGAAGTTCGTCGGGTACAGTATGGTGGTCGGTGAGCACCACATCCATTCCCAGCTCCTTGGCAAGAGTTATCTCCTTGATATTGGAAATCCCACAGTCGCAGGTGATTATTAGCGAAACACCATCCCGGAAAAGTTTTCTTACCACTTTCTCATTCATGCCGTATCCTTCGGTAAACCGGTCAGGAACATGGTAGACTACCTTTTGCGTAAAAAAACTCAGGCATTCAACAAGAGTGACGGTGCTGGTAACACCGTCAACATCATAGTCTCCGTACACACATATTTTTTCTCCATTGTCTATGGCACGAAATATCCTGTCCACAGCTTTGGGCATATCCGAAAATTCATTGGGTTTTGTAGGCTCATAAAACTCCGGATTCAACATCTGTTTTATGGTTTCGGGATTTTTATACCCCCGGTTGTAAAAAATTCTTGCCACAAGTTCGTCACCGCCGCAAGCATCCAGCACTTCTTGCGGCAACTCAACTCCCTGATTTAATATATTTACTTTAACTTTCATCTATCTCAACTCCTCTATGCTGTCCCAATCGAGTTCTTCCAGAAAATCCTCATCCTCTTCCACAGCCTGAAAATCAACCCGTTCATTGTTGCAAAACCAATTGAATTCACAATAGAGGCAGTTTTTCTTGTAGAGCTCTTTGTCAAAGCTTTCGTAATCATACTGCAAAATACCGTCTATCTTGCTTTTTAGAGCTTGTCCAAACTGTTCATGTATTTCATCGCTGTAGTTTATTTCAGCCAAAATACGGGCCGGGTCCGGATGCCAGTAAAACATCCTAATGTCTGAGCATTCAATTTCTCTTTGCACCACTCTTTGTGCCTGCTCTTTCAGCACAAAAAGATACACCATTGTCTGAAGGCTTCCTTTGAGCCTTTCGCCTTTTTGCTTATCATCCCATGGCTTATTTGACTTACTTTTGCCTTGGGTCTTCCAGTCCCATATTTCTATACCGTCATTTTTTATTACAACCAGATCAAAGTTTGCTTCAAGTCTCAAAGTCCCCTTTGCCATTCTGAGCTTGTACTCAGGAAGATACAGTGCATCATCTGTCTTTGGAAAATGGCTTTTTAGAGCTTCCAACCACTTTGAAAGCTCTTCATATCCTTCAATTCCACTAGTAAGTCCCGTATCAATCCCCAAAAAGTATCTTCTGGCCATTAAATGAAAGTTTCTGCCTATATCACTCCTTCTCTTTATCTCTTCGCTAATTACACTTTTCCACTTAATCCCTTCAAGATATCTCTTTTTAAACTTCAACGGACACTTTTCAAAGGTGGATATGGAATACTGGGTAAACAAAAAATAGTTGAAAAACCTCAAATCATTATTCATACTTTTCCGGCCTCCTCAATATACCGTCTCAGTTCAAGAAAATATCTCGACGGAAGTTCACCCCTTTTACCCTTGTTTTGCTCATATGAGGATAAAAAGAGATACTCCTTTGCCCGGGTAATACCGACATAGAGAAGCCTTGCCTTCTCCGAAATTATCTCAAACTTTGATTCCAAAACCGAATCTACGACGGTTTTTCCTTCAAATAATTTTGCCATATCATTTTGATTAAGGCTGGGGATTTTTATACTGCTCTTTTAAAAACCAGAATTCACCCATAAATTTATCCTCCAGCAAAACCGGAAAATCGGCGTTGTTGAGCCCGGTAAGAAAAACAATATCCCACTCAAGGCCTTTGGATTTATGGTATGTGGCAACCGTAACTACTCCCGGATGCGGCTCAAAGCCTTTTAAATCCCAAACAATGCCGGCAAAATAATTGAACATATTTTTAGGGCTTAAAAGCTCAAATGCCAGGTCGCTGAGCCTCCATCTTGGATTTTGGTTCATAAGGTACCTTACATCTCCGGCCACCTTCTGGGCTATGGCTCTTTCTTCCCTGTCAAACCTAAGCTTTTCCGATATAAAAAGAATAAGCTTTTCCACAACAGTATTGGGAAACTCCAGTAGCTCTCTAACTATGTCCAGGCTATCCGTAAAATCTTTCCAGATTTTGGTTTGAAGAAGCTCCTTTGGAACATCAGAGATTTCAATAATCCCTCCCATAGGATAAAGAATCTTTTCCACAGGATACTTTTTTATAAACTCACTCAAAAGCTCCCTCTGCCCCACCGTTTCCGTTTCATCCACCAACTCGGTAAAAACAGTACTGTCATATTCACCGGTTAGAATACACTCATTTATCATATTGGAAAACTTTTCGCCATCTTCCGGAACGGCCAAAAAGTCAATAATCCTTCCAAGCTTTTTCAAAGTCTTGTTCCTCTCACCGGAAGTATTGTCAAGCTGTTCGAAAGGAGCCTTTCTTGATTGTAAAATATCAATAATCAATGACATTTTCCATGCCGTGGGAACCAGTATTGCAATAGTCTTGTCCGGATGCTTTTTTATCATTTGCACTGCCTGGTCCACAACTCCCCCGGCTTCCTCTTCCCATGATTCAAAGACAGCGGCTTTTATGCCATATTCATCTATGACCGGATTTGGCCTTGGGTCATCCTTCGGCACAGGCTCGATATATTGGGGAAGCAGGCTGTCACGGCATTCATGTACCGGGTGGTTCTCCCTTACATATTTTACAAAATAATTAGCCAGGTCAATAATGTCCCTGGTGTTTCTGCTTGACTGGGTTATACTGTACACCGTCGTGTCCGGAGCATCGCAAAAGCTCTTAAAAAGCGTAAAATCACTGCTGCTAAAGCTTCCGCAAATCGCCTGGTTGCTGTCTCCAACCCTCAGAAGATTGCCGTTGGCTATCAGTGTGAGTATCTCGTTCTGAATATAGTTTGAATCCTGAGCCTCATCCTCACAAACAAAGGAGTACTTCTTTCGGTATTTCTCAAGAAGGTGTTCATCGGTTTGCAGCATTTTTTTTGCATTGTAAAGCATGTCGTCAAAATCCAAATAACCGCCCATTTTTAGCCTCCTGTCATATATCTCGTATATGTCGGAGGCCCATGAGAGAATAGAGTCTCTTCCCAAACTTTTACATTTATTTTTTGCCTCTGAAGGAGTAATTCCCTTTACCTTAAAATCGCCGATGGCAGAGAGCATTATACGGCAAAGCTTTTCATGCCAGCTTTTGTATACATCCCCTATTTTGCTTGAGCTTAAATTTTCCATATCAAGGTAAAGCCGAAACTCCCTATGGTTATATCTCTTCCACTCGTCAATGGCACTGGAAATCAGGTGTATCTTGGATACCTCATCAAGTATTTCAAATTCCTCGTTTGCAATAATAAGGTCGGGCTTTTCTTTGATGATTTGGAGACACAGGCCGTGAATTGTAGATACAAAGTAATCCTTGCTTCCATTAATGCCTCTTTTTTGCAGTTCTGCAGAAATTCGCTGCTTAAAATTATTCACAGCACTATTCATGTATGTAACAATCAAAATTTTACCCGGTTTGTGGTATCCGTTGGCTATCATCTCCACTGCCCAAAGAGACAGGCAATGGGTTTTTCCTCCCCCAGGTATTGCCGGAATAGCACATTTTCCTCCTCTGTATCTTTCCACAAGCTCCTTCTGTCCTTTTCTAAGCCCCACGAAACATGCCTCCCCAATAATTCTTTTACTGCGTCAGTATCTCGTCAAAATATTCTGCCAAAATTCCGTCATTCTCATAGCCGTTGGCTGAAAGCATGGACTCAAATGTTATAAGCTTCTCTTCACATCTTTTTAAAAGCGACCTTATGAGAACCGCTAGGTAATGCTTCTGATTTTGTTCTTCCATTTCTTCCGTATAAATATCATTCTCATTCCATGTCTTTGTCAGGACATGGATGTTTGTTATTTCTTTTATGCTTCTTGGAGTCCAGTTATTGCTGCTGATACTCAAAAGTATCAGTACTTTGCTTTTTAACGGGCTTGACAGGTATGCAACGGGAGTAGACATCAGCACAAAATTGCCGTTAAGCTTTTCTTCCAGCTCAAATATGCTTTCCGCCGACTTTATTCCCTTCTTTGCGATATCAAGAAAATCTTTGCTGGCATTCCTGTTAAACCTTGAAACCACATCAACAAAGGTCTCTGCACTGTCTATAAGCTTTTTGGCTTCAATAATATCTTTCTGAGACACTTCGTTTGATAGAAGTATCTCTAAGAAAACCTTCTGAAAAAACTCATGTATTTGAAGCGGTTTCTCCATCTCCCGGTATTCCTTTATCCAATTTCTTATGTACTCATACTTTTCAATGTTATAATACCCGACCCTTTCCACCAGTCCCGGGAACTCTATATCGGGAAACTCGGCAAAGGGCCTTTGGGCAAGAACCTCTCCTGCAAGAATGGAACTTCTTACCGGATCTATTTTCAGCACTATCCTTATAAGTGCCCTTACATCATCCCTTCCCGGAGCCGAACCGTAAGCCGGATGGCACAATTGAGCCAAAGTTATCAGTGCCTGGGAGAAAGGATTGTCTATTATCTTGTTCATTCTTGCCAAGTTTTTAATCTCATATCCGTGTCTTTCAAGGATTCTTCCTATAACAAACTCTGTGACAGGGTCTGCATAGTTGGATATCACCGCAATATCCGAAGGATTATATCCTTCATTCTCAATCAACTCAACGATTCTGTTTCCTGCCTCCTCCAGCATATCGCTTCTAAGTTCCAGCGGCAAAGTCCTCTCTATCTCCGGCCGCGCTTTAAATTTACACGGTGTTGAGTTCTTTATGGTATCAAAAAGCATGTCCGAAAATTCATACATAAAATCCTTGCAGGTATAGGATTTATTTAGCTCCACTATCTCCATCTTATCAATCAATTGCTTTTTGACATATTCATGATTGCTCCCAAAAGCCTGTCCATATCCCCCTTCATGATTATACCCTAAAAGACATGTCTTTACCTTAGGCATTAGGAAATTGATAAAGTCAACCTCCGAAGGTACACACTCCTCGATATTGTCCACAATAAGGTGGTCTATCCTTTGAAACAACTGATTCCGGTATGTTTCATCGGTAAGCAGGCATTTGTTGTACAATTCCACAGCCATGCCAAAATCAAATATCCCCAGCTCCATACACTTTTTCCTGTAGTCTCTTATTATTTCGTCCGCTTCTTTGTATACCTGCTTTTTAATGTCTTCCTTTTTCTCCAAAGCATTATAAAGCCTCTCTCCTATCTCACTGTAGGGAATATCGGAAATGGCAGCCTTTACAAGATTCGATGTCATCTCAATTGCAAGCCTGTCGGAATAAGAGGTAACCCCCGCAAAGGCTCCTTTTTTTGCCTGCGCCATTCCAAAACAATGGATACAAGGAATTGGGAAGCTTCAAAAGTCAAAAAAACAGGCTTCACATTCCTGTTACCTATCTCATTGCAGTTTTTTAGAATAAGGGGATAATAAGTCCTTATCTCCTCTTGAACAAACCCAAAATATGATGTTCTGAGAATTGCTGCGGAACCCTCCAAAAAAGTCTTGGTCCTCCACTCCAATGACTGTGTTCTGTTTAGAAGCAGTATCAATATTTTTTCACTGGGCACCTCAAGAGTGTTCACCATATATTTGTACCTTTCAAGAAGCAGAGTCGACTTTCCGCTCCCGGTAGGACCTTTAAGTATCAGTTTTGAATTTTCTGCTGGTGCTTTAATAATCTTCCCTGCAAGATCATCAAAAATATGATAGGTATCCCTCCAAAAAGTTTTACTTTATATATTATACCATCATGGGAAGATTAATGAAAACATTTATGAACTACAACAGGCAATATTGCAATCGACAATTTTCAAATATCTAAGAATAGATTGCCAAGCAATAAAAATAGTGTCATAAAGCTCAATTAAGCTCTACTTAGGATATAAACAAAAATGATTCCCAAAATCTGAAATACAAAAATTAACGGAATTCCCACCATAAAACTCATACGCCTTGTCTTGTGCCTGAAAACAAGCAACCCCAAATATACTCCGGTGCGCCTCCCATCAGCACAAGCCAGAAAAATGTTCTTTCCTGTATCCTCCACAGGCTTCTTGCTGCTTTATATTTGTCAATCCCGCTTAAGGCAAAACCGACAAGATTTATTAAGGCAAATAAGAGAAAAACAAACATATATGGATTAGATTTTAAGTTTGGCATACTCGTTTCCCCCATCGTCATCAAATATTGGGTTTCCATAATTACCAAGAATTATAGAGACTGCTAATAAGCTAACAACAGGATTACATATATATTATATCAAATTTTATCGTTTTATAACAAATTTTAGAGCAAATTAAACACCCCGCATTACGCCAGGGCATCTATTAGGGGGTTAAAATGTATTTGTGTGAGGTCAATATAATTATTAACCTTTTTAAAATTTATTATTCAATTATTTTTCGATTATTTAAAAAAATTTTTACTTTTCTTATTTTTCATATGTTTTCAAAATTCTAGCCGCTATTTCTCTTTTTGTAACCCGCATATCCATAGCCTGTTTTTCTATAAATCTGTGAGCCTCAGCTTCCGACATTTTTAAATACTCAATCAAAACACATTTTGCTCTGTCGACAAACTTAATATCTTCTATCTTTTTTGAAGCTGCTCATTCTGCTTCTTAAGCCCTTTCATTCTATTGTAGGAAGCGGAGACAAGTTTTAGAGCACTCCAAAAAGCTGACGATTGACAGGTTTTGCTATAACAAATATCCCGAAATCTTCAACTTTATCCGATATCTCATCTTCCAATTCGCTTTTGACAAGCAGCATAACTTGCGCCGTTCCCCTGTTTGCAATATTTATTGCCAAATTGCCTCCAAATTCGTCCGTCAACGGCGTATTAATTATGCACAAGTCAAAATCCCTGTCAAGTAGTATTCTTTTGGCCTCACCGGCATTTTTAGCCAAAACAATTTCGCTATAAGAATTTAACTTTAACAGTTCTTCCAACGAAGAACTCACCTTCAAGGAACTGGATATAATTAAAATACTGTCCATACTACCACCGACTTATCCCTTATAAAATCTTAGATTGTTCGAAAATACATCTGCTTTTCCACACTTTCTTTGTCTTCACTTTCAGAATATCTTTTCCATTCTTCAAGCTTTATCTCCATATACTTGCTTAACATTTCTTCCCCTAAAATGCTCTTTACAAAACTACTTTTTGACGCAATATCCAAAGCTTGTTTCAAATTTTCCGGAAGAGCCTTGATTTCCCTTAGTTCATCGCCGCTGGCATTATACAAGTTATGATTAATTGGCTCCGAAAGCTCTAATTTTTTCTCGATTCCGTCAAGTCCTGCATGCAAAATAAGGGCAAAGGTAATGTATGGATTACAAGCCGGATCCGGAGAGCGAAGTTCCATTCTGCTGTATTCTCCCTTTTCGGCAGGGATTCTGATAAGCTGGGAACGATTTTGATGAGACCAGGATACGTATTTAGGCGCCCTGAAACTTCCAAACCGGGCATAAGAATTTGTTATTGGATTTGTAAATGCAGTAATATCCAATATTTTATCAATAACTCCGGCAATAAAGCTTTTTGCAGCAGAAGAATCGGCATCCCTATCCCTAAAAATATTATGTCCGTCTTTGGAAAGAGATAAGTTTATATGAAGTCCGCTGCCGCTTTCGGTCAAAATGGGTTTTGGCATAAAGGAGGCAAAAAGTCCGTTTCTTAATGCAACAGCCTTGACCACTGCTTTGAAAGCCATTAAATTATCTGCGGCAGTAAGTGCATCGCTATATTTGAAATCTATTTCGTTTTGCCCCGGACCTTGCTCATGATGGGAACTTTCCGGCTGGATTCCCATTTGCTCAAGAGACAGGCAAATCTCCCTTCTTACGTTTTCACCTTTATCAAGAGGAGCTATATCCAAGTATCTTCCTTCATCGTGGGGAATATATGTGGGGCTTCCTTTTTCATCGGTTTCAAACAAGTAAAACTCACATTCCGAGCCTATCCTGCATACATATCCCATTTTTTCCGCACGTTCCACAGCTTTTTTGAGAATATTTCTCGTATCTCCTTCAAACGCTCTCCCATCGGGGTGCTTTATGTCGCAGTAAAAACGTATTACTCTTC
The DNA here is from genome assembly GCF_000521465.1 of Acetivibrio straminisolvens JCM 21531. GTDB lineage: Bacteria > Bacillota > Clostridia > Acetivibrionales > Acetivibrionaceae > Hungateiclostridium > Hungateiclostridium straminisolvens. The sequence continues at coordinate 67,227 of NZ_BAVR01000003.1, forward strand.
CCTGCTGAGGCCTCCAGGGCAAAATACTTAAAGTCGATGGGTCCGGATGCAAAAACAAATCCGATTTTTCAACATTCATAAATCCCAAAATAGAAGACGCATCAAAGGATATACCTTGCTCAAATGCTCTTTCAAGCTCCTGAGGCATGATAGAGATATTCTTTTGAGTCCCTAAAATATCGCAAAAGGCCAGTCGAATAAATTTCACATCATTTTCTTCGACAAATTCCAGCACCTCTTTCATAATATAAGTCATCCTCAGAAAACCTCCTTTGGTCATACTTTTGGTCATACTATCGGTTAATTATATGTGTACAATTGCTTGTAGGGGTTTTTTGTATTGGGAATCAGACAGAAAAATTTGGAGTTTAAAATTTGCTCCTTGTCTTTGCCAAACTCTTGGCAAAATTCCTCTATATACCCCTTTATTTCCTCCATATCCTCATTGGTTGCTTCCCTTGAAATCACCTGTTTGGGCAAGTCTTGAGGAAGCTTACTGCACCTTAAGTATATTTTACCACCATGCATGCCTGTTCCGCAAAAATTTCCTACCGGAATAGCATTCTCGCTGTTTAATCCCAATACTATTATGATTCCCCCTGCAAGATACTCGCCAAGGAAACTTCCTGCAGTGCCTCCAATAACTATGACAGGCTTTTTGTCTTTATATTGCTTCATATGAATGCCAGTTCTATATCCTGCATTATCCCTTATAAATATTTTTCCGCCCCTCATTGCATATCCGCAGGCGTCTCCGCTGTTTCCGTGAATATAAATAACGCCGTCATTCATCGTATCTCCTGTGGCATCTTGGGCATTTCCTTTCACCCTTATAGTACATCCGTCCAAATATGCCCCAAGGTCATTTCCCGGTGTGCCGTATATTGTAATGTTTTTATCACCTTGACCGCTTCCTATATATCTTTGCCCCAAGCAATTTTCTATAACAATATCTTTATCGGATACTTCTCTTATTCTTTGATTTAATTCTTTATAATATAAGTTTTGAGCATTAATATTCATTTACCACACCTCCAAGTATTTCTTGCGCTCTCTTCTTGTAAAAGCCATCAGACCGGGCTTTTGGAAAATCAATTCAAAATCAACTTCAGAAAGAGGAGTTTTTTCTCTAATCAAACTCGTATAAATTCCTGCCTTATCCACATCCCCAATCATAATATACCCTTTTAACAGTCCATCCTTAACAAACAATTTTTTATAATTGTCCCCTTCGATTTGGCTGAAAACATCCCCGATATAGCTTCCCGCTGTTATGATGTGAAGTCCGAAAAAAGATATTGCATTCATGGGAATTGCTTTTCCGTACTCTTTTTTGCCCCCCGCCATATTAGCTCCCGCACACTCGCCCTGCATATAAGCATTTGGGAGTAACGCAAGGACTGTTCTGATCTAAAGTAATATCAAAAGATTCACAGCAGTCTCCTGCAGCATATATATCCGGTATGGAAGTCTGACAGAATTCATCAATAGCAATTCCCCGGTTCACCTTGCCGTTTATCTCTTTTATCAAACCTGTATTAGGTATAACACCAACGGCAACTACTAAAACATCAAATTCAACTTCTTCTCCATTGGAGAGCAAAGCCTTATTTCCCGTAAATTCATCCACTTTGGCGTTTAAAATGAAATTAATATTTTTCTTTTCTATATGGGATTTAACTATTTCGGCTCCGTCCCTGTCCAAAATACTTGACAAAATTCTGTCCGCCAAATCTACTACTGTAATGCTTTCCACTCTCTTTGAAATTCCCTCGGCACATTTTAAACCGATAAGTCCGGCACCGATTATTAAAACTTTGCTTGAAGGAGAAATTGCACTTTCAAGTTCTTTGGCATCGTCCAAAGACATAAAAGAAAATCTTTTTTCGACCCCTTCAAGTCCTTTCATAGGCGGAACAAAAGGAAGTGAGCCGGTAGCCACAAGTAATTTATCGTAATTTACAACTTCTCCGTCATCTAATAGAACTTCTTTTTTTGCATCGTTTATCTTTACTGCTTCTTTTCCTAAAATCGTCTTGCAATTCATAGTCTCATAGAAATCTTCTTTCCGGTATTTCATTCTTTCCTCATCGGTCTTACCATACAGCAAATACGATATAAGAGGTCTTGAATATACATGGTAAGCTCTTTACTAATAATGGTTATTTCGCCCTCCATATCAATTTTCCTTATCCCTTCCACAGCTCCCACAGCCGCCGTAGAATTTCCTATTATTACATATTTCATTTTCTCACCTCTCTTCAAATACAATGGCGTTGTTCGGACAACCTTTTACACATTGAGGACTTCCATGTATGTTATTGGTACACAATTCGCATTTTTGAATAACAGATTCATCGCCCGGACTTATTGCCCCATAGGGACAGCATAAAATACAGGTAAAGCATCCGACGCATTTATTTTGGTCAACGGATATTACTCCGTCTTTTATTGAAAGAGCCCCTGTAATGCAACCCTTTACACACAAAGGTTCTTCACAATGCCTGCAGGACACGGCAAAACTTATATTATCCTTTTGTTCTACTCGAATTCTTGGGTTTATAACTATGTCTTTTAAGGCCTTAACCATATCTTTTTCATTGGAATTTGCAAAAGCACAGTAGTATTCGCACAGATGGCATGCCAGGCACCATTTTTCATTTACATACACCCTTTTCAACGCAAAGCACCTCCTATTCCCCCGCATGTTTAATTCCTAATATTTGAAGCTCCTTCTCATTAAGTCCTACTCCTCTTAGCATCAGTCGATTTCCTCTCAGGCTCTCTATCGAGTTAATGCCCATTCCGCCCATCATTTCTTTTATTTCATGCTTCCACGCGCTGACAAGATTAACAAGCCTCTTGTAGCCCATATCGGGGTTTAGGCGCTTTACCAATTCAGGCTCCTGGGTTGCAATACCCCAGTTACACTTTCCTGTATGACAGCTTCTGCAAAGATGACAACCCAAAGCAATCAAAGCAGCTGTTCCGATATAAACACAGTCAGCTCCCAATGCAATTGCTTTTACGATATCGCTGCTGTTTCTGATACTTCCGCCTACAACAACGGATACATTATCTCTTATACCTTCTTCTCTAAGTCTTTGGTCCACGCTTGCCAAAGCAAGCTCAATCGGAATTCCCACATTATCTCTTATTCTTGTAGGAGCAGCTCCGGTACCTCCGCGGAATCCGTCGATAGAGATAATATCAGCTCCGCTTCTCGCAATTCCGCTGGCAATAGCTGCGACATTGTGAACTGCGGCTATTTTTACTATAACGGGCTTTGTGTAATTTGTGGATTCCTTTAGCGAGTAGACCAGCTGTCTTAAGTCTTCAATAGAATAAATGTCATGATGAGGAGCCGGGGAAATGGCATCCGAGCCTTCAGGAACCATTCTGGTTTTAGATATGTCCCCTACAATCTTTGTTCCTGGGAGATGTCCTCCTATTCCGGGCTTTGCACCCTGACCCATTTTTATTTCTATTGCAGCTCCAGCTTCAAGATAGTCTTTATACACCCCAAATCTTCCTGAAGCCACTTGTACAATAGTGTTGCTGCCGTATTGATAAAAATCTTTGTGAAGTCCTCCTTCACCTGTGTTATACAGAATTCCGGCCTCTCTTGCGGCTCTTGCCAAACTTTCGTGAGCATTGTAGCTGATGGATCCGTAACTCATGGCAGAGAACATAATGGGTACAGATAGTTCAATCCCGCAAGACAAATTATTTACAAGCTTTCCGTCCTTATCCCTTTGAATACTATTCGGTTTGCTGCCTAGAAACACTTTTGTTTCCATAGGCTCTCTTAAGGGGTCAATAGAAGGATTCGTAACCTGGGATGCATTTAACAGAATTTTGTCAAAATACACAGGATAAGCATTGGGATTTCCCATACTGGACAGAAGTACCGCACCGCTTTCAGCCTGCTTGTATATTTCATTAATTATAGAACCACGCCAGTTGGCATTTTCTTTGAAAGTATGATCTGTTTTTACTATTTTTAGAGCCCTTGTAGGGCAAAGAGCTACGCATCTGTGACAGTTGACGCACTTTGAATCGTCACTGCACATTATTTTTTTCTCCTTATCATAGCTGTGAACTTCATTGGCGCATTGCCTTTCACATACTCTGCAATTAATGCATCTGTCCATATTTCTTGCAACTTCATATTCCGGATACAATAAATTGATTCCCATTATAAAACACCTCTATTCAATGTAGCGATAACTGCTTCTCCGCCTTTCGGAGACCAAACTCTATCCAAATTTTCTTCTAAAACACGAATTGCACATTCTTCACTAGCTGCATAAAACATGTCGTCTTTTTCTCCGATTACCATAGAACGAAGTTTTAGCCTGTCATTGAGAGCCATAATTCCCCCTTCAAATCCTGCCAAGATGGAAAAAGGCCCTGTTATTAACATTGATGAAAATGCCTTTCTAAGATAAGAGTATTTTTCTTTTTCTCCTTGGGGCATGTTGTCAATGACTTGCCAAAAAGGTGCTGCAACAACTCCAGCTATTTCTTCAAGAGTTAAACCTACTTTGCGGTTCAAATAGTCAATTATATAAGTAATTACTTCTGTATCTGTGAGCAATGTGCATTTGTAACCATGCATTTCAATAGTTCTTCTGTTGGTATCGTAAGAAGATATTTCACCGTTGTGTACCACCGAATAATCCAGTAACGCAAAAGGGTGCGCACCACCCCACCAGCCGGGAGTGTTGGTTGGATATCTTCCGTGAGCAGTCCAGCAATAACCTGCATACTCATAAAGTTTGTAGAATTCTCCGACATCCTCCGGAAAACCTACCGCCTTGAATACTCCCATATTTTTGCCGCTGGAAAACACATAGGCCCCTTCTATTCCCTTGTTTATTTTCATTACACACCTTGCCGTAAACTCTCTTTCATCCAGTTGGCTTTCATCGAGTTTTGTCGGCAAAGGAGTAACGAAATACCTCCAAATCAAAGGAGCATCTGTTATTCCCGGAGTTTTTCGTGTTGGTATTTTAGAAAGATTAATTATGTCAAAATGTCGTTCTAAAATTTCTCACATTCGTCTTGGGCAACATCCCCATCATAAAAAACATGGAATGCATAGAAATCTTTATATTCAGGATAAATTCCATAACCGGCAAATCCTCCGCCCAAGCCGTTTGAACGGTCGTGCATTGTTGCGATTGATTTGATAATTGCATCTCCACTTATTCTTTTACCCGACTTTGAAAATATACCCGATATTGCACAACCTGACGGTATCCTTATTTGACCTTCTTTCAACATCATTCCCACCTCTGTAATAAATATCTGTATTCTGCAAAATACATCTTTGTTTATAATATAAGAAGGCGTTCACCGATAACAAAAGCATATCAATACTTTCAGTGCTTTCGTTATTTGGTGAACGCCTTTGTTCACTGTACTATTATAATACGTTAAAATAACAATTCTGTCAATAACATTTTGAAGGATTTATTATTCTAAATTTCATACAACACTGAATATATGCCATTACCAAAAACTATTTGTCAAAATTTTTGCAACTTTATCAAAATAATCTTGCATTTTTTTTAAGAAAAAAGTATTTACATTTTATTGATTTGGTGTTATACTACTAATATAAAGCAAAGGCGCTATGAGTTTTCAAAACTCGTAGCGCCTTAATTTTTTGGAAAGGGATGATAGAATGAAAAAAACTGTTATACCGGAAGGTTATAAATCGTTGCTCAACCTATATGAAACCCAAACTGCCATAGGAATGATAAAGAGGATTTTCGAAGATGAATTAAAGAAAGCATTAAATTTAAGAAGAGTATCCGCTCCGCTGTTTGTTGATCCGAAAACAGGTCTAAATGACAATCTGAACGGTGTTGAAAGACCGGTAAGCTTTGATATCTTGCAAACAAAAACTGAAGCACAAATTGTCCACTCTCTGGCCAAATGGAAAAGGATGGCTCTCCATAGGTACGGATTTAAGCCCGGAGAAGGCCTTTACACAGATATGAATGCCATTCGTAGAGATGAAGAAATGGATAATCTCCATTCCATATACGTAGATCAATGGGATTGGGAAAAAGTAATTACAAAAGAAGATCGCAATGTGAATTATTTAAAGGAAACAGTAAAATCAATAGTGAATTCCGTATGCAACACTCTTGATTCCATCAAAAAAGTTTTTCCCGAAATTCCGGTTGAACTTTCCAGGGATGTAAACTTTATCACTACTCAGGAACTTGAAGACATGTATCCGTCCCTATCCCCAAAAGAAAGAGAAAATGCTTATTTGAAAGAGCATAAAACTGCATTTATTATGCAGATTGGAGATATATTAAAGTCAGGACAAAAACATGACGGTAGGTCTCCTGACTATGATGATTGGAAATTAAACGGAGACATTGTATTCTGGAATGATGTTTTAGATTATGCTTTTGAAATTTCTTCCATGGGAATTCGTGTAGATCCTGCATCCCTTGATGAACAGCTTACAAAAGCAAATTGCGACGACAGAAGAAATCTGCCTTTCCACAAGATGCTGTTAAATGGAGAGCTTCCTCTTACCATAGGAGGCGGAATCGGTCAGTCCAGAATTTGCATGCTTCTTCTTGCCAAAGCTCATATAGGAGAAGTGCAAGTGTCCGTTTGGGACGATGAGACAATTGCCGTATGCCAGGAAAAAGGAGTCAATCTATTATAATTGTATAATTGTAAGGAGGAATTAAAATGCTAGATATCCCTAATGTATTCGGAAGTATGGTTTTTAATGATAAAGTCATGAAACAAAGACTGCCTAAAGATGTATATAAGGCTTTGAAAAGAACAATAGCAGAGCAGAAACATTTAAATTTGGACGTTGCTAATATCGTGGCAACTGCCATGAAAGAATGGGCTATCGAAAAAGGAGCCACTCATTTTACCCATTGGTTCCAGCCCCTCACGGGAGTAACTGCAGAAAAGCATGACAGCTTTATTTCTCCCGTAGATGACGGAAATATAATCATGGAATTCTCAGGTAAAGAACTTGTCCGCGGAGAACCCGATGCTTCAAGCTTCCCCAGCGGCGGAATCAGATCAACCTTTGAAGCAAGAGGTTATACTGCTTGGGATCCAACTTCTTATGCATTCATCAAAGACAATACCCTTTGTATCCCAACAGCGTTCTGCTCATATAGCGGAGAAGCCCTTGACAAAAAGACACCGCTTCTTCGTTCCATGGAAGCAATAGATAAACAAGCTAAAAGAATTCTAAAGATCTTCGGACACGACAATGTAAAAAGGGTTGTAACAACTGTAGGACCGGAACAAGAATTCTTCTTGATAGACAAAGAATTGTACCAAAAACGTCCGGATTTGATATACTGCGGCAGAACATTATTCGGTGCAAGACCTCCAAAAGGTCAGGAATTGGAAGACCACTATTTTGCATCAATAAAACCAAGGGTTTCCGCCTTTATGAAAGAGCTGGATGAAGAGCTTTGGAAACTTGGCGTTTTAGCCAAAACAAAGCACAACGAAGTTGCACCTGCTCAGCATGAAGTAGCTCCAATATTTACAACAGTTAATATTGCCGCTGACCACAACCAGTTAATTATGGAGCTTATGAAAACCATTGCAAATAAGCATGACCTTGTATGTTTGCTGCATGAAAAGCCTTTTGCAGGAGTAAACGGAAGCGGTAAGCACAACAACTGGTCTGTTTCAACAGACACCGGTATAAATCTCTTGGAACCCGGGGAAACTCCTTACGATAATGCGCAGTTCTTATTGTTCTTGTGTGCTGTTATAAAAGCAGTGGATGAATATCAAGATTTGCTCAGAATATCCATTGCAAGTGCCGGAAATGACCACAGACTCGGAGCGAATGAAGCGCCGCCTGCAATAATATCAGTATTCTTGGGAGATGAACTTACAGCAATTATCGAATCCATTGAAAATGATACCAGCTATAATAAGAAAGAAAAAATTCAAATGGAAATCGGTGCAACTGTGCTTCCTCATTTCCCCAAAGACAGCACTGACAGAAACAGAACTTCACCTTTTGCGTTTACCGGTAATAAATTCGAGTTTAGAATGTTGGGTTCCAGTGCATCCATATCCGATGCCAACGTTGTTCTCAATACTATTGTTGCTGAAGCTCTGTCCCAATTTGCCGACAGACTGGAAAAGGCCGAAAATTTCAAAGGAGAATTGTCTGCATTAATTAAAGAAACAATTGCAAAGCACAAGAGAATTATATTCAACGGCAACAACTATTCGGAGGAATGGGTAAAAGAATCTGAAAAGAGAGGGCTTCTGAACCTTAAATCAACTGTTGAAGCTGTTCCGTACTTTATATCCGAAAAGAATATAGAGCTGTTTACAAAACACAACATCTTCTCAGAGTCGGAGATTCATTCAAGATATCATATAATGCTTGAGGAATATATCAAAGTACTACACATTGAAGCGCTCACAATACTCGATATGACTAAAAGAGGTATTATACCCGCAATTGTCGATTACCTCAAAGACCTAACCGAAGTTGCGAAAAACAAAAAAGCCATAAGCAGCGAATTTAATTGCAAGCTTGAAGAATCTTTAATTAGTACTGTATCCGATTTAGCCGGTTGCCTTTATAAAAATATTGAGAAATTGGATAATTCAATTCTCGAGGCAAAAAATCAATCTGATGTTTTAAGTATTGCAAAATACTATAGAGAAGTTGTATTCATTAATATGCAGGAATTAAGAAGCGTAATTGATAATCTTGAAACAAAAATAGGTAAAAAATACTGGCCGTTCCCCACTTACGGCGAGCTTCTGTACAGTGTATATTAAAATAAATATAAGCCTCACAAAGGCGTGTAGTCTATTATAAAAGTAGATTGCACGTCTTTATTTACCTTTATAAGGTATGTCGCAAGGGGGATTTATTATGTATTCATCAGCGGACACCATCTGGGTATTGCTAGGAACCGTTCTTGTATTTTTCATGCAAGCCGGCTTTACAATGGTAGAAGCAGGATTCACAAGGGCAAAAAATGCCGGCAACATTATTATGAAAAATCTAATGGATTTTTGTCTGGGGAGTATAATTTATTGGATGTTCGGATTTGGACTGATGTTTGGCGCCTCAAAATTCGGATTAATCGGAACACCGGATTTCTTTGTACAAGGAGATTACAGTTCGAAAATTCCGACAGCAGCATTCTTTATTTTTCAAACAGTGTTTTGCACTACTGCTGCAACGATTGTCTCCGGTGCCATGGCTGAAAGAACCAAGTTCTTGTCCTACTGCATCTACAGTGTCGTTATAAGTGCTTTCGTTTATCCTGTATCCGGGCATTGGATCTGGGGAGGCGGATGGCTATCCAGCTGGGATTTCATGATTTTGCAGGCTCGGCAGCAGTTCATATGGTAGGCGGAATTTCAGCTTTCATAGGCGCAAAAATATTAGGTCCTCGCATAGGAAAATATACAAAGAACGGAAAATCCAGGCAATTCCCGGTCACAGCCTGACTTTAGGAGCCTTGGGAGTATTCATACTATGGTTTTGTTGGTTTGGATTCAATGGCGGTTCCACTGTTTCCGCGTCCGGTGATGATACCTTGATTCTGATTTCTTCCATTTTCGTTAAAACAAATCTGGCTGCTGCCGCTGCTGCAACCTCCACCATGATTATTACATGGCTGAGGTATAAAAAGCCGGATGTTTCTATGACGCTGAACGGAGCTTTGGGAGGACTCGTGGCTGTCACTGCAGGGTGTGATGCGGTGTCTGCCACAGGAGCATTAATTATCGGTATTCTTTCAGGTTTTATAATTGTGTTTGGCATAGAATTTATTGATAAAGAGCTAAAAGTTGACGATCCGGTAGGTGCAATCGGAGTACATGGACTATGTGGTGCCGCAGGTACCATATTAACGGGAGTGTTTGCTCAAAATGGAGGACTATTATATAGCGGGGAGTTAAAAATGTTGGGAATTCAAACCCTTGGAGTCTTAGCCGTAACGGCATGGGTTGCTATAACTATGACTGCTGTGTTTTATTTAATTAAGCATACCGTTGGCCTTAGAGTTTCCAAAGAAGAAGAAATCGCAGGTCTTGATATAGCAGAACACGGCATTATAAGCAGCTATGCAGACTTTATGCCACCGGCATCCGGTGATGATACCGCTGTAGCTCCTCTTGCGGACACTCCAAAGATAGAATACAACCTTTCAAAAACTAACGCTAAAATGACCAAAATAGTCATAATAACAAAGCAAAGCAAATTTGATAGCTTAAAAGCCGCTATGGACGGAATAGGTATAACCGGAATGACAGTAACTCAAGTTTTAGGATGCGGAATGCAAAGAGGCAGTACCGAATATTACAGAGGTTCTCCTCTTGAGATAAACCTTTTGCCCAAAGTTAAAGTTGAAATTGTTGTATGTAAAATTCCTGTATCAACTGTAATTGAAGCAGCTAAGAAAGCCCTGCACACCGGAAATATCGGGGATGGTAAGTTATTTACCTTCAATGTGGAAAATGTAGTCAAAATTCGCACCGGTGAAGAAGATTACGATGCTTTGCAGGACGATATTGAAGTTGAACTATGAAAATTGATTGGAAAAAGCAGTTGATATCAATAATTATAGGTATCCAGTAGATCTTCTATATATCATTACCACTCTATATTATAGCCACTCTGCGTTGATTGCAGAGTGGTCATTTCTTTTTGTCAATCTTGCAAAATTACAATTCCTCTTAAATGATATAATAACTCTTAAATAGTCAAGGAAAATAACCAAAATCTACATAGAAGTTATTTTTATGTCTTTCTTCTATTTTTTAAATTTTTGACTAATTAAGGTTTAATTAGGATGAAAAAATCAGATTTAAAATTAAAAAAAGAGCACACTGCCCCCAAAATTTATCTTATTTTGAGACAACCCAGAGTAAAATAAAGGTTATATATGGAAAATGAGATGATTTTATGAAAAATCCAAAAAAGGTGCTTCAGATTTAAATATACTATAATAAAATGCTTTTACCCAAAATCAAGTTTTTTAATTTTTAATTATGCTTTAATTTTGGAGCAAAAAAGATCTTTCTGACAAGCCAGTATTTATCGTAAGTACCGATGTAAGCCTAACCATCTCCACTATTATTGGATATTACCAGAACTGCTGGGATATTGAAGTGAGCTGCCGGTATCATAAAAACTCATTAGGGTTTTTCGAATACTAGGTTGAATCATTAACTTCAATAAAGTGTTTCTGGAGTATGGTCTTTATGACCTATGCTTTCCTTGAGCTCTTCAAGGTCTCTAAAAGGAGAACCTTGAAATTTGAGACCATTGGAGATACCATAGAGTACTTCCGCAAACAATATATGGTCTGTATTGCCAAGTTTGCATACTCTTGTGCAGAAAAATGGGTAAGTCTCGATGATATAGCTGCCAAATTAGGGGTTGCTGCATAAAGTTTTACATTTTACTGCACAAATCTAAATTCTTTAAATAAATATTGAAATTTGATATAAAATATTGCACAATTGTAATACGATGTATACAGATGGTGTTAAGGGGGAAATTAATTGTGAAAGTTATTTATAAAATTACTTATCCAAACGGCAAAATCTATATTGGAAAAGATTTAACGGACAGTATTAATTATTTTGGAAGTGCAAATAGTAAGCTAATTGAGAAAGACTTTACAAGAGAAGAGAGAAGAGACTTTACAATACGAAAGCAAATTTTATGGGAATCGGAAACTGCTACAGATGAGGAAGTTAGCCGTAAAGAAGTAGAATACATTAAGTATTACAATTCAAACAATCCTGAAGTCGGATACAATCAATGGCCTAAATTTAAAGGAACCTAAAATTACTGCTGTCAATATTTTATTTTTGCTTGGTATGAAGTAACAATGTGACCTCTCTTCCATCCTGTTGCAAGATGAGAAAATAATCCGTAGCATAGAAAAAGCAATAAATTGTTTGCCTTCTCGGAACCACCTATCTATTCGTAAATATCCTATCCAACTCGCCTAAACCCAATCATTTTCTAAAAATCAGGTATTTTTCAAACTCTTACCGAAAAATCTAGAAAATTTGATATAATGTTTATATAGCAATATAATATTCCTACAATCTACCACATATTTGGTGTCAAAGAAAGAATCGCCTTTCTAGAATCCAGAACTTAACTCATTTTTAAGCAAGGTAATTCAAAAACATTATTCATTACAAAGAGATGAAAAAGTGCAAGAGTATACGTTTAAGTTTCGGAAAAAGCGTAAAGTCTCGGCTTACTTAAAAAAGAAAATCTCTATTGGGAAGAAATGAAAGAAGTGATTAAAAATCAAATACTGACTCATGATTATAAACTAATTAATACGAAAGTAGCAGCATGTGTATTTACAAGATATAGGAATGATTATATGATAATTGCAGATGCAAAGCAAGCAAAATCAAATAAAGTAAAAGTTTTAACGTAATCGTAAAAGATTTGAATTAAAAATCGGGTATTACACTTACTTTCGCATAAGAAAAGAATTCCTCGCTCCAAAATATAAAAAAGTGGTGACTTTTTTGCTAATAAAAACCTAACTATTGAATTCCTGTCAAAATCAAATATAATTTAATTATCATTCAATTTAAGGGGGATTCTTATATGTCAAAAGAATTTGTCAAGATTTTGGCCTATCTTGAACTTGTGCTCGGTACCATCGGTAGTTTTTTTCTTGCGTATAGTGGGGGTAGAGTCGTAAAGGTAACATATCTTCCAAATATCTCCTACCAAAGGGATTGGGGTACTACTATTGCAATATTCCTAGCCGCAATATTCAGTACACTTATACTTTATACGCTTTTGCGCTCTCAATATGAAATCATTGATAATCAAGAAAATCTATATTACACAATGAACAAAAAACTAACATATCTTTCCGATGATTTATCTGATGAGGATAAATGGCGTTGTCCGAAATGTAATAAGAAAAATCCAACTTACGTTGGAACATGCGGATGCGGATACGCAAAGCAATAAAATATTAAATACATAAACAAACTCTCTAGAAGTCTTATCGTTTTGCTTTGTAATATTCTGCAATTCTCTGGGTATCCAGTAGATCTTCTATATATCATTACCACTCTATATTATAGCCACTCTGCGTTGTTTGCAGAGTGGCCATTTCTTTTTGTCAATCTTGCAAAATTCAATTCCTCTTAAATGATATAATAACTCTTAAATAGTCAAGGAAAATAACCAAAATCTACATAGAAGTTATATTAATGTCGATTTAACCAATACCATAATAACTTGCCTCTTTATGTGTAAATGATATACACCTCTTCAGGTTATATACCCCATTTTACACTGAAATCCCCTTTAGCCTTAGCTGCAACCAGACTGATTTTATACTTTTGGGTTTCACTAACTTGAAAACTTACTTCTCCCTCACTATCTGACCTATTGATTATTTCGTTCCCCTTTTCATCAAAAACAACCAGACTGAGACTTCCTTCTTCCAATCCTATAGCATATTTTATTGTAACAATGTCACCTTCATTGAATTTAACTTTTCTGCTTTCCACACCGTCAAAATACTTAAAAGAAGCATTAATTGTATTTCCAACACTATTTCCAACATACCCCACCTTCACACTCGGTTTCAGTACTGAAAGTAAAGTAAAACCGGCTATTAATATAACCCCTATAAAAAGTACTCCGCCTAATATTAATTTTTTTCTTTTCCCCATAGTCTTCCTCCTTAAATACTATTATAATTAGAGCTTTATGCGCCCTCTTTGCCTTTCATTATTGCTAATACCGCCAAATCACATTCATCTTCTTAGAAGCTGTATCTAATTTCTATTATACCATAAGCTAATGCATCAGAATATGTTCCACAATACCACAAATTCAGAATTAGATCAAAAGCGCTCATATTGTAAAAAAATTCCATTGATAAAGAATTGAACTCTGTATCGCTATAAACTTAATGCTAAAAGTATTACTCATTTATACAATCAACCTGCATAGTTATACCATCGTATTTTACTTCCCATATAGGCAATAGTTCTCCCTTTTTATTTATGTATACTATCTCTTTAGATTTTATTTCCGGTATTTCAGCCCATCCGCTTTTCTTCAATTCAGCGTTGCTCTTTTCAACAGCTTTTTCACTGCTAATCAAATTTTGGTTACTTAAATCTTCTCCTAATTCGCTATCGACCTCTATTCAATTTTTAATTATGCCGGTTATTTTGCCGTCTTCAATATATACATTCAAATAACTTCCTTTGTGCAAAGTAGATACTTTTTTACCGTTATAATTCTGCCTATAGTTTATAACATAATTTTTAAGTACTTCTGTTTTTTGTTGTGCATCGGATGCTTGTATAGGAATGCTTTCTCTGGTTGATATACTGTCAAATTCGGCTCCTTCCGGTAAATAACCCTTTTTCTCAAGGTATTCGGTAATTGCTTCCAACGATGATTCTATCTTGGATTCATCATCGATAGAAAAGTCATCAAATTTGCTTTCATCGAATATTTCCAAGCTATCAACCTTTTTAACTCTATATTTTTTCATGTTATTTATATTATCCAAATGTGTTACTTCATCTGCAGTAATACTTCTGCCAAAGAGCGTTATAATATAATATCCGGCAAACGCCATACTGCTTAAAAAGGTGATTAAAACAGCTGCTATTACAATTGACAATACTTTTTTATTTAATTTCAAAATTACTACCTTCTCCTATTATTTCTATATTAACTTTTCTTTTAATTTTGACTCAACACTAAATTAAGATTGATCCATAGTTTGAAATTGCCTTCATTCCTGTATCCATAACCCTTTCATTTTACGTCTTCGTCGTTCACCTTATGATTGTCTTCTCAAAAGACCGGGTAATTGCAGTAATTCATAATATATGTCATCTAATTATGCAACGGCCTTACAGAAAGCTTTTTATTTCAGAACATTGTAGCCTCTAAACTTAACTATTCGTCAGTTTTTATATATTATTTTTGGTTAAATTATACATTATTAACAACTATATTATAGCATTGTTTTGAAAAGTAAGCAAATGAATCTAACAGTAGCATAATTTAATAATATTATATTTAATATATAATGCTTTGAATATACTTTTTGCTCTTTCATAATATCATATCATTAGTATTCATCAGAATAATAGGGATAAAAATTTTCTGGTAAGCTCCTTGCTCAGTCATTCTAATATTCCTTCTGCTTGGAGAAAAAATAAAGAAACCGGAGGTAGTTAAATAGCAGTCAATTTTTTGTCTTTGCAATATTTCCGAAAATAAAAGCTCGGGACATCGAGTCCCTTCGCTTTTGCCTCTTTCATTTCATTCCAAGAGGCTAAATAAAAACAAAACCCTAGAAGTCTTACACCTCTAGGGTTTTGTTTGGCCTGCCCGAGACGATTCGAACGTCCGACCGACGGATTAGAAGTCCGTTGCTCTATCCAGCTGAGCTACGGGCAGATATAAAAAACTTGTTGGAGCGGGTGAAGGGAATCGAACCCTCGCAATCAGCTTGGAAGGCTGATGTTCTACCATTGAACTACACCCGCGACTTATATCATAATCGGGAAACCTTCAACCGACTAGTTTATTATACAAACAACTTTTTTTGTTTGTCAACACTATTTTTATAAAATTTTTAAAAATTTTCCGGTTTATTTTCTTAAAATGCATAGAAAAATCCCCACTTATAACAATGCAAAGTGGAGATTTTCTATTATATAAATTTATTTACATATTCAATTCTGATGTCAACAATTAATTTGCAAATTCACCGTTAGCTACTTTACCCATAAAGAGTATTGTATCGTATTTTTCATCTGCAATTACAAATACAAATGGTCTGTTTGCAACAAACTCAGGTTTTGGTCCAATACCCGGGCTTACAATAGGTATTACTGTTCCTCCCGAAGCTTCTGTTCCCTTTTCATTTACTTCCACTACCGCTTTATGCAAAACATCACTAATACGAACAGAAATTTCGGATATACCGGAAAAGTCTGCATCATCCCGAAATGCTTTCTCCATACCCAGAGCTTTCAAGCTTTCCATTATACTGCCGTTTTCTCCTTTACCATATTCCATTTTAAAGCGAGGTAAGCAAAGAAATACATTTTCTGTTTCAGTTATACTGTTATTAATTTCATTCCAAAGAGACAAATCCATCTTTTGAATAAAATCGTTCATTGGTGTACTTTCGTCAGGAAGAATACAGTACATGGCCATCTCACCATCACCATAGGGAAGTCTGACAGCTTTATATCCATTGCCATTGCCAAACCCTATCTTACCATTTTTTCTCATCATCATAACATAGTCAGTACTTCCGTCCTCAGCTTTAAAAACCTCTTTAGATGTTCTGCCTATATCAAACTCTTCTTTCCACATTCCATTAAAATATAATGCTGATATAATATATGATATATCATTCGGATCAACACGGCTGAACATGTTCTCTATTTTACCTTCTGTAGCCTCGGAAATCCAGTTGTTTATTTCACTTACTACACTTTGATCAGAAAAGTCTCTCGACTCAACCACTGCATTAAATACATCCTTATTTGCAGATATAAAATCTTCTTTAATAGCATTGCTCCTTAAAGAGTTATTCCAAATTGAATTACTGTTTTTGAGTTTTACTTTTTCATCAAGCTGCCCAAAGTATTTCAACAAACACTTATAACTCTTGTTAATCTCTGTAATATCAAGTCCTTCAAAACCTAAAGCTTTAGCCATCTCTTTCCTAGTATCAGACTTGGCTCCCTGATAAACCATAGACAATGCAGTTGAAATGCCAAAGGGAGAAATAAACACATTCCCACCCTGTTCGCCTTTACTGATCTCTTTGAAAATATCGAATGCAAATTTGCTGTTTCCTTCGATAAAACCATCACTTATACCTTCATTTATTTCTTCTTTCTCTTCTACAGGGAACTTATCCAATATACGAAGAACATACCTTTTTAGCAAACTGTAATCCGAGCTGTTTACATTTCCGTCCCCATTCAAATCCGCACAAGCAATGTCACCTACAGCAAATCCATCTATTACCCGAAGCAGATAACGTCTCAATAAGTTAAGGTCTGTGCTGTTTATATTTCCGTCTCCGTTCAGCTCACCGTAAACATTCTTTTTAGGAAGTGTCCTAAATGAAAGAGTTTTAGGAGTACCTTCAAGATTATATGTAGGCATTTGTCCCCAGACTTTATATGTATACTCTGTGTCTGACTCCAAATCGGTCAACTCTACTGTTTGTACAACATCAAACCTCATTTCTATTCGTACAGATTTGATATTCGAAGGCTCTTCAGTCTTCCAGTATCTAATTTCATACATATATCCCGGCCACGTGATAAAGTCGTCTGTCATTACTTGCGTAAGCTTAAATTTAACGACAGCACAGTTTTGCGCAACAACCGGCTCAGGATACAACTCATAATATGTATCCCAATTCCCGTCGGCAAACGAATTGCTGACAAGCAAAAAAGAAGATAACAATGCTAAAATAAGGACAAAAATCATTTTCTTTTGCATAACAATTCCCCCTTAAATAAAAATAAATATATTTTTTAAGGTTTAAATAAAATAACCCTTAATTATCAAGAAAAAGTATTGCTTGCTTCAATGGTAACCGTGAAAATAACAGAAAGGAATTAGAATATGTTATGCCGGAATTAATTACATAAAATTATAAAATATCTTTATTTTTCCATTAATATTATATCAAGAAATTAAACAAAATACAACCCACAATTTCCTCCCTATTTATTTTATGTAAATTTTAAGAATCATATTTCAACAAATAAAAATTAACCCAAAAAATATATTCAACTTAAAACTACGATTTATATATTTGAAAAATTTTAAGGCTACTGCATTCCCTGCAATAGCCTTAAAACCATATCCTATATTAAATTTCCAACCTCTTCTTAAGCTCCTCAAGCATCATTCTCATTGCTTTCCCCCGGTGACTTATTTCATGCTTTTTGGAGGGCTCCATTTGTGCCGATGTCATATTGTATTCCGGAAGATAAAACAGAGGGTCATATCCAAAGCCATTGTCTCCTTTAGGCTCAAAACCTATGTAGCCTTCAACGGTTCCCCTTACAGTAAAGTATTCCTCATTCGATAGTATCACGGCAATAACACATACAAACCTTGCTTTTCTTTTCTCAAAGGGCACATCCTTTAAAAGCGAAAGAAGCTTGTTGTTCCTGTCCTCGTCACTGGCGCCTTCTCCTGCAAATCTCGAAGAATAGATTCCGGGAGCACCGTTTAAATAGTCCACTTCAAGTCCGGAATCATCAGCCATTACCATTTCGCCGCAAGCATTAAAAACTTCCCGAGCCTTAATCAGGCATTTTCTTCGAAAGTGCTTCCGGATTCTTCAATATCCTTGGTTATTCCAACCTCTTCCATAGACACCACTTGAAAGTTAAGACCATCCAATATTTCTTCTATTTCCTTAAGCTTGCCCCTGTTCTTCGTCGCAATTACAAACTTTCTCATCTTTCGTAACTCTCCCAACCTCATTTGATACCTGACCCAACGCATCCTTCTGTATTTCAATCAACCGACTTATACCTTTTTCAGCAAGACTCAAAAGCGTGTCAAACTGCTCTTTCCTAAAGGGTAACTGCTCACCGGTTGCTTGAATTTCAATAAATTCGCCTTTGGATGTCATCACTACATTCATATCCGTAGCAGCATTTGAATCCTCTACGTAGCACAAATCCAGCATTTCCACATCATCTACAATACCGACACTTACCGCTGCCAAAAAATCAGTCACCGGTATTTTTTCAATTACACCGTCATCCACAAGCTTTTTGCAGGCATCCACCAAAGCAACAAATCCGCCGGTAATTGAAGCAGTTCTTGTGCCTCCGTCTGCCTGAATAACATCACAGTCTATTATGATTTCCCTTTCACCCAGAAGGTTTAAATTCACAACTGAGCGAAGTGCTCTTCCTATAAGCCTTTGTATTTCCTGGCTTCTTCCGTTTAACTTCAGCCTGCTTATATCTCTTTGATTACGGGTGGCAGTGGACCTTGGCAGCATTGAATACTCTGCAGTAACCCATCCTTCACCAGTGTTTTTCTTAAACGGAGGTACTTTTTCATCCACTGTAGCCGTACAAATTACCTTAGTATCTCCCATCTCAATCAAAACCGAGCCCTCGGCATGTTTGATGTAGTTCCTTGTTATCTTTACCGGTCTTAAATCAGACTGGTTTCTTCCGTCGACTCTCAACATGTTCACAACCTTTCCGCTGTCATTATAATCCTGTAATATTTTCAATTTTCCTATAATTTTAAAGAAATTACAAGCCTTTTTGTCTATTTATCTCCGCAGGAAGCAGTATTTCGCGGGATATGTCCGTTCCTTCGGGAAGATGATCCTTTTTTCCTTCAATGAGAATTTGAATTTTATCTACATTCTTTAATTGCCTCATACTGTATAGTATCTGCTTCAAAATCCCCTCTTCCCTGGCAGTTCCCCCATAATTCTTTATTTCTTTGTTCAAATCCAATACCAGAAGATTCCCTTGAATCCTACTTCCCAGCACCTCGACGCCTGACGGAATCTGTGAATATATCCTCTCGTTTGCAGGCTTTGCAGCCAGCATTCTTATTATCTCTGCCGGAAGCTGCTCATTCGAAACCCCGATATATTCCATTGAAATCGGAAGGATGAACTCATTCTTATCCTTTATGTATTTAAACATATAAACATCGGCTTTTTTCAGCTTATCCTCAAGGTTTACCTTATCCGAATTGATAAGAATATTGTCCCTTGCAAGAATGCCGGATATATCGGTGCCGTATTGCAGTTTTTCCTTTTCCATGCCTTCAATTAATATCTTAACGCCGTCAATCGTCTTAAATTCGGTGAGGCAGTATACAACTCCTGCCACTATATTATTCTCCGCCGTTTTATCCTTGTAGTCCAAAATACGGCTGTTAAAGTCAATTGTTGCAATACCGTCTTTTATATTCATCCCCAATATTTCAGTACCTTCGGGCAAAACAGGGTATAGGCCTAAAGTTTCTACCGCACTGCGATTCAAATCATTATCCACCATGCATTTTAAAGAAGCTTTTGCAATACCCTCTTCTTTATAAATATCTCTTGTAAGGGGTATGAGGTGATTATCACTATCACTGTAGTATACAGTCACAGCAATCTTTGTTTTTTCTTCGCTTTTATCCTCCTTTTCCCCGCTGCCTGCCGATGGCTCTACAGTACTGCTTAAGACTCTTTTATCCTCGTCATCCGAAGGATTACTCGTGTCCAAGACATTATCACCTGCTCTATTCTCCGCATTTAATGAGTCATCAAGACTCATAACTTCTTTATCTATATTGGGGCTGTTCATACCGTTTTCATCTTGAGTTATTTTATCCGTCGGTATTTGACATCCGTATAAAAACGTAACCAGCAAAACAACAACAAGACATGTCAGCTTCTTCATATTACCTACTCCTTACAGTAAAATATTAGTATTACTGTAATTATAGACAGAAGCTGCACATAATATAATCTTTTTATAAAGTTTTATTGTCTTTTTTTATTGCTCATTATTTGTCGTTATATCCGTTCGGATGAGATTGGTGCCACTTCCATGCAGTACTTACTATCGTTTCGAGATCAGCATGCGTGGCTGCCAGTTTAGCTCCTTACGAATTTTATCGGATGAAGCAACCAGTATTGCCGGGTCTCCCGGTCTTCTTGGGGCGTCCTCGACTTTGATTGGTCTTCCCGTAACCTTGCGTACCACATCAATAACCTCTTTTACAGAAAAACCTTTTCCGTTTCCAAGGTTGTAAATCTCGCTCTCCTTGCCCTCTCTGAGCCTTTGCAGCGCAAGATAATGCGCATTTGCAAGGTCGGAAACGTGTATATAATCCCTTATACATGTACCGTCCGGAGTATTATAGTCATTTCCGAATATCTTGATGGATTCCCTTTTACCCAACGCGGCCTGTATAATAAGGGGAATCAAATGACTTTCCGGAGAGTGGTCTTCACCTATTTCGCCGCTTTCATGGGCACCACTGGCATTAAAATACCTTAAGGCAACGTATTTAGTACCATAGGCTCTGTCACACCACTTAAGAGCTTTTTCAACAGCCAGCTTTGTTTCGCCGTATGGGTTGGTGGGAAATGTCCTATCGGTCTCCAAAATCGGCACATTTTCCGGTTCACCGTAAGTTGCAGCCGTGGAAGAAAACACAATTTTATCAACACCCGCATCTTTCATTGCCGTAAGAAGGTTCAGCGTTGCAACAACATTGTTGTTATAATACTTTAAGGGATTTTGAACACTCTCGCCCACTTCAATATAAGCCGCAAAATGAATAACTGCTTCAATATCGTTTTCCGAAAATACTTTCGCCAAAAATTCTTTATCCCTCAAGTCTCCTACAATAAGCTTTTGCCCTGCCACAGCATCTCTATGACCTTTTTCAAGGTTGTCAACAACTATTACCTCTTCATTTTTTTCAACCAACTCCGCCACTGTATGGCTTCCGATATAACCTGCGCCTCCTGTAACCAATACTGCCACTTTAAACACAACCTTTCCTCTATGTTTATTATGCTTACTTAAGACAGCAAAACCATATGCATACTGTTTTGCATACGGCTTTTTACTGCATATTCTCATCCATATTTTATAATAACACAAAGTCTGTCTATTTAAAACAAGGGATAATAAAAAGAAGGCAGTTTTTTACACCGCCCTCTTTTCATTATATTATTTCTATTATTCTACTTCCTCAAGTGCCTTAATTATAGCCTCGCACAGCGCTTCTGCCGCTTTTTGCCTAAATTCTTCCGTCTCAAGTTTTTTCAGGTCATCACTGTTGGTCATAAACGCAATTTCCGCCAGTGCCGCCGGCATTGTAGTCGCTTTTAGAACTACCAGGTTCGGCCTTTCCACAATTCCCCTGTCGTTTGTCTTGAGCTTGCTGATGAGGCTATTTTGAATAATCTGCGCAAACCTCTTGCCGGTAAACCCGGTACTTCCTGAAGATGTCGGATAATACAGAGTCTCGGTTCCATGATATTTTGAATAATATGCATTATTATGAATACTTAAAAACAGTGTTGCATTAAGTTTGTTTGCAATATAGGCTCTCTCATATAATCCTACATAACTGTCATCCTCACGAATCATATATGTTTTGACATTTTTGCTCTTCAAAAGCTCATTCAATCTCTTTGCAATATCAAGATTGAAATCCTTTTCATAATATCCGGCGTGCACCGCACCCGGTTCCGAGCCTCCATGTCCGGCATCGATGACCACAAGCTTATCCGCCTTTGATGCCTTCTTTAACAAGGTAATGGTTGTATTTTTCACATCGGAACGGGTAATTATAAAATAGCTAAAGCTCTCTTTTGTGTTAAACTCTATGCTCGTTTCATTGGTATCCGCATTTTGAGTAATTTCAATGTAATCTATCATTTTATCGTCTATCTGCATTATGCCGCTTCCTATATCAGCAAGATTGGAAGGGAAAGTTATTGTATATCTTTTTCCGTCAAGTCCATACTTTTCGGTATAAAGTTTTTTGAGATCCGCTCCGCCCTCTGTGAGCTTTGCTCCCTGCAAGATAAAATGTACCCTGTCCATATTGTTAATGTACTGTATATTTTTGAAAGTTGGCTCCATAAGGTATATTTCCAGCTTGCCTTCCAATTCTCCCACATGGTACTGCGGATTACCTCTTAAATCAACAACAACTCTGACAACACCCATCTCGTATTGTGAATACCTTATAGCACTTATCAAGCCTTTCTTTACCTCAATGGTATTCGCCTTTTTATCCACATATGCTCCCTCTATATCAATCACAAGACGGTCAGGATCCGAAATACGCTTTACATCATAACTTTTATAGTTATCTACTCCAATTATGACCTTGTTATAACCTGAATTAACAACATAATCCACTGAAACAAGTCCATCCCCAGAGCCCGGAGTTTTATTCGGCTTTTGCGTCGCTGTCGGGGTCGGAATTGCTGATGCTGTAGGTTTTACAGTTGGTGTTACGGTTGGCGTAGCAGTCGGTACTGCAGTTGGTGTAACACTTGGTGTTGGCTCAGGTACAGGAGATACTGACGGAGAATCGGATGAATCCTCAGAAAGAGCCAGTAATAATTTACCTTCTTTTTCAATCACCCGGTATTGGACCTTTCTTTTAAGCAGAATCTCCACCTGTGCATACGATTTATCAAACCCAATATATTTGATGCTGCCAATCATATCACTGTCAACACCTATTGTTTTCTCTTCAGAAGGACCTATAGCATTCGGTATATCAATAGTAATCCTGTTTTTCTCAACATTCTTAACAATATTATAATTTTCATAACTGTTAATGCTTAAAACAACTGTGTCCTCTTCTCCCTCAGGTTCATAGGCAACATAAAGAATGTTGTCCCTTGTCCCAGCATCTTTACCGCCTCCTCTGTTGGGCAGAGAAAGCACGGGACTTTCCGGAATAGGTGCTCTCGATATATATACGATAAGGTACTCTCCCGATTTTATAACCCTATGGTTTAATTTCTGCTGAAGGTCAACCACTACTCTCGCAACATTATCCATCTGGTTTGCAGACCTTATTGATTTTACCAGATTACTTTTTACTTCAATATTCTTAATCTCGCCTTCAATATACGCTCCGGATACATCAACCACAATTCTTTCAGGGTCGGAAAGGGTAAAAGAATTGTATTCCGAAGCTGTTCCGCATTTTATATGTATTTCTTCGTGATCTGTTCTATTTATATGCTCAATATCAAGCTTACTGCTGTTTTCGACAGTGCCCGGTGCTTTACCGGCATTTTCTTTTTGAAGATTTAGAACAACACTGCTTCCGTCTTCCTTTACTATGTACTGAGGCTGACCGACTACATCAAGCACTACTCTTGCAGTCTTTGCATCGGGATATCCGCTGCGAATCGAATGTATAAGTTCACTGTCCACACTAATATTTGAACTGACATTTGAAAGCTTTGTGTTGGGAAAATCCACAACAATTCTGTCAGGATTTGCAGCTCTCATTATCTTATATTCCCGGCATTTATCCAGCTCTATTGCAACCTGATGCAAATCACCGTCGGTTTTATAATTTATATCATTTATGCTGGCAACAGCGCCTTTCTTGCCGTCCAAGGTAATCTCACCTTTTTCCGGGTACCAGCCAACTTCCATGCCCAATTGCTCTCCCACGAAACGCAAAGGCACTAAAGTCCTGTCATTAATAATCTTTGCCGGAACTTCCATCTCAACTTTGGCACCGTTTACCAAGGCATACACATCATTTATCTTAAGCTCAATTATATTACTGTCATAAGATACCGTTACTTTTTTACTGGCTGCATCCCACCCAACCTTTGCACCGAGCTTTTCGAAAATAGCTCTGACAGGGACCAGAGAACGTCCGTTAATTATAATGAGCGGCATGTCGGAGTTGACAATTTCTCCGTCAACTTTCAACGTAAAGATATTTCCCGTATACTCCTGCACTTTGCCGTCATAATTTAGTATTAATGCTTCTGCACAGATACTGAAGGAATTAAATATTAGAGACATTGCAATAAATAGAATTAATAGACCTCTTTTCATACGAACACCTCTTAAAATTATTTATCATTAGTAATAAGTTTTATGTTATCTTATGAAGTTTTCTAATATTTGTAAATTCAGAAAAAACGACAGCATACACTATATGATATTCGACATACTTATGATAATTCCTGTCGTAGAAGTGCTTTAAATATGATTTGTAATTAAATTGTAATACAGTAGTTTGCGGCACAGTTTAGGCAAAATTACTTCTCAATAAAAGGATTAAAATCAAAAGCTCGGAACGAGATAAAATAAAAGAAGCCTTATTTAGGCTTCCCGGTATAACGAACATACTTTTGAAACCAAAAATGCATCAAAGGGTTATTCCTACTGCATTTACTAAGAAATTCAATTTGTCGCTGTTTAAATTTTTGTTTATATCAATACCGTCTATATCCAAAAGTCCTACAGGATATACAGGTATCTGCAGTACCTGCTCCATGTAATCGGCCAAACCTTTTAGAAGCGAACCTCCGCCGATTATAAATATCTTTCCGACCTTCACACCATAGCATCTGGCTTCGTAGAAAGTAAGACACATATAAATCTGGTTTAAGAGCTTATCAACTACTTCCTTCAAAGTTCTATAAACTTTCATATGTTCCTCATTGGTAGAATGATGTGGCGGAACCGAAATACCGTATAATTTCTTAAGTCTCTCAGCTTCAATTATAGATTTGCGCATATTTTTAGCTATTGCATCGTCAAGATTGGTACTGCCGGTAAGTATTACTTTGTTAAACTCCAGTATCTTATTTCTTAAAATATTTATAATCGTAGTCTCCGAACCAAAATCTATAACAGCAAAAGCATCTTTGTTCAACTGACTCTTATTGGGGTTTACAAACTTAACGTTGTCAATGCTTACCTTTATATCCCTGTTGAAAAACTTTGCAGTACTGTTTGCAGGTATATCAACCGAAACCGGTTTTAATCCAAGCTCAAAAAGTACATCTATATAGCTATTTATTATACTTTTTCTAACAGCAGTCACAAATACTTTTATCTTTTCAACATTATCCTCTTTCAACTCTTGTAAAATCTTGTAGTCAATCTTATGTTCATCGGGATTAATAGGCATATTGGATACTATTTCATTATATACAAGCTCATCAATATCCTTTCCGGGTACCTTTTCAATCATAAATACTCTTGAAATTATGCTGGTACCGGACATAACAATCTTGGATTTTTTTACCTTCATCTTGTTTTCCCGAATTATCCTGCTAATCTCGCTAGAAACCGCATCAACGTTTTTTATAACACCGTTTTTAATACAGTTTAAAGGAGTAGGAGCAATTCCAAAATTGTTGATATAACTTCGTTATTTCTGTTTACAGCCACTTCAACAACTTTGATATTCCTAAAACCTACATCAATACTTAGATAATTATTTCTCAAAAATGGTAACAACATACATCATTGACTCCCTTAACCCCATAATAGAATTGACTTATCATCACTAAAACTTTCTTTCCAATTATACATTAGCACAATATTGAAAAAAAATCAATAATTATGCATGAAATAGCCAATTTTTATATCTAAAACTTTTGTTATTTACTTTTTCTTTTGTTTTTTAATTTTTCTGCTTCCCTATAAGATATTATACAACCACAATACTTCTGTCTGTAAAGTCCCAATTCTTTTGCCACTTGCTGTCCCTGTCTGAAACCTGGCCTGAAATCCTTGTAATAAAACCCGATGCCGTATTTTTGCGCTGCTTTCTCTGCCAGCTCAACAATAAGCTCGTGCTTTTGATACGGACTTACCAGAAGGGTTGTAGTAAAGGCATCATAGCCGTTCTCTTTTGCAAACTGAGCAACTTTATCCATTCTTACCGTATAACACATATTGCATCGATTTTCATTGTCCTCACCAAACTTTTCCCATATTTCCCGAGAAAAGTCATCCATGTATTTTACAGGAATATTCTTTAGTTCCGAAAGCTTTTCAACATTTTCTTTTCTTCTTACAAACTCGTCGTACGGATGAATATTGGGATTATAAAAAAGTCCCTCAAAACAAATGCCTTCTTCTTCCAGTACACTTACCGGATATACAGCGCATGGCCCGCAGCATATGTGCAGCAATAGCTTCATTTTTCTCCTCCGTTTTTTATGAATTCCAAATTAATCAACATCACTCATACCTGAGCCCGAAATGGTCATAGGCAAGCTTTGTAGCCATTCTTCCCCGAGGGTTTTGTTTATAAACCCAAGCTGCAATAAATAAGGCTCATACACATCCTCTATTGTGTCTGCTTCCTCTCCAATCGTTGCCGCCAATGTATCAAGTCCCACCGGCCCTCCTGCAAACTTATCAATAATACTCATAAGCAGATTTCTGTCGACAGCATCAAGACCGATTTCGTCAACTTCCAAGGCGTCAAGCCCTGTCTTTGCTATATCTTTTGTTATAAATCCGTCGGACTTGACCTGGGCAAAATCCCGAATCCTTTTTAATATCCTGTTGGCAACCCTCGGCGTACCTCTGGCCCGGCGTGCTATCTCTTCAGCAGCTTCATCTTCTATTCCGGTATTCAGGATGCGCGCAGATCTCTTCACAATCTGCTTCAGTTCCTCCACAGTATACATTTCCAGCTTGTTTATTACCCCAAATCTATCCCTCAAAGGAGATGTCAACAAGCCTGCCCTGGTAGTGGCACCTATCAGTGTGAATTTGGGAAGGTCAAGCCTTATTGACCGGGCACTGGGGCCTTTTCCGATAATTATATCCAAAGCATAGTCCTCCATGGCAGGATACAATATCTCCTCAACACTCCTGTTCAGCCTGTGGATTTCATCTATAAAAAGGACATCAAAATTACCGAGATTGGTCAATATGGCAGCCAAATCTCCGGGCTTTTCTATAGCCGGACCTGAGGTGACTCGCAAATTGACGCCCAGCTCCGATGCTATTATGCTGGCAAGGGTTGTCTTACCCAGTCCGGGCGGGCCATAAAGAAGTACGTGATCCAATGCCTCGTTTCTCTTCTTTGCCGCTTCGATAAAACCATAAGGTTTTCTTTCACCTTTGCCTGTCCGATATACTCTCCGAATTTTCTGGGCCTTAAACTTGCCTCATCAAGATCCTCTTCATTAAGTTTACAACCGACAAGCCTGTCCTCCATCGCTACAACCTCCAAATCCGTATTAAGTAATCTTTCCCCTTTAGTCTATCGTTCTGCACCAAACCGCAATTCAGCTTCAACTGTTACTTAATGCTCACTTAAGGTCTTGCCAGTCCTTTAAGAGCATTTTTAACTATGGTTTCGATGTCCATATCCTCCTTGTAAACCGCCGATACCGCTTTATTTGCTTCAGCGGGAGAATATCCCAAAACCATAAGGGCGCTTACTGCCTCCGATATTTTTGAACCGTCCGCGTCTAAAGCTTTGCTTTCAGCTTCAATTCCTATATTCGATGTAAGTTGTTCTTTATTTATCTTGTCCTTAAGTTCAAGGATTATCCTTTGGGCAATTTTCTTTCCTATACCTGCGCTTTTGTCAATGTCTTCGTATCATCGGTTATGACTGCAAGGCTAAACCTTGAAGGCGATATTGCGGACAAAACAGATACTGCTGCCTTAGGTCCCACTCCGGAAACACTGATTAAAAGCTCAAACACATTGAGCTCCTCCTGAGTCAGAAACCCATACAGGCTTATATTGTCCTCCCGAACATAAAGGTAAGTGTAAACCTTTACCTCCCCACCTATCTCACCAATGCCCGAAACGGTGGACAGGGATGTAAAAATCCTGTATCCCACTCCGTTTGATTCAACTATCAAAAATCGTTATTCTTGTATTCAAGCCTTCCTCTAATATATGCAAACAATTTTATTTCCTCCGGTTAAATTTTTTCGTGTATTTTCCAGGTTTATCATAGTCCGTAACTTTTCATTTTATAGGAATGGGCATGGCATACCGCAACCGCCAGCGCATCCGCCACATCATCCGGCTTGGGTATGGCCGGAAGATTAAGTATAGCCTTTACCATCTGCTGCACCTGGGCCTTTTCCGCACGCCCATACCCCACTATTGACTGTTTTACCTGAATGGGAGTGTATTCAAAAACATCTATTCCCGATTGGGCGGCTGCCAAAACCGCAACACCTCTTCCATGTCCTACTGCAAGAGCCGTTTTTATATTTTTATTGAAAAAGAGCTCTTCTATAGATATTGCCGCAGGTTTGTACTTTTCAATAATTTCCATTAAATCGTTATGCAAAATCAAAAGCCTTTTCGGAAGCTCCATTGAGCTTTCGGTAGTTATTGCACCATAATCTACAGGAGTAAATCTGTTTCCTTCATATTTTACTATACCATAACCGGTAATTGCAAACCCGGGATCAATTCCCATTATAATCATCGGTTTTATCCTTTCTTAAAATATTTGTGAATAATTATATATTTCATTGCATATTTATACATTTTATTATATAATATATCTCATTATATTGTAAGCTTTAACTTTGCGCATACTATTTTGCACAGACTGTTTCCAGTTTCAAAGTTAGGCATTTAACTTACTAATAATATATTCTAACACATTTAAGGAGGTATTTGTATGAGTCAAAAAGAAAAAGTTATCCTTGCCTATTCCGGTGGTTTGGATACTTCAATAATCATTCCCTGGCTTAAAGAAAATTATGATTATGAAGTAATTGCAATGGCTGCCGACGTAGGGCAAGGCGAAGAGCTTGAACCCTTAAACGAAAAAGCTATAAAAACCGGGGCAAGCAAAATATATATCGAAGATTTAAAAGAAGAATTCATAACAGATTTTATTTTCCCTACATTAAAAGCCGGTGCAGTATATGAAGGAAAGTATCTTTTAGGTACATCCTTTGCAAGACCTATTATCGCAAAAAGAATGGTTGAGATTGCTTTAAAGGAAGGGGCTACAGCCATAGCTCACGGAGCAACGGGAAAAGGAAATGACCAGGTTCGTTTCGAGCTTACTGTCAAAGCTCTTGCTCCCCACCTCAAGATCATTGCTCCATGGAGAATATGGAATATCAGATCAAGAGAAGATGCAATCGAATATGCAGAAGCAAGAAATATCCCCATCCCTGTTTCAAAAAAGGACAATTACAGCATGGACAGAAATCTCTGGCATCTAAGTCACGAAGGTTCGGATCTGGAAGATCCATGGAACGAGCCGCAGTATGACAAAATATTAAAGCTCATGGTTCCGCCGGAAAAAGCTCCGGACAAACCAACCTATGTTGAAATATACTTTGAAAAGGGTATTCCGAAGAAGGTCAACGGTGTGGAATACGGACCTGTAGAACTCATTGAGGTTCTTAACAAAATTGGCGGCGAAAACGGTATCGGAATCGTTGACATAGTAGAAAACCGGCTGGTCGGAATGAAATCCAGAGGTGTTTATGAAACCCCGGGTGGAACCATTCTATATGCTGCTCACAGGGAACTTGAACTTCTCTGTCTTGACCGCGACACTTTACACTACAAAGATATTGTAGCACAAAGATTTGCAGAACTTGTTTATTACGGACAGTGGTATACTCCTCTTCGTGAGGCTATTTCAGCCTTCGTTGACGTTACTCAAGAGACGGTTACCGGTACAGTCAGGTTGAAACTCTACAAAGGCAATGTCATGAGTGCCGGAGCCAAGTCCGATTATTCTCTCTACAATGAAAAACTCTCTACTTTTGGAGAGGATGATGTATATAATCAGAAGGATGCTGAAGGATTTATAAATCTCTTTGGTCTTCCGATGAAGGTTCAGGCTCTTATGAAAGAAAAGAATAAAGGCAATAAGGTGATAAAATGAAGCTTTGGGGCGGTAGATTTGAAAAAAGTACCGACAAGTCCGTAGATGATTTTAATTCATCCATAAGATTTGACTGTCGTATGTACAAACAGGACATTTTAGGAAGCATTGCCCACGCCAAAATGCTTGGGAAATGTAAAATTATTTCCGAAGAGGACTCCCTTCTCATTCAGAACACATTAAAGGAAATACTCAAAGACATTGAAGAAGGTAAAGTCCAGTTTGAGATTGATGCCGAAGACATTCATATGAATGTTGAAAAAATCCTTATATCCAGAATCGGCGATGTGGGCAAAAGGCTTCACACCGGGAGAAGCCGCAATGACCAAGTTGCCCTTGATATCAGAATGTACCTGAGAGATGAAGTTGTTGAAATCAAAAAATTATTGGCCGAACTTGAAAGGACTCTTATAGAAATAGCAAAAAACAATACCGACACCATACTTCCGGGGTATACCCACCTTCAGAGGGCACAACCCATAACTTTTGCCCATCACATGATGGCATACTTTCAAATGTTTAAGCGCGATATTGAAAGGCTGGACGATTGCTATAAGAGAATCAATATAATGCCCTTGGGTTCCGGAGCTTTGGCGTCCACAACCTATCCCCTTGACAGGTATATGGTGGCAAAGGAGCTGGATTTTGACTCTATTACCGAAAACAGCCTTGATGCTGTTAGCGACAGGGATTTTGCTATTGAGCTTTCTGCCTGTCTTTCGATAGTGATGATGCATCTTAGCCGATTCAGCGAAGAAATAATCTTATGGTCCTCCCATGAGTTTGGTTTTGTTGAACTTGATGATGCATACAGTACAGGAAGCAGTATAATGCCTCAGAAAAAGAATCCGGACGTGGCTGAGCTGGTCAGAGGCAAAACCGGAAGGGTTTACGGCGACCTTTTTGCTCTCCTTTCGGTTATGAAGTCGCTTCCTTTAGCTTACAACAAGGATATGCAAGAAGACAAAGAGGCAATTTTCGATGCTGTGGACACCGTAAAAATGTGTCTTCCGGTATTCACCAAAATGATTGAAACCATGAAAGTAAACAAGGAAAACATGTACCGTGCTGCACAAGGCGGATTTACCAATGCCACCGATATTGCAGATTACCTTGTTAAAAAGGGTATTCCTTTTAGAAACGCCCATGAAATTATAGGAAAAATGGTTCTTTACTGTATCGAGAACAACAAGTCCATTGACGAACTTGACATGAGCGAGTTTAAAAGCTTCTCAGAGCTTATATCTGAAGATGTATATGAAGAAATAAGCCTGTCAAAGTGTGTTTCCGGAAGAAAACTCCCCGGAGGCCCGGCAAAGGAAAGCGTCATGGCTTCGATTGAAAACGGTCTTAAATTTCTGTCAAAATTATAAAAATATTAGATTTTGAATAATTGGGCTGCGGCAAAATCAAATAAATTTTCTTGCCGTAGCTCATTATTTTATCTATGAACACCTATAAAAGCAAAACTCATTCACTTGGGATGGAACTATATTTTTTCTCAGGAATGGAAAGGTGCAAAGATACATTATTTTCTTCCAGGTCTATTTCAATATTTGAAACCTCTATACCCATTTTCCTCAAGCTGACAATCAAATCCCTTCTTATTCTTCCAATCTGCTTGCTATTATTTGATTCATCAAATTTCTTTTTTAACAGCATAAACATTTTAGTCCCACCTCATTTGAATTGTTTTCTTGATTAATATGATATACCATTTCCCTTATGCTGCATAATATTTCCACATGAGGCGGAAGAATTTTATTTCGATATTTTTTTAAAAAATTTAAAAAATTTGCCCTGAATAGTTTTTCCTCTTTCATTTCACTTTAAAATGCTAAACAAAATAGTCCGGAACACCGGACTATTTTAATATTTTTTTACTTTTTTATCAAGAGCCCTACCAAAACTATACCAAGAGTCCCTTAACTTAAATCTCATCTCTTCATCCATAGTTCTCTCTATAAT
Source organism: Acetivibrio straminisolvens JCM 21531 (assembly GCF_000521465.1). GTDB lineage: Bacteria > Bacillota > Clostridia > Acetivibrionales > Acetivibrionaceae > Hungateiclostridium > Hungateiclostridium straminisolvens. The sequence continues at coordinate 99,661 of NZ_BAVR01000003.1, forward strand.
ATCATTCAGTTCCCTTCTCATCTGAACATACTCCGAAAGTTCAAATTCGTTCTTTTCCAATAGCTTTTCCATTTCTCCAACCCATTCTTGGACAAGTTCAGAACCGGCATATTCTTTGGCTATTTTTTTCTTCAGATGAGAAATAACAAGCTTTACAGCCTTTCTCTTTACATCCGCATCCGTTTGAACTTTCCTTCCTTCTTTTTTGGAATTAATATTGGATTGAACCTTTTCCATTTAAAACACTCCCTATAAATATAATAATAGTACTAAATAATGCAGCAATAGCTGCAAATAAACACAAATTTTTTCTTTTAAATTATTTACTTTTTGTAGGGCTAACTTGTCATGGGAAATTCTATGTTACATATCTAATATTATACACATTAATTATAATACAGTATCACTTTTAATGCAAATCATAAAATAAGTAATACGGCACTCAAAGTGATAAAATAATACAAAAGGGACCGCTAAGTCCCTTTTGCTCGAAGTTAATTCAAATTGTGATTTAACACTTAATAAACTATGAGCTCCTTGTCCTTTAGCTTATCCTTATCAATTTTATCTTCCTTCCCCGCAGGAACTGTAATGGTATCGGGATTTCCATCACTAACATATTGCTCTCCTCTGGATAAATTCTTAATCCACCAAGCCAAGTCACATTCTACAGGATTAATTCCCGAAGCTCTAACCCTGTGGGTAGAAAGAGGATTAAAATCTTTCGATACAGGTGAGTGTGCCGGATCCCAGCCCACCTCCATAATTGCCGCATGTTCGTATTCCACCCCGTCATACACACCCTTTATAACATAGTCTGAAGGTCTTTGGATGGAAGTCCGTAAGGAAGAGAAAAAGTAGTCATTTTATATCCCGGTATAAGCTCGGCGATGGTCTTTTGGTTCTTTCCAATCTCCTCCTGTATTTTTTCCGCACTTGTGGTATTTTTCAAATTTATATGCGTGTAGGTATGATTGCCAATTTCAAACCCTTTGTCAACCAAATATTTGAGCCTCTCTTGAAGGGTGCCTTTACCCTCAAAAGTACTGTTGCCAAGGTTTACATAGAAAGTACCTTTAAGTCCGAAGTCAGGATGCTTCTTGTAGAACTCTTCCATAATACCTACTGCAGATTTTTTATTTGCTTTTAGAGTCCCGTTTTCTTCAACCAGATTAAACTGCCCAGCCGTTCCGTCGTCAAATGTAAATATCATAGGAATGCATCCTGCGGGCACGGAAATATTGTTATTTAAATAATCACTCATACTGATAAGTCTGTATCCGTTATCATACAAGCTCTGAAGCAGCTTTTCAAACTCACTGAAAGTCGTGGTATATTCCCCGTTATCATAACTTGTAGGCGTAAAAGATTCAACAAAATTATGGAACATAACAACCATTATTTTTCCGGCTTCATTGGGCTTGACACTTTGAACGTCAATTGTAGGCGTAGGTATCAGTGTCGGTGTGGGTGTTGCAGGTGCTGAAGAACTGTCCGCTTGCCCCGAATCTTGTCCCGAGGTATTGGGAACCGGAGACTTTAAGTCGTCATTTAACTTCGGACTGTTGCATCCTGCAAGCAGTAAAGAAAGAGATAAAACTATTGCCGGAACTATTTTAATAACCTTTGTTCTAAAGAAAGATGTCATTTTATATACTCTCCTTCGTTATTTATAAGCTGCGCCTTTATATAAATAATCTTTATAATACACAATATTTTTTCATTAACTCATATTAGTATATTTTAATTATATAAACATATAAGACATAATTCAAATACAAATTAAACCTTCTCTGTACTTTTTTGAATGTTTTATTTTAGCTTTCGCAATGCATCCTTTTCCAAAATAATATCGGATATTCTAAGCTCCTTTTGATACTTTTGTATTTCTTCTTCATAATCTTTTTTATCAAGAACTTCGCCGGTCTTCATATCATAGACCGTGTCATCCTCGCTGCAGTAGTAATATTCGTCTGTCAGCACCGAACCGTTTCTTAATACCGCATAACCCTTTTGTGTATTCAACAAGTCTTTGCCCAAAGCATAATAGTTTTCAAATCCCATCATATTGGCTATCATAGGGAGTATGTCAATCTGTCCCCCAGTTGTATCGATAATTTCCCCTTCCACTCCCGGACAGTGTATCAGCAAAGGCACCTTTTGAAGCTTTATCCAATCAACTTTACTTTCGGAGAGTCCGAGAAATTCCAAAAGTTCTTTCGCCTGAGTCTTCGGAAGCCCTGTATGGTCTCCGTAAATTACTATAAGGCTGTTTTCATACAATCCCATGTCCTTAAGCTTTTGAATAAAACGCCCAATGGCTGCATCTGCATAGTTTTGAGCTTTAATATAGTTTCCAAAATATGTCCTGTCATATTTTCCGACATCAAAGGTCTGCTTATCTTCAAAATAAGAATAAGGGTGATGGCCGGAAAGAGTTACGAAAAAGGAATAAAACGGCTTGGTGACATCAATTATATCCATGGACTGTCTGTAAAACGAGTCATCACTGAGTGCCCAACCTCCCCAGCCTATATATTCGTCCATAACATAGTCATTGGAGCTTATAAAAGTGTCAAAACCTACAGCTTTGTACATTTCGGTCCTGTTCCAGAACGCAGGGCCATAAGCATGCAAAGCATAAGAATTATAACCTTCTTTCTTTAATTCTTTGGCAATAGTATTATACTCATTTGTCGCAAACCTAAAATATGCCGCACCTTCTTTGGCAGGATACAATGAGATATTGCCCATAAACTCGGCATCCGATGTATTTCCCCCTGCCACTTGAACGTAGATATTGTCAAAATACAAACTCTCCCTCACAAGCTTGTTTAAGTTCGGAGTTATTTCCCTTCCATTCATTTTACTGTTGATAACAAAATGCTGAAGCGCTTCCATCTGGATAACAATAAGGTTTTTCCCTCTCGCTATCCCGGCAAATCTATCGGAAAGCTCGCCGTTTTTCTTGTTTTTCTCCTCAAAAAAGGAAATCAGCTCGTTTTTCTCATCACTTCTAAGCTTTTTGTCCCTAAGGTAGTTTTCCCTTAAATATTTTTTCACATCGTAATAGTGGAAATAGCCTATTCCGAAGTTCTTCACGATATAATTGTTATCATACTCGGACATATCATTCTTACTGTAAGCAATTTTGAAAGAACCTAAGGATATAAGGATAAGTACTGCTGCAACTATGCATCTTTTAAGTAATGGAATCTTGCTTTGCTCAGTTCTTTTGGATAATACAAACGACATTACTGCAAAAATCGGAATGTCTAAGAAATAAAGTATGTCGCTAATCCTAAAAAGACTCATGATGCTCTCTCTGACCGGGCCTAAATAGCGGGCATTATAAATGACCGGTATTGTTATTATTGTATTATAATAGCGTAAATACAGAGCATCGGCAAGCAACAAAACCGACATCAGGATGTTTGATATAAAAAACAACATCCTTCTTTTGGTATGAAAAATAATCAACAAAGCCACCAGTACCAATGCAAAAGACATTGAAGCAACAAACATGAAGATATTTGTTGTTGAAAAAAAGGGTCTAAAATTAATTTGGTTTTGAAATTGAAGAAATACACCTTTAAACACAATAGAACATGCAAAAAATAAAGCATAAATTATTCCAAATATATCCAGTCGCGGTCTGACATTGGTAAAAATATTGCCCCTTACTCTTTCTATACTGATTTTCATATAATAACCTCACTTATACATCATTTTACTTTATTTCATTATATGAATCCCCCATGGCCGGTTTATACCGCCTTTATTCCGATTCAAAATTGTGAAATAACTCTAAACATATATAGACTAAAACATATAAATCAAAAAATCAAGTATTAGTTATTGGTTGTTAATAACTATCGTTTTATAATACGCCGTTGTTTTCTATGTCTCATGTTGTTGTATTTTCTTGCTGTAGGGGTTATTTTTTCCACCTTCGCCAAGGGATTGTTATAAATAATCCGTTTTATAATGGGCATAGTCAAAATCTTTATCATCCGGTCATAGTCCTCATTGTCAAATTCGCTTACCATCTTTCTAAGTTCATGAATTTTAGATACATGTTTCTTTATTGGCTTAATCAACTCATTATAGTCCTTGCCTTTTGCGATGGCTCGTGCCGCAAGAATTCCGCTTTCAATAGCATTAATTGCGCCAAAACCCAAAAAATCGTCTATAAGTCCTGCCGCGCTACCGGTTAAGTAAATATTATCAACCTTAGCAGAAGATACATATCCAAGTTTGGTTATGATGTCCCTTGTCTCAGTTATTTTATATTTCACTTCTTCCACCCTCGTAAAATTATTCCAATAGTGATCAAACTCATATTCGGCTATATCATTCACAGCTAACAGCAATCTGCCGTCTTTTTTGTTATGGGGAGCCAAAAACCCGTAGCATGCTTTGGAATACTCTCGGTTAACCCACATTTTTGCGGAACCTACTTTAAAATTTCCCACTATCAGAGCAACTCTTGTATATACACTTGTAGTCGTGTGCCAGACCTCAAGCTGATTTGCAATGGTTTCATCACCGGTGGCAGCAACAATATAGTCAAAATCTTTTTTTATGTCGTCAACATTTATATAAGTATCAAAATGTATAGGGGCTTTGATGTGCATTGCAATTTGATTTTCCAGAGAATTTTTTTCGTCTCCTCTCATGAATACATATCCCAATCTTCCGTTTATAACACCTTTTTTTGTTGGCCCATTCATTTCTATTTCCTTAAGAGGAGAAAAGGGCATAAGATTTAAATTATATGTTTTTTTAAAGTATTTTATTGGGTCCCTGTAGCTTCTATCAAATAATCTCATAGTTGTACTGGAAATCATATAGTTTTCACCTATATAATCTCTTTTCTCAAAAATAACCGGCAATATCCCGTTTCTTTCCAGCTCAAAAGCACAGGACAATCCGGCCAATCCCGCACCAATTATAGCCACCTTCATAATATCCCACCTTAAGTATAAAGTTTATGTTAATCGTTGCAAATTACTAATGTTTCATAATCCGTATTGCTTTTACATTACTTCCTTATTAATTCATAAGAATAATATCTGCAAAAAAGACAAAAATATTTATAGATTTATAGTTTAATTTAATTTTGCTTTTTCGGAGGAATTTATGGAAAGGCAGTCACAACAATATATTTTAAACATTGCATTCACCGATGCAATAAATAGAGAAGAGCTTTTATTGAAAAAATATGAGCACTATTACGAAATTTCAAGGGCTAAGGAATTGAAAAATATTCTTAGGGACTTTTCGAAACTTCCCGGGATCATATAAAAATGATAAATGACAAGATGATTTTGTTATCTATAGATAAGTCCTGATTATTTAGCTTTTATAAGTCCCTATGTTCGTTTTGAATACCATAAAGAAAGCATGGTGATTATTGTGGAGCAAATTGATATTTTACAGGATTTACTGCAATGTAGAATTGCAAACGAGGTATTTTATAATGAAAGCCTTATTTATGTCAAAAATCCTGAAGCAAGACAGGTTTTTACCCAACTTAGGGACGATGAAATGAGAGCTATAGTGAATCTTCAACAGAGAATAGACAGGCTTCAATCATCAGAGGGAATTATCTCCAAACTATTCCCTTTAAGACCTAAAATTTAGCATATAGCATTAATTAATTCGCATATTGGGAGATAATTTCGTTATGGAGTGGATTATACTATTTGTAACCAGTTGGATACTCTTTTTTATTTTGGTTGATTTTCGAGAATTGAAAAAAATATGTGGTGCGGAGTCCTGGCTTTGGCCCTGCAGCTTATAACAGACACGCATGCTATTAGTTATGGATTATACAGAGTAAATAATCCTGTAATTAGCATAATGGGGTCTTCCATTTTCTTTACTGCAGGGCCGGTATTTACTATAGGAACTCTGTTTGCCCAGTTCTACCCTAAAAAAAGGTGGATCAGGATTTTAAATATATTTGCATTTTCAACACTCTTTTATTTTCAGGAAGCTTTAATGCTGTTCAGCGGCAGCCTTACTTATATCAATTGGCACTTTACCAACAGTATAGTCATAGATATGTGCATTATGATTATTTTAAGCTGGTTTTCAATAGTAGTGCTTGATAAGAAGGAGGATATGTCGTGATGAATATCTGGTTATATACTATCCTGACATTTGTAAACGGCTCACTGGTTTTTGCGTGGCTTATATTTCTAAAAAGATTCGGAGGTAATTGATGTGAAAGTCGCAATAATCGGCGGAGGATTGGCAGGCCTTTCTTGCGCTTACGAATTGGAGAGGCATGGCATTAAACCTGTAATATTTCAGAGAAATGGATATATTGGCGACCAATACAGCCATGTTTCGGCTCTTTTGGAAATTCAGCACAGACCCATAAAAGATGCAATAAAATACATTAAGAAAAACTTTAATATAAGCATAACTCCTATTAACAGGGTCAACAACCTTACACACATTTCTCCAAATAAGAAAACTGTGATTAAGGGTGATTTCGGATTTTTTCTAAAAAGGGGAAAAGATAAAGATTCTCTGCCTTTGCAGCTTTTTTCCCATCTTAAATCTTCCGAGATAAAATTCAATACCTACGGAGATATTGAACCACTGGCAAAGGAGTTTGACTATGTGGTTGTTGCAAATGGGAATACTGTGTTTACCAATCAATTGGGATGCTGGTATCCGACAATAAAAACATATATAAGAGGTGGAATTATATTAGGGGATTTTGACCCAAACACGCTTGTTATGTGGATTAATAAAGATTATTGCAAAAACGGCTATGCCTACCTTACACCCTTTAGCAATAAAAAAGCTTCGGTTATATTGGTAGTAACTGACGTAAATGAAAAAGAGATTGACCATTATTGGAAAGATTTTTTGAATTATGAAAATATAAATTACACTATCATTGAAGAATTCAAACAAGCACACGATACAGGGTTTGCTTATCCTCATAAGGTAGATAACATATATTTTGCCGGGAATTCCGGCGGCGCAATAGACCCGTTTTTAGGCTTCGGCCAGCTAAATTCCATAGAAATGGGCGTAATGGCGGCCCGCTCCATTGCAAAAGGCCTAGATTATGAAAGGCTTCTTAAGCGAGTGACCAAACATAACTATCAGCTTTATCAAATGAGGAAAGCCTTTAACAAAGCCAGCAACAATACTTATGATTTTCTTTTTGCTACAATTGGTTTTCCGGGTATTCGGCACCTTTTGTACAACACTAGGTTGGACGTGGTAAAAAATTTCGCTCGAGTGTATTTGATAAATGAAAAAATAAAAAAGCTTAAAAATAATGACTCGTAAGAATTAGTAGAGTTTTAAAGGCAATCTTTTTTTGCTTAAATATCGGTATGTCAAATACACCCAAAGGTAAGTGAAAATATAAGTAACCAAAGACCACGGCACGGGATTCCATCCGGTAAAAACTATTGTGCCGAATATCACACTTAAATACTCAAAAATTAACATGGCTATTATCCATACTAATGTATATCCAAGTACTGCCTTTTTGCTTTTAGGCAGAAACATTGTATATATAATATTCAACACAGGATATATGAAAATTGCCGCTATCACAATATAAATCATTGAGTCTTGCGGATTAAGATAATAATAAAGCTTATAATAGCTGCCCAGTACCGTCTCGAAAACCATTGAATATGCAACCGATATTATGCCTATAACGCTCTTTTTTAAGTCCAGAGGCTTAAAATAAAGACATATAATCAGACTAACCAGTACTCCAAACAATGAAAAATAAAAAAAGATATATCCCATCATTATCACCCAGAATTATTATTCTCACTGGCTAAAAAGAATAAACATGCATTATTTTCTTTTATCTTCTTTAAAATATTCCATTTTTCCTAAAACAATCCTAGGCCTGTATTGATCAATTTGTGTCTTTATAACTACATCAATACCGGAATTAAAAAAGTCATCAATATTGATTGAGTCGCATGCAGTCTCCCGTCTTTGTGAAAAATTAGCGTTTTCATCTCGCAATGCCTTTAGGGCATACCCTGATGCAGATACCGCACACCGAACCCCTGCCTATATGTTTGAAGTTTCGGTTCATATAATCACTGCACGCTTGTGCATCAACAATATGGCTTCTGTCGCAGCCTTCGGTCCAGCTGTTACCGGTCAAAGCCATTGCCGGACAGTTGTCAACACATATCCTGCAGTTGCCGCAGCCGTCCCTAATAGCATGGGACTGTACCGGCAATTTCATATCTGTAAGTATCGTCCCAAGCCTTACTCTAGGGCCGAATTTTGAGCTTATAAACAAACCGCTTTTTCCTATCCATCCCAGGCCCGCTTTTACAGCAGCAGTCTTATGCTGGAAAATACCCGAGTATCTGTCCTCCAAATCATTTACCGTTTGGGAAGCAGGTACTGCCATAGCGTTATATCCCATGTTCTGAAGCTCTATCTGGCCCCTTAAAGTTATCTGGTCTATCAAAGTATTAACTGTCCTGTAATGGTGAAAATAAGTATAGGTAGGTTTGTCACTTATTTGATCAATAACAAAATCGGACAGTCTTACCCCAACGGTTATAGCATATCCAACCTTTTTAAGGCTTTGCGGAAGGTATGCTTCTACATCGGAACACCCTACAAAAGATGCCCCCAAATCCATTAATTTATCTTGAATTTTGATGAAACTCTCCATACCGAATACTCCTTATGACAACCTTATTTTCTACACTGATACACATTAACATATTATAAAACATACATTGCAATTCTTCCATAATGTATCTTATTTTTAATAGATTTATTAATAAATATAAATCAAAATTGGATTTGTTTGCGGGCAATATGGCACAATCACCCTCTACTATGTTATAATACACTCAAAATATGTTACGATTACACAATAAGAAAATCAAACAAGCTGATCGAAAGGAATGATTATTGCTATGAGTATCGGCAGCAACAAAGAGCTTGCAGAGAATAAACTAATCCTTCTTTATATTATTGACAAGGTAAATATACCTATCAGTAATCTGCAGATAACAAAAATCATCCTGGAAAATAAATTTATGAATTATTTCATGCTTCAGCAGCTTCTCAATGAACTATGCAGCAGTAATTATTTATTGTATAAAAATATTGATAATAAAGCATTTTACACCATTACACCTTCGGGCAAACAGACACTTAGCTATTTTACCAACCACATACCCAGAGGTATAAAGAGCCTGATTGACAACAGTATATCCAATATAAGGAACAACATTAGAAATGAAACCTTTATATCGGCCGACTATACCCTCAGCGGGGAAAATGAATTCACGGTCTCGTGTCAGGTCCGGGAAGACAATTTTAATCTTATTGATTTAAAGGTTACCGTGGGAACAAAAAACGATGCGCGGCGAATTTGTGAAAACTGGAAAAAGCACGCCCAGGAAATATACAGCGAAATCATTGAAAGCCTTATAAAAGACAGAACCGGAATCAACGAGCAAAAGTCTTGATTTTAGTTAGCCTCTTGGAGTGAAACGAAAGAGGCAAAAACAAAGGGGGCGGATGTCCCGAGCTTATTGATGCATCGAGCCCTTTGAGGGCTCTTCAAACATTACTTTTCAGCATTAAAGATATATAAACTATGGAAGTTCTATTACCTTATTCTCCTTTGATTCCTTGTACAAAACAAATTTACTTCCTATAACCTGAACCACTTCAGCTCCTACAAGACTTGCCACTTCATGGCATACTTCTTTTGTCTCGGCCAAAGCATTTTTAAGCACTGTAACTTTTATAAGCTCCCTGGCCTCTAAAGCATCGTTAAACTGCTTTATCATATTATCATTTATTCCGCCCTTACCAATTTGAAAAATCGGTTCGATGTTGTTTGCCAAACTTCTTAAATAACTTCTTTGCTTACCTGTAAGCATATAAACTCTCCTCGTCAAGCATATCTGTTTTAATCTATTATATATTTTTAATTTTTCAAAATAATTCAAAACAATGGGGATAGTCGACCCTATCCCCATTCATGTCTTAGTATGCCTCAACTTCCTTCCGGCTTTTTCTCCTTTGAACCTCATACCTCGGATGCCCCTTTTTCCATCCAGCCCTAGTCTTCTCGATAACTTGGGATGTTGCTTCTTCGTTTAGCACAAAGTCATCCTTCATCAGGCAATAATATGCCGCACTGCCGGTTTTACAGTTTCCACAATTAAAACATTCCATAAAGCTTACTAATGCCCCTCCGTTTTATCATGCTTATATTAAGTTTATCATATATATATTTTACAACAGATAGTACATATCTGTCCAGCAAATCTTTTTGTATACATTGTTAGGACAAACAATTACAGGATATTCGAATAATTTTTATCTGAAATATTCAAACTCCAAATCATACATTTTTACGGTATCTCCTTCATTAATTCCCATACTCTCCAGGGCATCAACAATCCCTTTTTTTCTTATGGCTCTTTGGAAATATTGCAACGACTCATAATTGTCGAAATTAGTGGATCTAACCAGCTTCATTACCCAGCTTCCTTCAACTACAAAAACATCATTTTCCTTTCGCACTTTAAAAGGTTCCTCTTCAACTGCGGTATACACTACCTCATTCTCTTCATCGCTTACAAGAATAGTATCCGGAAGCTCCTTAACCTTCTGTGCGGCATAATACACCAATTCCTTAAGTCCCGTATTGGATGCCGCAGATACGGGAAAAATCTTATATCCCAGAGGTTCAACAGCTTTTCTGAATTTTTCGAGATTTTCCTCAGCTCCTGTGACATCCATTTTATTTGCAGCAATAATCTGGGGCCTCTCGTAAAGTACAGGATTATACTTTTTCAGTTCATCATTGATTACTTCGAAATCTTGAACCGGGTCTCTTCCCTCAGAACCCGAAATATCCACAACATGAATAAGAAGCTTTGTTCTTTCAATATGTTTTAAAAACTCGTGACCTAAACCCACACCCTGATGCGCACCTTCAATAATTCCCGGTATATCTGCCATTACAAAACCGTTTTCGGCATCAATGTTTACAACGCCAAGATTTGGGTCAATGGTCGTAAAATGATAATTCGCAATCTTTGGCCTCGCAGCCGTAACCATTGAAAGAATAGTAGATTTGCCCACATTGGGGAAACCAATCAAACCCACATCAGCCAAGAGTTTTAGCTCTAATATTGCCCATATCTCTTGCCCAGGTTCTCCTGGCTTGGCAAAATTGGGCACCTGCCTTGTAGGTGTTGCAAAATGCTGATTTCCGGCTCCACCCTTGCCGCCTCTTGCAATTACAGTCCTCTGTCCAGGTTTCACAAGGTCAGCCAAAATCCTTCCGGTTTGTTCGTCTCTAACCAAAGTTCCCGGAGGAACCCTGATTATCAAATCTTCTCCGCTTTTGCCGGAGCAGTTGGAGCCGCCACCGTTTTGCCCGTTTTCAGCTTTGTAGCGGGTTCTGTATCTAAAATCCTGAAGCGTCCTCAATCCCTCATCCACAACAAAAACAACATCTCCGCCTTTTCCGCCGTCTCCACCGTCCGGGCCGCCCTTGCTTATGTATTTTTCCCTGTGAAAAGATACTGCACCGTTTCCGCCGTCTCCGGCTTTTATATAAATTCTTGCACTATCAATAAACATTGTTTTTCAACTCCATGGCCATACTATAATACAGAATCTTTCTATCCATTAGTATTGCACAAATATAAAAATTAAATCCCGGTAAAACCGGGATTCATAATTTATTCTCTATGCTGTAATAATACTTACTTGTTTTCTATCTTTACCCAATCTTGAGAACTTCACTCTTCCGTCTACCAGAGCAAAGAGTGTATCGTCCTTCCCGATTCCAACATTTGCACCGGGATGTATTTTTGTACCTCTCTGTCTAACCAGAATGTTCCCGGCCGTAACAAACTGACCGTCGGCTCTTTTTACACCAATCTTTTAGATTCACTATCACGACCGTTTCTTGTACTACCCACTCCTTTTTTGTGGGCAAACAACTGCAAATTAGCCTTAATCATCGGTCAACACCTCCTTATCTAAAACCGATACATACTTTCCATATCCAAGTTCAACTTGCTTTAAACCTAACACTACTGTTTCAAGGATAGTTCTAACCGTTTCTTTCTTTTCCTCCGGTATATCCTTCGGAACAGCACATCTCATATATCCATCCCTTTCGGTATACCCTTTTATACCGGCAAGCTCTTCTAAAGCTCCCGCCGCAGTGTATGCAAGAACCGACACAGCCGCGCATACTATATCTTTTCCGCGCCTCTCGTAGCCTGCATGCCCTGTAACTCTGAGTTCCCTTATAAAACGATTGCTATCCCTGATTACTTCGACTCTAATCATTGCATATTACCTTATGCATTTATCTTTTCAATCTGTATTTTTGTATAAGGCTGTCTGTGGCCCTGTTTTCTTCTATAACCTTTCTTAGGCTTAAATTTGAAAACAATAATCTTTTTATCCTTGCCGTGGCTTAATACCTTGGCAGTAACGGACGCATTGCTTACGAACGGAGCACCGAAGCTCACCTTGTCCTCCTTTGATACAGCTACAACCTTGTCAAAAGTAACTGTTGAACCTTCATCATTCGCAAGCTTTTCAACAAAAACCACGTCACCTTCTTGAACCTTGTACTGTTTTCCGCCTGTCTCAATTATAGCGTACATTCAAAACACCTCCCTACCCAGTCTCGCCGGCGAAAGGTAGCAGCAACAAAGTAAATTATTGCTTGCGTTTACTAAACCTGCACCGAGCGGCTACCGAAATATTCTATCACACAAGTGTATCTATGTCAACTTCTTTTATTTTCATTTCTTCATGGCCCACTTCCGTTGTAGGCTTTATTATAACTTTTTTATTAAATAAATTCTGAATTCTTGCAAGGTTGTCATTGTCTTCACCCTTTAATACTTCGGCCACCGTAGGATGGACCTCAACCATAATAGCACTTGCTATCGTTTTTGTGAAATATTTACTTATTTCTTTTTCAACATTACGTGCTACAGACTCAGGAGTAAGTATTTTTCCTCTGCCTTCGCAATAAGGACAGTCATGGAGCACCATGGATTCAAGGCCTTCCCTTACCTTTTTCCTTGTCATTTCAATGAGGCCAAGACCGGTCATTCCCACCACAGTTGTTTTGGTACGGTCCTTTTTCAGAACTTGCTTTAAAGCTTCCAGTACCTGCCGCTGATGTTCCGGCTCATGCATATCAATAAAATCAATAATGATTATTCCACCAATATCCCTTAGTCTCAATTGTTTTCCAATCTCTTTAACGGCATCGAGATTGGTTTTCAAAACGGTTTCTTCCAAGTTGCTTACTCCGACATATTTTCCGGTGTTTACATCAATAACGGTAAGAGCCTCTGTTCTCTCAATAATAATATACCCTCCGCATTTTAACCAGACCTTTTTTCGCCAATGCCTTTTGAATCATACTGTCAATCTGGTAATACTCAAAT
>NZ_BAVR01000002.1 GCF_000521465.1 Acetivibrio straminisolvens JCM 21531
TATTAATTTTACTTATTTATTTTATCATATTATAATGTATTTGTATTCATCAAAATGTCGAAAAAAATTATTTGAAAGAGGTACTGGTATGGTTAAGATTGTAAGAAGAGTTTTTGTCGAAAAGAAAAAGGGTTTTGATTTGGATGCCCAAAGAATGTACAGGGATTTGAAAGAAAACCTCAGAATCACCGGACTTTCCGGAGTTAGGATAATAAACAGATATGATGTTGAGGGAATATCCGATGAGGAGTATGAAAGCGCGAAGAGGACCATATTTTCCGAGCCGCCGGTAGAAGAGGTTTTTGACGAAACCATAAATATAGATGAAAAGGATAAAATAGTTGCTATAGAGTATTTGCCCGGGCAATATGACCAGAGGGCGGATTCTGCTTCACAATGCATTCAGATACTGACCCACGGGGAAAGACCCGAAGTCAAGGTTGCAAGGCTTGTTGTGCTTCAAGGGGACGTGTCACCGGAAGAATATGAAAAGGTAAAGAATTATCTGATAAACCCTGTAGAATCACAGGAAGCATCTTTGGAAAAGCCGTCAACTCTGGATGTGGAAGTGAGTGTTCCTGAAGATGTAAAGGTTTTAAAGGGATTTATTGACATGAACCGTGAGGAGCTTAAAGCTTTTGCAGACAGCATGGGTTTTGCGATGTCTTTGGAAGATCTGGAATTTTGCCAGAAGTATTTCAGGGACGATGAAAAGAGGGACCCTACCATTACCGAAATAAAGGTTATTGACACCTATTGGTCCGATCACTGCCGTCATACCACATTCCTTACCAATATACAGAGTGTGGATATTGAAGAAGGCAGGTTTACAGCACCTGTTAAGGAGGCTTATGAGGGCTATCTTGAGTCAAGAAAGTTTGTCTACGGTAACAAAGAAAAAGATATCTGCCTTATGGACATCGCAGTGATGGGCATGAAGGAGTTAAAGAAAAAAGGAATGTTAAAAGACCTTGATGAGTCTGAGGAGATAAATGCGTGCAGTATAGTAGTTGATGTGGATGTAAACGGGGAAAAAGAAGAGTGGCTTGTGATGTTCAAAAACGAAACCCACAACCATCCGACGGAAATAGAGCCTTTCGGAGGAGCTGCCACTTGCCTTGGAGGTGCCATAAGAGACCCGTTGTCGGGAAGATCCTATGTGTATCAGGCTATGCGTGTAACGGGAAGCGGCGATCCGCGTACCGGTATAGAGGACACCATACCGGGAAAGCTTCCTCAAAGAAAGATAACAACAGAGGCAGCTCAGGGTTACAGTTCTTACGGAAACCAGATAGGTCTTGCTACCGGACAGGTTGCCGAAGTTTATGATGAAGATTTTGTGACAAAGAGAATGGAAATCGGTGCGGTAATTGGTGCTGCTCCGAGAAAGAATGTAAAAAGAGAAAAGCCCAAAGCCGGAGATGTAATCATACTCCTTGGAGGAAGGACAGGCCGTGACGGTTGCGGAGGAGCTACCGGCTCTTCAAAAGAGCATACGGAAGAGTCTTTGCTTACCTGTGGAGCCGAAGTGCAAAAGGGTAATCCTCTAACTGAAAGAAAAATTCAGAGGCTGTTTAGAAAGCCTGAGGTCAGCACCATGATTAAGAAATGCAATGACTTTGGTGCTGGAGGAGTATCCGTTGCTATAGGTGAGCTTGCGGAAGGACTTAGAATAAACCTTGATGCAGTGCCTAAAAAGTACGAGGGACTTGACGGTACTGAGCTTGCCATTTCGGAATCTCAGGAAAGAATGGCTGTAGTGGTGTCAAAAGACAATGTTGAAGCCTTTATTAAAGCTTCAGGCGAAGAAAACCTGGAGGCTACACCTGTTGCAGAGGTAACAGATGACAGAAGGCTTGTAATGTACTGGAGAGATAAGACAATTGTAAATATTAAAAGAGATTTTCTCGATACCAACGGGGTAAAGCAAAATTCCAATGTTTTGGTTGCTGCTCCTTCGGAAGAAGAATATTATTTTGACAGAATTCCTAAGGAAGTTGAGGATTACGCAAAGAATCTTCGTGATGCATGGATTGGAAACTTGCAGAGATTGAATGTATGCAGCCAAAAAGGACTTGTAGAGAGATTCGACAGCACCATCGGTGCCGGGACTGTGCTGATGCCTTTCGGCGGAAAGTATCAACTTACACCTTCGGAAGGAATGGCGGCAAAGATTCCGGTACTGGACGCAGAAACAAACACCGGTACGCTTATGACCTTTGGATACAATCCTTCAATCTCAAAGTGGAGTCCGTTCCATGGGGCGATGTTTGCTGTGATAGAATCTGTTGCTAAAATTGTTGCGATGGGTGGAGATTACAAAAAAATAAGATTGACCCTACAAGAGTATTTCGAGAAACTGGGTAAGGAACCTAAAAAGTGGGGCAAGCCCTTTAGTGCATTGCTTGGTGCTTATTACGCTCAAACCAAGATGGGCATACCTGCCATTGGAGGAAAGGATAGTATGTCGGGAACCTTTAAGGATATGAATGTACCTCCGACTTTGGTTTCCTTTGCCGTTGCAACAATGGACGTAAATTATACAGTGTCTTCCGAATTTAAAAAAGCCGGAAGTAAGTTGTTTTGGTTCCTCTGAAAATAGATGAAAAGGGATTGCCGGATTTTGTCCAGTTGGATAAAAATTATACAGTGATACATGAAATGATTATGAAAGGAAAGGTGCTTGCATCTCACACTGTTAGAAGCGGTGGAATTTCTGAAGCGGTAAGCAAAATGTGCTTTGGAAATATGATAGGATTTAGGTTTGAGGCGTCTATAGATGCAAGAAGTCTTTTTGAGCCCCTTTACGGGTCTGTCGTTCTGGAGATGGATGAGAACAGTAACTTGGATGAATTGTTAAAAGGCGTAGAGTATGAAGTTTTGGGTGTTACTCAGGAGAAAAAAGCAATTGACTTTAAAGATGTCAGCCTTGATATAGAGGAGCTTTGCCAAAAATGGCAGGAGCCTTTGGAGAAGGTTTTCCCGACAAATACAGAGCTTGTAAGCGGTGCCCCAAAACAGTACAAATATGAAAAGAGGAATAATATAAAGCCGTCTGTTTCAGTGGCAAAACCAAGAATATTTATGCCCATATTCCCCGGAACCAACTGTGAATACGATACTGCCAAAGCTTTTGAAAAGGCCGGCGGTGCGGTGGATATGCTTGTAATAAAGAATCTTACATCCGCCGAAATAGATGAATCTATAAGAGAAATGGCAAAAAGGATTGACAATTCCCAGATTGTGATGATACCTGGAGGATTTAGCGGCGGTGATGAACCTGACGGTTCAGGAAAATTTATAGCCACGGCATTTAGAAACCCGAGAGTAAAAGAAGCGGTAATGAGGCTTCTTAAGCAGAGAGACGGACTTATGCTGGGTATATGCAATGGTTTCCAGGCCCTTATAAAGCTTGGACTTGTACCGTATGGCGAAATCAGGGACCTTAATGAAGACAGTCCTACCCTTACCTTTAATACAATAGGCCGCCACGTTTCATGTATGGTTAGGACAAAAATAACATCAACCCTGTCACCATGGTTTAACAATGTAAATGTGGGAGATGTTCATACCATAGCTGTATCCCATGGTGAAGGAAGATTTGTGGCAAATAAAGAAGTGCTTGAGATGATGGAAAAGAACGGACAGATAGCAACCCAGTATGTTGACCCTGACAATAACGCAACCTATGACATAAGGTTTAATCCAAATGGCTCTTTCGAGGCTATTGAGGGTATAACAAGTCCTGACGGAAGAGTTTTGGGTAAAATGGGACATTCCGAGAGAATAGGAAGCAATGTTGCAAAAAATGTGCCGGGAAATAAGGATCAAAAGTTGTTTGAAGCGGGTGTAAGCTACTTTAAGTAAGATTTCCCTTAAAAAGCTGAAAAAAAATTTATGTAGTATTTATGAAATATATGTTATAATCAAAAGGCGTAGAGAAAGACAAGATGTTTTTATACTTTTATAAGGGGTGAGGTAATGAACAAAATAAAGACAATCGGGAAACATCTTCCGAAAGAATGTTTACAATTTTGACACAATTAAGTCAAACTTAGATGTTATAATGGTTTTTATGAGGAAAAAGTATTTAAGCTTAAAAAATTAAAAAAAAGGATGAATCAGAATGAAAAAATCAAAGAGTATAATACTGGTTGTCAGTATAGTAGTACTACTGATTGCGGGTTTGTCAGTAGCGACATATTTTTTATTGAGACCCATGTTTAAAGATCAAGGAATAATCGGCAATTCTGAGACTCCACCATTGACGGAAGAAGAGGCCAATACAGTAATAGCAGAAGTAAATGGTGAAAAGATTTTATACAAAGACTTCTATTTTCTATACAGCCAGCAAGCGGCATATTATGGTATTACAGACGAGGATTCACTGAATGATGATATGAAGGAAATGTTAAAGACTATAAAGAAAGAAATATTAACTCAGTTAATACAGCAAGAACTTGCCAAGCAAAAGGCAAAAGAAGCAGGTTATGTGGTAACGGACGAAAAACTTAATGAAGCCTCAGAGGCTTTTGAAGAAATGGTTAATAGCTTTGCAACTCAGTTAAAGCTGCAGAATCCGTCCGAAGCAGAGAGCAAAGATTTTGTTAAAGAAGCTAAAGACTTTATTAATAAAGAGCTTAAGGCTATGAGGTTGACAATGGATGAGTATATGCAGCAATCTGCCGAATATATAGTTGTAACGGAATTTATGGAGGATCTTACAAAGGATATTGCGGTATCCGATGATGATATCAAAGTGTATTATGATGAACAGTTAAAGCTTCAAAAGGAAAACCCTGAGGAAGCTATGTATGCCCCAATACAATTGCTTCAACCTGCAAGTTCAAGGGTAAAACATATATTGATAGCTTTGCCTGATGAAGAACAGCAGGAGTACAAAACATTGGCACAAGAAGGAAAGACTGAAGAAGCTGAGGCATATCTGAAGGAAAAACTTGAAGCAATAAAGCCGAAGGCTGAAGAGGTATTAAATAAAGCAAAAAGCGGAGAAGACTTTGAAGCTCTTATAAAAGAATACGGCGAAGACCCCGGAATGGAATCAGAAGATTACAAGGACGGATATATAGTTTCAAAAAACAGTGGATTTATTCAAAGTTTTGAAGATGCTTCTCTGGCTTTAGGAGTAGGCGAGATATCGGATCTTGTTGAAGGTCCTTACGGATATCATATAATAAAAGTGTACGAGAAGACTGATGCAAAATCATATCCACTGGAACAGAAGAAGGATGAGATAAAGGAAATGTTACAAAGCGATAAGAAGACGACTTTCATGGACGAAAAGATGAAAGAGTGGGAAAATGCTTCTACGATAGTAAGGTATGATGAGTTGCTGTAATCTTATAAATCAAAGAATCCTGGCGGTTTGGACTGCCAGGATTTTTAGTATCTTCATTATATAATCGATATTCGGTTTTCCCGCAACCAAAAATCAACCTGTATGAGGTAGGCAAACATTTGAGGCTGTGCCATCAACTGGCCGAACCAAGGATTTGAGTTGTCTGAATTTCCTTCTGCCATAGATTTTATCACTTTTACATCAATTAGTTGATGAAGAGGCGAACTGCTGTCGCTTAGTATTTCCAACAGCCACTTGCTGACTGCTTTCTTATATGAAGGATTGTGAGTTTTGGGATACGGGCTTTTCTTTCTCTCAATTATATAATCGGGTACTATGCCTTTTAGAGCCTGCCTTAAAAGGCCCTTTTCTCTTCCGTTATACATCTTTAAGTCCCATGGAACATTCCATACATACTGTACCAGCCTGTGGTCACAGAAGGGAACCCTTACTTCAAGGCCTGATGCCATACTCATGCGGTCTTTTCTGTCGAGCAGGGTGGACATAAACCAGTTAATGTTAAGGTAGAAGATTTCTCTTCTTCTGGCTTCTAGCCTGTTTTCTCCCTTTAGATGCGGAACCTCGCTTAGAGTTTCTCTATAGCGTCTATTGATATATTCTTCAGGCTTTATCAAATTCAAAAGCTCACGGGACAGTATTTTTGTCCTTTCCTGCACCGAAACGGCCCATGGAAAAGTGTCGGCAAAAAGCATTTTCTCGTTGTGAAACCACGGATATCCGCCGAATATCTCATCGGCACATTCACCGGATAGTGCCACCACCGAATGCTTTTTTACTTCACGGCAGAAAAGAAACAGGGATGAGTCTATGTCTGCCATTCCCGGCAAGTCTCGTGCCTTTACAGCATCAATAAGTGCATCAACCAGTTGAGGTGTATCGAATTTTACATAGTGGTGACATGTATTAAAGCTTTCACTCATTTTTCTTATCCAGGGTTCATCCGAGTTTGGCTGAAACATGCTGGGCTTAAAATAGATATCGTTGTCCACATAATCGATTGAGAAAGTGTTGAGATGTTCTTTGCCCTGACTAGCAAAAGTCTTTGCAGCAACAGCCGTAATAGCGCTTGAATCAAGCCCTCCCGACAGGAAGGTGCAAACAGGAACATCGGCCACAAGTTGCCTTATGATGGCGTCCAATACCAAATCTCTGACTTGGGCAATGGTAGCTTTTTCTCCATCGGTATGGGGATAGCTTTCCAGCGACCAATATTTTTGTATGTGTATTCCGTTAATATCGAAGAGCATCGAGTGAGCCGGCTTAAGCTCAGAAACATCTTTGAATACACCGTGTCCCGGTGTTCGGGCAGGACCTAATGCAAATATTTCTGCCAGACCCTCAGCATCCAGTTTCGGTTCTACAAAGGGATTTGCCAAGAGAGACTTTAACTCAGAACCGAATATCAAAGAATCTCCTCTTTGGGCATAAAACAGGGGTTTTACACCGAAACGGTCCCTGCCTAAAAAAAGTCTCTTTTTTCCTTCATCCCAAATTCCGAAAGCATATATTCCGTTTAGATATTCAACGCATTTTGTGCCCCATTCAATGTAAGACACAAGTAAAACCTCAGTGTCCGAGCTGGTGAAAAATTCGTGACCCCTTGACTTAAGTTCGTCTCGCAAATCCGCAGTATTGTAAAGTTCTCCGTTGTATGTAATGACATATCTGTTTTCACCTTGAGTGCGAACCATGGGCTGCAATCCGCCTTCAGGGTCCACGACTATCAAACGCTTATGGGCAATAAGCGCATTGGGCGAAATCCAGCTTCCGGATGCATCCGGACCTCTAGGTGTCAACCTGTCAATCATTGAATTCAATACATCTTTTTGATCGGTTAAGTCTGCTTTTAGATTTATCCAACCTGCTATTCCGCACATATTAATATCAACTCCCAATATTTAGATAAAAATATAAAGGTGCCCTTATAACTTGTGGCACCTTTGCCTTAAGTTTTGATAAGTCTTATATACCAGTAATATATGCTGAAAAAGCATGATTTGTTACCTTGAAGGCTGTATCAAAATTTTTGAAAATTAATGATTCTTTCTTAATACTTATTGCTACTTTTTAAATATGGGAGTTATATGTCATATATTTTAGGCACTCAAAATATGTATAATTCAGGATTATAAAAATTGGAAGTATGAAAAATGAAGTTTTATGTTGTCAAAGTAAATGCCTTATTAAAGTATGGCTTCCTGGCAATTCTAATATTGGCCGTTGCATCACTTTTTTATTTTTCCCGCGAAGATGTTATTGCAGTATTTCAGCAAAAAAGAGAAATTCCCATTTATTCTGTGGATTATCCTGAGAAGAAAGTTGCCCTGACCTTTGACTGTGCCTGGGGAAGCGAAGATATACCCGATATTTTGAATACCTTGAGGGAGCATGAAGTTAAGGCAACCTTTTTCATTATCGGGGTGTGGGCTGAAAAGAACCCTGATGCGGTAAAAATGATTTCGGATGAAGGACACGATGTGGCAAATCACTCTTATTCCCATTACAAAATGTCAAGCCTCAACAGTTCGGCAATAAAAAGCGAAATATTAAAGTGTGACAATTCATTAAAAAAGATTACGGGAAAAAATGTGGATCTGTTCAGGCCGCCCTATGGTGATTACAATAATGACGTTGTGAGAGTCGCTAGGGAATTGAATCACTATACCATTCAGTGGGATGTGGATTCTTTGGATTGGCGGCCGGGAATTACTGCTGACGAAATAAAGAACCGGGTGCTTAGGAATGTGAACAACGGTTCTATTATATTATTTCATAATGATACCGAACATACGGCCAAAATACTTCCGGAAATAATAGTATCGCTTAAGGAAAAGGGGTATGGTTTTATTCCCGTTTCAAAAATGATTATGAGGGAAAATTTCGAAATCGACTATAGAGGCAGGCAAATAAAAAAGCAGTAGCGCAAGTCCTTTGTCAAAATTTGCAGAGTGATTTTTATCCTTTTACATAAAATTAAGAAAAAAGTACATTATAAAATTACAGTTATCAAAAGAAATGGGGTTTGAACCGCGTGCTGATAACAGCAATAGTTGGACAAAATGACAAGGAAAAAACTGCAAATATCATTAATTCTATATTGCACAATTCAAGAAAGCGAATCAGTATTGTTGATTCAAAGAATTTGTCCGGATTGGACGGCAAACTTGTAAAGAGTTATTTGGCTGAGCTTGAGCGAAACAATACCGATATTCTTATTCTAAAGCTTGATTTGTCTGAGATTTCAAAGGAAATTTATGACTATTTGAGATTTGATATTATTGTTTTTACAGATAAAGCCGATGAAATAAATGGAGAAATGGAACAAAACTATATGCATTTGATGAAAAAGGCTTTTTCCTTGCTGAAAGAAAAAGGCATTGCAATAGTAAATGCCGATGATAACGAACTAAACAAGTTTTTTAAAGATATTAAACATTATATTGTAACTTACGGTTTAATCTCAAGGCCAGCATGACTACATCCAGCATAGGAGACCTTGTGGCAAAGGACAATATGCTGTGTTGCCTGCAAAGAAGGATATATACGAAAAACGGAACGGTAATTGAGCCCCAGGAGTTTAAGGTTAGGACGGACCTTGAGAGCGTGGATCCTAATAATGTTTTGGCTGCTGCAACCTTTGTTTGGTAAATGGTTTTGATATAAATCAGATGAAAAACTAAGACAAGTCATATAAAAATACTTTCAGGCATTTTCAAGTTGGTCGATATATAATATAATAATGATTGCCAATAGTTTTTTGGATATTATAGGTAAGTTTACAAGGCGTTTTTTGTTTATTAATCAATGTAAAGAGGGGATGCATCCACGCCGGATTCCTTTCTTTAGGAACATTTTTGATTGGGTTTTATTTCAGCATATTTATATAAAATTATTAGCTTCTTTCATAAAACACACACAAATTTAGCTAATGTGTGAATAAAGTAATTCTAAAAAGCATCACAGGTGAATAACATTACATTAGATAAATTATTGGATATACGTAAGAAGCCTAAGAGAGGAGTGTGGGGGTCGGATGGTCGGAAACATCATTGAGAACAACATGGTGACCATTTCCGGTAAGATAGTATCAGAAGCAGAATTTAGTCATGAGGTTTACGGTGAGGGTTTTTATTGCTTTACATTGGAGGTTCCAAGACTGAGCGAGAGCTATGACAGAATTATTGTTACAGTGTCGGAGCGGCTGATTTCGAAGCAGAGCTTGCAAATAGGCAAACTCATTGAGGTAGAGGGACAGTTTCGTTCCTACAACAATTACAACACTACTGATGGAAGCAAACTTATACTAACTGTGTTTGCCAGAGAAATCAGTTTCTTGGAGGACGATAAGAAGGTCAAAAATCCGAATCAGATTTTTCTGAACGGTTTTATATGTAAAAAGCCCATATACAGAACAACTCCATTTGGTAGGGAAATTACGGATATATTGCTGGCCGTCAACAGACCGTACAACAAGTCGGACTACATACCATGTATTTGCTGGGGAAGAAATGCCAGATATTCAGCCGGGCTTGAGGTTGGCCAGAACATAAAGATATGGGGAAGGATACAAAGCCGTGAATATCAGAAGAAATTGGAAACGGGAGAGATTGTAACAAAGGTGGCATACGAGGTTTCTGTTTCCAAGATGGAGATATGTTCAGAAGAAGGTAAGAAAGAGGAACAAGAACAGGAAGAAACGCAGGAAGAGAATGGAAATTGATGGGCGTGATTTTTTATGATGTTTCTTTGATGCAATTTATAAGTGTAGCAATAACATAAAAAAGGTGATCTGAATTTCTACAGGTCACCTTTTTGATATTAATTTTTTAGTTTTTATAAGTATTTTAATT
The DNA here is from genome assembly GCF_000521465.1 of Acetivibrio straminisolvens JCM 21531. Lineage (GTDB taxonomy): Bacteria > Bacillota > Clostridia > Acetivibrionales > Acetivibrionaceae > Hungateiclostridium > Hungateiclostridium straminisolvens. The sequence goes on from NZ_BAVR01000002.1 coordinate 10,231, forward strand.
TACACGGTTATCGAAAAAGAAAGAGTTTTATTCTTCGGTTTCTTACAAAGTATCTCCATTGCCTCATAAGATACGGAATAAGATAATAGTCTACTCCAAAGGCCCTTCCGGCTCCGGCAAGCATACAAATTGCAGCCGGGATATACCACCAAGAAGTCTCGTACAATCCTGTTGACAACAAGAAGTTGAAATTTAGTGCCAATGAACCCAAACCTGCTATAAACGTAAATGTTCCCGAAATAAATGCAATACCCAGACCTATTTCGGTAAGGACTATAAGCCATTGGAAAAGTAAGGCGTTGGGAATTACAATTTTTTCTGCTATAAAGGCATACCATGAGGGGGTGTGGGATGAAATGATTCTAAACACCTTTTCCCCGGTTTCGGTTACAGAAGCACTGGTCTGACCGTCAACAGCCATGCCTGCCAGCATCGGGGTGCTGAGCCATCCTTCAAACAGCTTGTTTAGTCCTTCCATAAGCCACGAATATCCTAAAAAGAGGCGTAAGGGAACAAGCCAGAAAGTGGGACTTGTGACGGAATAGTGTTTTTCCAGCAGGAATTTGTCCTGTTTCTTTTTGAAAAATTCGTGTTTGATATACCTTAATACAAGTTCAAAACCGCCAATTCCAAACAAATAATGTACGTTTACAAGGTATTTCATCAATATTGCAAAAAGTCTTGGAAGCTGTAGTCCCATAATTTCCGCAACAGCAAAGAAGCTTCCGACGGAAACCATGACTCCATGAAGCTTGGGCTTTATTTCTTCTCTGTCTTTGCCTCTGATATCATTGAGTATGTTTAATGCAGCTCCCTTTCCGGTCTGCAATGCCGCCTCAACCAATGCCGGGAGCGTGTGTCCCTCGTACTCAAAGCATGAAGTATCTCCGACCGCATATACATTTCTGTGTTGAGTTCCGGCGTATTTATCCACCTTTATTCTGCAAGCTTTTCCTTTTTCCATGGAAACATTGTCGGTGAGGCAGCAAGCTTTTATTCCTGCAGTCCAGATAAGGGTTTTTGTCGGTATTGTGCGCCCGTCTTTAAGTTCGACGCTGTCTTCGTTTAGCTTACTTATTGCACTGTTTAATAGAACATCAACCTTCAAGGTGTTTGTGAGGTATTTCATGACCTTGTTGATATTCTTTTCTTTTAGGTTGCTTAATATCTTTGGCAAAGCTTCAATCAGCTTTAAGTCAACTTCATCTCTTTCAATATTGTATTCTCTGCATAAGGATTTAACCCAGTGAGCGATTTCCCCGATAGTTTCAACGCCGGTAAAACCGCCACCGCCTACAACGAAGGTAAGAAGAGCTTTTCTTGTTTTTGGGTCGTCGGTGCGGGAAGCTTTGTGAAAGCAGTCTTTTATATGTTCCCTTATTGCAACCGCATCCTTAAAGGACCACAAGGGGAAAGCGTGTTCTTCCATACCCGGAATACCGTAGTAGTTGGGTTCGCTTCCAACTGCAAAAATAAGATAATCATATTGGTACTCTTTGGTGTCGGATATGAGTTTGTTATTTTTTAAATCAATGTCTTTGATTTCGTCCTTAACGACTTTTACATCGGTATATGCAAAAATATCTTTCAACGGTACTATAACGGCATCTTCATCTATTCTGTTTCCGGCAACTTCGTGGAGTTCTGTAAGAAGAGTATGATAAGAGTTTTTGTCGATGATGGTTATTTCGATATCATCTGTTTTACGTTTCTTTTTTTGGAGCGTCAAAGCAGCTTCGATTCCTGCATATCCGGCTCCCAATATCAATACTTTTTGAGACATTCGCATCCTCCTTGCATAAAAATAGTCTTAAGTACTGTCTTTCCATATTACACCTGTATTATGTTTGTCTTTTAATAATTTTAATAAATTTCTATTAGTTCAACAAGATGGAAATGAACATAATAGTTTATATATTGTGTAATACATATATTATATACCACGGATTTTTATATATAACACAAATTATCCTTGTATTAGAAATTATTATTTATAGGTTAAACTTTTATAATTGACATATTATTTTTCGGTATAATATAATTTTAACTTGAATGATAGTTTTATAAATCCTTGGGAATAAATAATTATATTGGTTGAATAATAATAGTGCCTTATGAGGGGCATTGTTTGCTAATTGGTGATTGTATGACAAAAAAGTTTGCAGCAATTATTTTAAGTATGGTTTTGTGCATGGGTGTTTTGTTTGCATCGTGCGGATATAATTCTTCGAATTTCTATGAAACTCAGGATTTCTTGATGGGGACCTTTGTTTTACAAAAAATATACCATGAAAATGCCGATGCGATTGCAAAAGAGGTAAATGACAGAATAACAGAGATTGAAGCGGCTATGACAATTAACAAGCCAGGGGAGAAGTGAACCTTTTAAATGATGCGGCAGGCAAAGAGTATGTAAGCCTTGGCGAGGATACCCTGTATGTGCTTGATAAAGCCAAACAATATAGCGAAATAAGTAAAGGTGCCTTTGACGTTACCATAGGGCCTTTGGTGAAGTCATGGGGCGTATTTACTGATAATCCGAAGGTACCGTCGAAAACTGAAATAGATGATCTTTTGAACCTGGTAAATTATAAAGATATAAATATTGACTTTGAAAATTCCAAGGCTATGCTGGCAAAACAAGGACAGATTGTGGACCTTGGAGGAATTGCAAAGGGTTTTGCTGCGGATGAAGCGGTTGAGATATACAAAAAACACGGGGTAAAGTCTGCAATGATAAGCCTTGGAGGAAATATTTTAACGCTTGGCGCCAAACCCGACGGAAGACCTTGGAATGTGGGCATAAGAAACCCCAGAGGCAAGGATAGCTCCTATATTGGTATCGTTAGCGTGAAGGACAAGGCCGTAGTGAGTTCCGGTGATTATGAAAGGTTTTTCAAGAAGGATGGTGTGAGATACCACCATATTTTGGATCCCAAGACCGGATATCCTGCCAATACAGGACTTATCGGGACCACTATCATTTCAGACTATTCAATAGATGCCGATGCCCTGTCTACAACGGTTTTTGTGTTGGGGCTTGAGGAAGGCATGAAGCTCATTGAAAGCCTTGAAGGAGTAGAGGCTGTTTTCATTACTGAGGATAAAGAAATATATGTTACGGACGGACTAAAAGACACTTTCGTATTTCGGGATGAAAGCAAGGAATTTGAATATGTTGAAAAAAGATGATTTAATTATTTTCGGGTTTGTCATAATATTAATAGCTGCATCTTTTATTGGTGTTTCCCTTTACAAAAGTTCGGGGGCAAATACTAATAAAATAGCAGTTATTATAAAAGACAACGAGGAGATAAAAAGGATTGACATAGATGCTGTAAGTGAGCCTATGGAAATTGCGGTTTCGGGTGATTATAGCAATATAATATTGGTGGAAAAAGGACGAATCAGGTTTAAGGATGCCGGCTGTCCGGACAGAGTGTGCGTAAACACCGGCTGGCTCACGGAAAAAGGGGATATGGCGGTCTGCCTTCCCAACAGAACTATGATAAAGATTGAAGGTCAATCGGATAATGTGGACATAGTTACGTATTAGAAGCTCTATAAATTTACTAAGTTATATTAAAACATAAGATTATGAGGTAATAAAAGTGAATAATGTAAAAAAGACAGTTTTGCTTGGGTTGTTTGTTTCTCAAGCTTTGATTCTATCATTAATTGAATCTTGGATATCCATTCCTACTCCTGTACCGGGAGTAAAGCTTGGGCTTGCCAATATAATAACTGTTATAGCAATTATATTCTTTGGATTTAGGGAAGCTGTCTCGGTGGTAATTGTGAGGTGCGTTCTTTCGTCAATATTTGGTGGAGGGGGATGGATGCTTTTCCTGTTCAGCGTAACGGGAGGAGTGCTTAGCGCTGTCGTCATGTCGGTTCTTTTTAAATCAGGAAATAATAAATTCAGTATAACGGGAATAAGTATAGCAGGAGCAATCTCGCATAATATCGGTCAGATACTGATAGCAGCTTTATTAATGAAGGATCTGGCAGTCGCTGTGGTTTTGCCGGTGCTTTTGATATCAGGCTGTATAATGGGTTTTTTTGTGGGACTTGTCAGCAGTTTTTTGGAAAATGCATTGAGGAAAACAAAGATATTTGAGTAATATTTTCTTTAAAAGGGGATATGAGAAAATGCTATTGTCACATTATCCTGAAATTGAAAAGGAATTAGCCTTGATAGAGGAGTTTATATATAAAAATGTCAGGTCTAGAAACCGGCTTTTAAATGAGACTGTAAGTGAAATTGTTCAATCAGGGGGAAAGCGGCTGAGACCTGCTTTTGTTATCCTTGCATCCCAATTTGGAAAGTATAACAGAAAAAAAGTTATTCCTGCTGCTGCGGCAATTGAAATTCTTCATACCGCCACGCTGGTGCATGATGATATTATAGACAGGACGAAGTTCAGGAGGGGCCGGGTTACCATATCTGAAAAATTTGGCGTGGATATGGCTGTGTATGTGGGAGATTATTTGTATACTAAAGCTGTTTTATTGCTGGCCGGTAATGTTCCGGAAAAAAGGTGGGTATTCTTGCAAAAGGCATAAAAGCAATATGTGAAGGTGAGGTTGACCAGTATCAGCACAAATACTCCATTGAAACCTCAGTGTTTACCTATTTGAAAAGAATAGGCAGAAAAACTGCAGTGCTTTTTAGCTCGGCATGTGCGTTGGGGGCTGATATCGCAAAATGTCCCGAAAAGATTTCAAGAAGTCTTGTCAAGTTTGGATTCTACTATGGAATGGCCTTTCAAATAAAGGACGATATCAACAATTATACCAAAGCCCAATATGAGGAGGATAAGCCTGTGGGCAACGATATATTGGAAGGAATAATAACCCTGCCTGTAATATTGGGGCTTAGGTTAAAGCCTGAATTGAGGGATATTCTTCAGAGTTTTTTGGATAAAAGAGGAGATATTGACGGGGAAGATGCGGCCAGTGTAGTAGAATTGATTAAAAAATCCGGTGGAATCGAGCAATCAAGAAGTCTTCTTAATAAATACATTGAAAAAGCAATAAAAGAACTTGAGAATCTTCCGGATAACGAATATAAAAAGGCTTTTGAAAGAATAATTATGGCGTTGTGATGCAAAATGGGCTTGAAAAGATTTGGAATTTATATTATTGTATAATTAGAGGGTAAAATTAATATAGGAAGGATAGATGCTGATGATTAAAGTGGTTTGTGGCAAAAAGGGTGTCGGAAAGACAAGGACACTTGTAGATTCTGCAAACAGTTTCGTGTCAACAGCTTTGGGCGACGCAGTTTTATTGACGGAAGCAGCCAGTTAATGTACGACCTGAATCACAAAGTTAGGTTCATCAATGTATCTGAGTTTCCGATGGACATCAGCAGTTCCTGTACTTTTCTCGGTTTTATCTGCGGCATAATTTCAGGCAATTTTGATATTAAGTGGGTATATATTGATGACCTGATACGTATTGTCAGGAAGTTGCCTGATGAAATGAAAGAGCTATTCGAAGGTTTTAATGACATCTCAGAAAAATTTAATGTTGATTTTTATGTTTCGATTGAAGGTGATCCCGATTCCATGCCTGAGTTTATAAAGGAGTGTTATTAGAGGCTGGAAAAGGGATTTTGTTTTTGGGCAGATAAAGCCGGACAGAAGGTTTGCGTTTATGTGGAAATTATATTGAGCCAAGGAGAACTAAAATGTATCCTTGGCTTTTTATTTGGCCTCTTGGAATGAAATGAAAGAGGCAAAAGCGAAGGGACTCGATGTCCCGAGCTTTTATTTTTTAGAGTCTTTAAGTGAAATAACAGTATTATGTGTTATAATACTGTTGGCGTGCAAATGATGTACAATGTTATAATAAGATGATGTAGCAAAAAACTTGTAAAAGGGTGCTGGGATGATCAAAATTGCTTCAGTTGCTGTTAGCAACGCCACAAGAAAATTTGATAAAGATTATCACTATATAATTCCTGATAAATATATTGACAGTATAGTACCGGGTATGAGGGTGATTGTGCCTTCGGAAAGTCAAACAGGCTGGTGGAGGGTTATGTCCTGGAGCTGTTAAGCGACCCTGAAGTTTCTTCATTGAAAGAGATAAGTAGAGTTATAGACGATAAGCCCGTTTTGAAGGAAAATATGATAAAGCTGGCATATTGGATGAAAAAACAGTATATTTGCACCTATTCCGACACCATAAAATGCATGCTTCCGCCGGGAATAGGAGTAAGCAGTACAAAAATTGTCAGGCTGAAAAAGGATAAGGGTGAATTTAAGGAAAGTATTAAAAAAATAATTGATGTTTTGGCTAATAACGGCGGTGAAATGGAGTATGAAGAATTAAAAAAGCAGGTAAATGCCAAAACCTTTGCAAAACATATTAACAGTCTTGTAAAGCAAGGATGTATCGAGATACATGAGGAGTTTACCTCTAAAGTGAAGGAAAAACACATCAGAGTGGTATATCTTGCAAAGCCTTGGGAAGAGGTAATTTACGATATTGAGAGCAACAAGATTAAAAATATCAAGCATATAAGAATACTTGAACTTCTTGTTGAAAATGAATACATTCCGGTGGGGGACATTGTGCGCTTTGTCGGGGTGTCGGCCAGTGTTTTGGAGACTCTGAAAAAAAACGGGTATTTGGAGTTTGGAGATATTGAGGTTACAAGGGACCCTGCAGCCAACATGACCTATGAGAGAACTCTTCCCATGAATCCCACGGATGAACAGCGAATTGTAATAGACAGGGTAAAAAACATGACGGATTCGGGAAAGTTTCAGGAAGTTTTGCTGCATGGAATCACGGGAAGCGGAAAAACCGAAGTTTACCTTCAATTGATAGGACACTGCATCAATATGGGAAAACAGGCCATTGTGCTGGTTCCTGAAATATCGCTGACTCCCCAGATGGTGAATAGGTTTAAGGGGAGATTTGGAGAGGACGTGGCGGTAATTCACAGCCGTTTGTCCCTGGGGGAAAGATTTGACCAGTGGAGGCTTGTAAGGGATGGCAAGACCAAGGTTGTGGTCGGGGCAAGGTCGGCTGTATTTGCGCCCTTTGACAATCTCGGACTGGTGATAATAGATGAGGAACATGAAAGCTCCTACAAATCGGAAATTGTGCCCAAATATCATGCTGCCGATATTGCAAGGCAAAGATGTATCATTGAAAATGCGGTGCTATTGCACGGTTCGGCCACGCCGTCGGTGGAGACTTATTACAGGGCAAAGACAGGGGAAATTGAGCTTTTGGAGATGAACAAAAGGGCCAACAACATGCTCCTTCCCGAAGTTAGAATCATTGATATGAGGGATGAACTGAACGCCGGGAACAGGTCTGTGTTTAGCCGGTGTCTTAAAGATGAGATTAGGAAAAACATAGATAACGGACAGCAAACAATCGTTTTTTTAAACAGAAGGGGTTATGCAACATTTATACTTTGCAGAAACTGCGGCTATGTTTTAAAATGCCCTTATTGTGATGTTTCGCTGACATACCATTCCCATGAGGAGCGAATTATCTGCCACTACTGCGGCTATACCGTAAAGAACCCCGAGAGCTGTCCGAAATGCAAAAGCAATCATATAAGGAATTTCGGTACGGGTACCCAGAGGATTGAAGAAGAGATTAAAAAGCAGTTTGAGGGTTGTACCGTAATAAGAATGGATTTGGACACCACCACGGGCAAAAATCTTACGAGGAGATACTGAGAAACTTTAGAGACAACAATATAAATGTAATGGTGGGAACTCAGATGATTGCCAAGGGTCATGATTTTCCCAATGTCACACTGGTAGGAGTACTTGCGGCAGACAGCATTCTAAACGCAGGGGACTTTAAAGCTGCGGAGAGAACATTCCAACTGCTTACTCAGGTTGCCGGAAGAGCCGGAAGGGGAACGATTCCCGGAAGGGTGATAATTCAAACGTACAACACGGATAACTATAGTATTGTCTGCGCTTGTGAACAGGACTATATTTCATTTTACAACAATGAAATCCTTGTGAGAGAGAAGCTTCTGTATCCTCCTTTTACGCATTTGGCGTCGCTGATACTGAGCGGAATAAATGACAAACAGGTATTAAACAGAGCGCTTTTTGTCAAAAATGAGCTGTGTAAACATTTTAAAGATGACGGTTCGAAGAAACAGATTTTAGGGCCGCTTAGAGCACCGCTGTCTAAAATAAAGAATAAATATAGGTGGAGAATAGTAATAAAATGCGAAGAATCAGATAAACTTATAGATGTATTGACAAAAGTTTCGGACAGTTATTATTCAAACAGTGCGAAAAATTCTGTCGCCTTAAGTGTGGATATAAATCCGGTTAATATGTTATAATACATTTATATTTTTGTAAACTAAATAAATACATGGGGGAAGGAAAATGGCTGTAAGATTTATTAGAGAAGATGGAGACGAAATATTAAGAAAGGTATCGAAGAAAGTTGATGTTATCGATGAAAAAATTAAAACACTGCTGGATGATATGGTAGAAACGATGTATGCTGCTAACGGCGTAGGTCTTGCAGCACCTCAGGTGGGTATTTTAAAGAGAGTGGTTGTAATTGACGTTGGAGATGGATTGATGGAGCTTATAAATCCTGAAATAATAGAGCAGGAAGGCGAGCAGATAGATGTAGAGGGATGCCTTAGCATACCCGGAGTTGCCGGAGAGGTAAAAAGGCCAGCAAGGGTTGTGGTAGAAGCTTTGAATCGGGAAGGCGAAAAAATAACCGTAGAAGGCAAAGAGCTTCTTGCTGTTGCATTATGCCATGAAATTGACCACCTTGACGGTATTTTGTTCAAAGACAAGGTTATACGCTTTATTGATGATGATGAAATGGAAAAGAGAAGAGAAAAGAAACGAAAAATCAAAAGAATAAAGGATAATGAATAAAAATGGATTTCCAGAAAAATGAGGTGACAGCTTTGAGAATAGTTTTTATGGGTACTCCGGAATTTGCCGTTCCGAGCCTTGAAATGCTTGTAAGGGAAGGATATGAAGTGGTGACAGTTGTTACTCAGCCCGACAAACCCAAGGGCAGGGGCAAGAAAACGGCTATGCCTCCCGTAAAAGAGTTTGCAATAAAAAACAATATCGAGGTTTTGCAGCCGTCAAAGGTAAAAACCCCTGAATTTGTGAATGCTATCCGGGATTTAAAACCTGATTTGTTGGTTACTGCGGCTTACGGTAAAATTCTTCCCCAAGATGTTCTGGACATACCTCCCTATGGTGCATAAATGTTCATGGTTCGCTTCTTCCCAAATACAGGGGAGCGGCTCCGGTAAATTGGGTGATAATAAACGGAGAAAAGACCAGCGGGATTACGACAATGTATACCGATGCAGGCATGGATACAGGGGATATGCTACTTAAGGCTGAAATAGAGATACCCGAAGATATGACCGCAGGAGAGCTGTATAGCAAGCTTGCCCAGCTTGGAGCACAGGTTTTGAAGGATACCGTTAAAAAGATTGAGGACGGTACTCTCCAAAGGATTCCCCAGCCCCATGATCAGGCTACATATGCTCCGATTATGGATAAATCTGTCGGATGTATTGACTGGTCAAAGCCGGCAAGGGCTGTTCACAATCTCGTAAGAGGTACCAATCCGTGGCCGGTGGCGTTTACATATTATAAGGGACAGAAGATGAAAGTATGGGTCACATCCGTTTTAAACGAAGAAAACCATAATTCTACACCGGGTGCAATTTTAAAAGCAGGAAAAGAAGGTCTTGTTGTTGCTTGCGGTGTTGGAATGATTTTAATAAAAGAAGTACAATTTGAATCTTCAAGGAGAATGACCATAGAGGAATATATTTGCGGACATAGAATGGACGAAGGTGAAATACTTGGACAATAGCTATAGAAAGTTTGCTTCCTTAATGGGTACTGTACTTGTTTTGTTTATATCCGTATTGATTGCTTTTGGGCTATTGTACAGTTACTCTACAATAAATACATATAATTTTATATTATTGGTTTTAATACTTCTTACAATAATAGTTACGTTGTTTTATTTCGTTTCTTCTATAGCTATTATGTATGTTTACCGGCGCAAAAATGCAGGCAAACCGATTTTGAATATTGCAAGAATCGGGTTAAAAATGCTTTTTCCTTTGGTCATTGTATTGACAGGGTTGTTTAGGGGCAATAAGGACGCGGTAAAGAAATTTTATATTGATTTTAACAATTTGCTGGTAGGGACTCTGGATAAAAAATACAGTCCCGATGAGATAATCATACTTCTTCCCCATTGTTTGCAGTATTCCGAGTGTCAATATAAAATAACAAATGACATAAATAACTGCAAAAGGTGCGGAAAGTGCTGCATTGGTTCTATAGCTGACATAGCCTTAGAAAAAAAAGGTTCCGGTTTATGTGGTTACCGGAGGGACTGCAGCAAGGAACATTGTTTCAAAGATAAGGCCCAAAATTATTGTTTCTGTAGCATGTGAGAGGGATTTGAGCAGCGGTATTGCCGATGTTGGGAGTATACCTGTCATTGGAATAATAAATGACAGACCTAACGGTCCGTGCTATAATACAAATGTAGATGTTAATGCTCTTAAGAAAAAGCTTGAAAATATAATAATGGATTAAAAAGGAGGTTTTGCCATGTACGGTATTGATCAATACTATTTAATTTTTGTTTTACCTGCGCTTCTTTTTTCATTATTTGCACAGTTCAAGGTAAAAAGTACATTCAATAAATACAGTCGTGTTAGAAATACCAGCGGTATGACGGGAGCGGATATAGCCAGGTTGATTCTTGAAAGAAACGGGCTTAGTGATGTCAGGGTTGAAATGGTTGCGGGAAAACTCACAGACCATTATGACCCTAGAACAAAAGTGGTTAGGCTTTCCCAGTCTGTATACAGCAGCAATTCTGTGGCGGCAATTGGAGTTGCAGCTCACGAAACCGGTCATGCCATTCAGCACAGTGAGCAATACGGTCCGCTGGTTTTAAGAAGCACTTTGGTTCCGGTGGCAAATATAGGTTCAAACTTGGGCTTTCCGCTGGCGATAGCAGGATTGTTTTTTGGATTACCTTTTTTGGTTAATTTGGGAATAATATTTTTCTCTCTTGCAGTAGCTTTCTATCTAGTTACTCTGCCTGTTGAATTTAATGCAAGCAGCAGAGCTATACGAACCATTGAAGATACCGGAGTGCTAAATTATGACGAAATTGACCCGGCAAAGAAGGTGTTGTCCGCTGCGGCTATGACCTATGTTGCAGCAGCTGCCGTCGCGGTTGGAAACCTTCTGCGTCTGATTATGCTTACGAAAAGAAGAGATTGATGGATATGAGAGCAAAAGTTGACAAACCCAGGGAGACTGCACTTAAAATACTGTACGATATCAATGAAAAGGGAGCATATTCGAATATCTCCCTGAATAAATATTTGAATAGCTTGGAATTTGAGAGTGTTGACAGGGCCTTTATCACTGATATTGTGTACGGTACATTAAAATGGCAATATACCATTGATTATTTGATTGAGAAGTTTTCGTTAATTAAAATTAAGAAGATTTCTCCATGGATACTCAATGTTTTGAGGACGGGTATTTATCAGCTGATTTACACGGATAAAATACCCGTTTCTGCTGCATGTAATGAAAGTGTGAAGCTTGCGGCAAAGTACGGTCATACTGCTAGTAGCAAATATGTTAATGCTGTTTTGAGAAATATAGCAAGAAATAAGGAGAGCCTGCCGTATCCCGATAGAAGCAAGGATACGGCACACTATCTTTCAATAAAATATTCCCATCCCTTATGGATGGTAAAGGATTGGCTTGACCTTTTTGGGGATGAATTTACCGAAGGGCTTTTAAAAGCCAATAATGACGTTGCACCCTTTACGGTCAGAGTGAATGATTTAAAAATATCCAAAAAAGAACTGACAGACATTTTAGCAGAGGACGGATTTGAAGTTGAAAACGGGAAGTATCTGGATGAAGCACTGATAATAAAAAATCCTTCGGCGGTTCAAAAAATTGAGGCCTTTGCAAAGGGATATTTTCAAGTACAAGACGAAAGTTCCATGCTTGTGGCAAAGGTATTGGACTCAAAACCGGGAGAGACAATACTTGATGTTTGCAGCGCACCCGGGGGAAAGTCCACTCATATAGCTCAGATTATGAAAAACCGGGGGACTGTCATATCCAGAGACATTCATGAACATAAAATAAAGCTTATAGAGCAGGCGAAAGAAAGACTGGGGCTTGAGATAATCAAAACAGAGGTGTTTGATGCTGCAGTTTTGGACAGCAAATTGGTGGGAAAATTGATAGGGTTTTGGTGGATGCTCCGTGTACCGGTTTTGGTATAATAAGAAGGAAGCCTGATATAAAATGGTCGAGAAATTTGGAGGATAAGGCTGAGATTGTGAGCCTTCAGGAAAAAATTCTTTCTACTGCATCAAAATATGTTAAAAGCGGTGGTGTACTTGTGTACAGTACTTGTACCATAGAGCCGGAAGAGAATGAAAAAGCGGTGGAAAAGTTTATTGAAGAAAATAAAGACTTCTATTTGGAAGATATAACAAGCTTTCTTCCGGACACTTTAAGAAAAGAAAGTGCGCGCAAAGGATACATTCAACTATATCCGAATATAGACGGAATTGATGGATTTTTTATTGCAAGAATGAGAAAAAGGAGTAATTAAAATGGACACAAAAGTAGACCTTCTCAGCATGACGATAGAGGAACTTGAGAATATGATGGCTGAAATGGGTCAGCAAAAATTTCGGGCGAAGCAGATTTTCCAGTGGGTCAACAAAGGAATTAAAGACATAGATGAGATGACCAATCTCTCAAAAGAATTGAGGGAGCAGTTAAGAGAAAAGGCATATATAAACAGGTTTGAAATCATAAAAAAGTTTGTTTCAAGAATTGACGGCACAATTAAATATCTGTTCAGATTAAAGGACGGTAATATTATTGAAAGCGTCCTTATGAAATATATGCATGGGTTTAGTGCTTGTATTTCTTCCCAGGTGGGTTGCAAAATGGGGTGCAAATTTTGTGCCTCTACAGGTGCCGGATTTGTCAGAAATCTCACACCGGGGAGATGCTTGACCAGATTTTGACCATACAGAATGATTCAAAAAACAGGATTGGAAATGTAGTAATAATGGGCATAGGAGAGCCCTTGGACAACTATGAAAACGTGGTGAAGTTCTTAAGGCTCATAAATCACAAGGATGGTGTTAATTTGGGGGCAAGGCATATTTCGGTTTCTACCTGTGGGCTTGTTCCCGAGATTTTAAGACTGGTAGAAGAAAAAATACCTGTTACATTGTCCATTTCTCTTCATGCTCCAAATGATACCATCAGAGAAAAAATTATGCCTGTAAATAAAAGGTATTCTATTGACAAAATTATTGAAGCATGTAAGATATATACTGAGGCTACTAATAGAAGGATTACCTTTGAATATGCTATGATTGACGAAGTGAATGATTCAAAGGAAAGTGCATTGGAGCTTGCAAAAAGGATCCGGGGCATGTTGTGCCATGTCAATCTGATACCGGTAAATACTGTATCAGATACCGGATTTGAAAGAAGTTCAAAGGAGAAAATAGCGGTATTCAAAGAAATTCTTGAAAGGCATGGTGTCGAAACTACTGTAAGGCGTGAACTTGGAAGTGACATAAATGCTGCGTGCGGACAGCTTCGAAGGAGCCTTATGGAAGATGGACAGACGGTATATTAGGGTTTGGGCACTTAAGGCTATTTAAATGTACAACATTTCAAGCTAAACAGGGGAGTGATAGGGTGAGATTTGCAGCGAAAAGCGACAGGGGAATAGTAAGGGAGCAAAATGAGGATAACTACAAATTAATAACGGGGCATGCTGGTGTTCCGGATGTCTTTGTTGTTGCCGACGGAATGGGTGGACACAGTTCGGGAGAATTGGCCAGTACAATGGCGGTTGAATTTGCAGAAAAGTACATATTAGAGCACCGAGAACTATTCTCCAGTGAGGAAAGCATACTTTCTACTATAAAAGAACTTATGGAAGAAGCAAATACCGTGATATTTAACAGAGCTGCAGAATCACAACTCAACTTCGGCATGGGCACCACCTTTATTACAGCCGTTATACTGAAAGACAAAATGTATGTTGGCCATGTGGGAGACAGCAGAGTATACTTGATTAGAGACGGAAAAATGGAAAAGGTTACAACTGATCATTCATACATAGAGGAATTGATTAAAAACGGTTCATTAACAAGGGAAGAAGCGGAGAATCATCCTAAGAGGAATGTAATTACAAGGGCTTTAGGCTGTGAGGAAAAGATTCTCATCGACACACTTACCGTTGAAATAGAGGAAAATGATATATTTGTTTTATGCACTGACGGATTGACAAACATGTTAAAAGAGAATGAGATATTGGACATAATTATAAAAAACGATGACCCTGAAGTGTCATGTAGTGAGCTTGTACGACTTGCAAATGAAAAGGGTGGAGAAGACAATATTACGGTCATTGTGGTAAAAAACAGCTAAGGGGAGAATATCAAAATAGGGAGTTAGATGTTAATTGATAATGCTATGAAAAGCAGAGGTGCTTAATATGGTTGGTCAAATTCTTGGAAATAGATATGAGTTAATCGAGAAAATCGGTGGGGGCGGAATGGCCCTTGTATATAAAGCAAAATGCAGATTGTTAAACAGATTTGTGGCAGTTAAGATTTTAAAATCGGAGTTTATAAACGATGAGGAATTTCTAAAAAGATTTAAGATAGAGGCTCAGGCTGCTGCAAGTCTCTCGCATCCAAATATTGTTTCCATATATGATGTAGGCCATGAAAATGACATCCATTATATTGTTATGGAGTATGTAAACGGGCAGACATTGAAGGAATATATTGAGGAGAACGGAGCTCTTTACTGGAAAGATGCAGTAAATATTGCCATCCAGATAACTCAGGCTATTGAACATGCCCACAAAAATCACATTGTTCACAGGGATATAAAGCCGCACAACATTCTATTTACAAAGGATGGCATGTTAAAGGTTACGGATTTCGGTATTGCAAGAGCTGTCAGCTCATCCACCATAACCATGGCTGGGAACACAATAGGTTCGGTACATTATTTTTCACCGGAACAGGCAAGAGGAGGGTTTACCGATGAAAAATCGGATCTGTACTCTTTGGGAATAGTGCTTTACGAACTTTTGACAGGGATGCTTCCCTTTGACGGAGAGTCTCCTGTTGCTGTCGCAATAAAACATATTCAGGATGAACCGGCAGAGCCTGTAAGTATCAAAGAGGATATACCTGCGGGTGTTAACAGTATTGTTATGCGGGCCATTCAAAAAGATCAGACATTAAGATATCAATCTGCATCCGAGTTGCTGCGGGATTTGCACAGAGTCTTAAAAGAGCCCGATGCCCAGTTTATGAAGGCTAGAACCGCAGAAGACAGTCCTACGGTAAGAATTCCGTCAATTAAGAAGAAGGAACTTGCTATTGAGAGTGATACATCTAAAAAAGCAGGTGATGAAATGGTACAAAAGAAGAAAAAAGACAATAAAACCACTATTTTGGCAGTGGTGACGTCAATTCTGGTTATTTTGGTTTTAGGTGCCTTTATGATAACGGGCTTGGGGGATGTCGTCTTTTCAATGTTTAGCAAGCCTGAGGATTTTGTTGTTGAAGATTACAGGAATCAGAATTTCTATGAGGTAAAAGGCAAGTTGTCCCAATACGATATTAAAGCAGTGGAAATAAGGAAAAATCATGATGATATACCGAAGGATATAATAATTTCTCAAGATAAAGCCGTTGGAGAAAAAATTAAGCCCGGAGAATTTGCGAAGATTGAATTTGAAGTAAGTAACGGTCCGTTGCTTGTAAAAATACCGGATCTCAGAAGAATGGAATACAGGCAGGCGGAAATAGAACTTATACAGCTGGGACTTAAACCTGAGAAAGTTGAAGAGTACAATGATATTGTTTCAAAGGGTGTCGTAATCAGGACAGAACCGGACATAAACGAAGAAGTAAAGCCCGGTACTGTTGTAAAAGTTTATAAAAGTTTAGGACCGGAGATAAAATACAGTCTGGTTCCGAACCTGGTGGGAAAGACAAAAAGTGAGGCTTTAAATCTCTTGGTGGGAGCAAATCTTACCATGGGTAAAATATTCCCGGAAGATATGACGTATGCCAGAGACAAGATAATTAGGCAGGAACCTAAAGCTGGTGTTGAGGTTGAAGAGGGAACTCCTGTGAACATATACCTTGAGGATTACAATCCTGATCAGAAGCTCGTAGCTCGTACTATTGAGCTTGACAATCCCGACAATTTCGGAGAAAATATAAAGCTTTTGGTCAACATAACAAGATCGGATACCAACAAAGTTGAAACCTTGTACAGTGAAGTACGGAAAAAAAGTGACTTCCCGATAACGATTTCAATACCTGTACCCAATGGAGGAAGTACTTTTGTAAGAGTTTATCTTGACAATAAAAGTTATATGGAGTTTACGGAGGAATTTAATAAGCGTAACACGGAAAATACTACCAGAAATAATAATACTGAAAATAATGCAGAAAAAACAGAAGAAGCAAAAGAAGCAAATGAAACAAATGAAGCAAGTCAAACTGAGTCTGCGGAAGAGGTTTAAGGAGGTATAGAGTTTGCCATCAGGTATTATAATTAAAGGTATCGGAGGATTTTATTATGTAAAATCAGAGAACGGTGTTTATGAATGCAAGGCCAGAGGCGCATTCAGAAAAGATTCCAAAATTCCTTTACCTGGTGACGAAGTTATCCTATCGGTGGTAGACGAAGAAAAAAAGAAAGGATATATAGAAGAAATTTGTCCTAGAAAAATACAGTTGGTAAGGCCGGCAGTGGCAAATATAAATCAGATAGCATTGGTTGTTTCGGTTAAATCACCTTTGCCGGATTTCACTCTTTTAGATAAGCTTTTGGTTACCGTAATGCAGAAAAAAATAAATGCCATAATCTGTATAAATAAGATTGATTTGGATGAAGAATATAAAGATTTTGTAGTCGACTGCTATAAAGATACAGGGTTTGAAATTGTAGCTATTAGTTCGGTTTTAGATGTTGGATTCGAGCAATTGGCAAAAATGCTTGAAGGGAAGATTACTGTTTTTGCGGGCCAGTCGGGAGTAGGCAAGTCTACTATTTTAAATAGAATTTTAGATTCGTATGTTATGAAAACGGGAGATATCAGTGACAAAATCGAGAGAGGAAAGCATACGACAAGGCATGCGGAGCTTTTGGAACTAAAGTCGGGAGGATTTGTAGTGGACACTCCAGGCTTTAGTTCTTTTGAACTTTCAGATATTGAGCCGGAGCATCTTCAAAACTATTATCCGGAGTTTAAGGAGTACATCGGTAATTGTAAATTTGTGGGATGCAGTCATATCACTGAGCCGGGATGCCAGGTCAAAAGGCCCTGGAGGACGGAAAGATAAATAAGGACAGATATGAGCGGTATATAATATTTTATAAGTCATTAAAGGACAAGCAGCGCCGAAAATATTCCTGACAGTCCGATATTTTGTGCAGAGAATCTAAAGTTTTTGTTTAATATATATTTTTTTGTGTAGATATAGATATATAAATAGTTTTAAGTTTTTGAAAGGAAGTGCTTAATGTTGATTAAAATTGCTCCATCCATACTTTCGGCCGATTTTTCAAAATTGGGCGAAGAAGTATTGCGCATAGAGAGGGCTGGAGCTGATTTGGTACATATAGATGTTATGGATGGACATTTCGTACCTAATATAACAATTGGTCCTCCTGTCGTAAAGTCATTAAAGAAAGTGTCGAATCTGCCCTTTGAGGTTCACCTTATGATTGAAAATCCCGATATGTATATAGAAAGCTTTGCCGATGCCGGGGCAGATATCATTTCAGTTCATGCAGAGTCTTGTTGTCACCTCCATCGAACGATTCAGAAGATTAAACAACTGGGTAAAAAAGCTGTTGTAGCTTTGAATCCTGCCACTTCATTATGCACTGTGGAATGGGTGCTGGAAGATGTGGACATGATTCTTCTTATGTCGGTCAATCCAGGGTTTGGAGGGCAGAAGTATATAAGTGGAGTGACCCGTAAAATAGAGGAACTAAAGAGGATTATTGATAGCAGAGGACTTCATATTGATATAGAGGTGGACGGAGGAATAGATACTGAAAATATTCATAGCGTCACAAAGGCTGGGGCAAATGTTATTGTGTCGGGTTCCACCATATTTGCGGCAGAGGATACTGTAAAGATAATTCAAGAACTCAGGATGAACTCATATAGGGAATAGGCCGGTGAAAAGCTTATGTATGCACTTATTGTTTGTAATGGAAGCATAATAGATTATTCATATCATAAAAAATTCTTTGAAGAGGCTGATTTTATTGTTTGCGCCGATGGAGGAGCTTTACATTTGCAAAGGCTTGGAATAAAGCCGGATGTTCTTTTGGGGGATTTTGACTCCATAGAAGATAAGCATCTTGAATATTACAAAGAGCAAAATGTTGAGATATTTAAATTTCCATCGGAAAAGGATATGACGGATACAGAGCTTGCAGTAGATACGGTCATTGACAAAGGTTACAAAGATATTGTGATAATCGGTGGTACGGGTACAAGGTTGGATCACACTTTATCAAATATTTTTTGCTTAAGCAAATGCTTGATAGAGGTGTAAGGGGCAGAATTGTAAATGAATATAATGAAATTTTTTTAATTAGTCACAGTGTCGAGATTGAAGCCGAAGAGGGATGTTATCTTACTTTGTTGCCTCTTACCTCAAAAGTTGAAGGCATAACCACAAAAGGACTTTATTATCCCCTTAAGGAGAGACTATTGAAATGGGTTCAACCAGAGGGGTAAGCAATTGCTTTGTTGCAAAGACTGCGCAAATATCAATAACTTCGGGTATTTTGATTGCTATAAAAACAAGGGAATAAATATTATTATGATTTTGGCTAAAAAAGAGAAGAGGCTTTTAAACTCTTCTCTTTTTTGAATTTTAATTTATCGCTTATTTACCTTCGTTTCCGGGTATGGTAGGTATAATTTTAAGTATATAACGTCTAAGATACGAATAGTCAGTAGAGTTTACCTTTCCATCTCCGTTTACATCCGAAGCGATTAAACTCAAATCAGGGTTTTCAGTTGGGAAGACAGTTATGGACTTTACAACATATCTTCTTAACATTGAAACGTCTGAGGAGTTTATTTTTCCGTCCAGGTTAATATCGCCGTAAAGGACATTTTGTGTCGGTGTCGGTGAAGGATTTACAGACGGCGTTGGAGACGGTTTTACTGTAGGTGTTGGTGTTGCAGGAACAGTACCATTTGGCTCTTCACCGAATATGAGAACCCCGTTATCGTAAACAGGCAATTCTTTTACGATTTCACCGTTTTCCTTGATTCCCTGATAAGAGAAGTCATTGGTATTATCCCAAGGAGCACCTGTTGGAGGCTGTATCTTAAACTGGGTTTCTTTCTGGTGATCCGAGTTACTTCCGGGGAATATCTTTGTACCGGAAAGATCGATTTCGCAGTAATATATATTTTTGGATGCGTCATAGAGTATAGGTTTTGAAATTTTAGCAGTTGGTGCTGCGCTGTAAACTATAGAAACGCTTATATCATTCGGGTCATATCCGGCAGATACATATTCCGAAAGATCCATAAAATATCTGAAAGAAAGCTTGTCATATACTCTTGCCGGCCATCCTGATTTATTGTAAAGGAATGTTTTTAAGTCGGCACCGTTATTTGAGCTAACTGAAGCTTCAACATAGACTTCTTCATTTGTTTTCTCTTCTATAGCCATGAAGTTTGGTATAGGGTTTCCGCCGTATTTGCCATACATCTTGGCAAGCAATCCTACAAAACCTGCATTGTAGTCGCAGGCAACCTCATTTGTTACATAGTTTCCTATATCATCAACATAAGCATCGCTGGAATCCGGTCCGCCTACAAGAGCTCCATAAAGAATATGTCTGTGATATTCAGGAACCTTTTGAGTGTCACACCATGAGCTGTGGGCAGTTCTGTGATGCGGATGTTCCGGAGGATTTACGCCAAAGCCTACTACATAACTTCTGCCGCTGCTGCCTAAAGCATAGTCAGCCTGTTTCTTTGCAAAATCCAGATAAATATTGGCTTTCTCACTAGAACATCCCGACCAGTCGGAATATACACATGCAAGGAATGCAGTGGTTGTAGCATGCCTTAATACACCCCAGTCGGTGAGGTGGGCAAGACCTTTTGGAGTATATCTGATTCTTTGACCATTATACCCTACTGACCAAAAGTCCAGATGTCTTTCCATTGTTTCTTTGTATAGGGACTTGTTTGTAATCTTTGCCAAGAGAAGTGCTGCGCCATAGTGAACGTCGTCCCAGCAGTGACCCCATGAATAAGCAATGTAAGGTGTCTGGCTTTCAATAGGCCATTTATCTACATATTTTTCAGCTTTCTCAAGATAAGTTTCGTCACCGTCTGCAAGATAAATCCATGCACCTGCCCAAGAAAGCTCGTCATACCATCCGCTATGGGATGTATAGAAATTCAATGCTGCGGTATATCCTTTATCACTCATAGTGGCTTCGGCAAAATCAAAGAGTTCTTTTGCATGACGTATGCATTCGGCGGCATATGCCGGATCAGTATCTTTGAACACTACAGCAGTTGCAGCAAGTGCCGCAGCCGTACCGGCAGTAACGGTGGAACCGGGATTTGACAGATCCACTTTATAAGACGGTCTTGGCGCCTGAATATCTATACATTCGGCCGGTACCCACCATCTGTGGTCTGCGTCACCATTACCCACCTGATAGTAATATACATTTTTTTCAGGATGGCATCTTATGAAGTAATCCGATGCCCATTTAATTTGGTCCATCATATACCCCAATTGACCACTTTTTTGCAATGCATCCTTGTACTCATACACTGCCCATGCAAGCATAGTAGCTGTGTAGGCCATAGGCAGGTTGAATTTTACGTGGTCTCCTGCGTCAAACCAACCTCCCGTAAGGTCGAGGCCTACATCGCTTCCGTCTCCAAGACACGAATCGCCGCGCCAGTTGTTCCGGATGTTGTCGGGAAGCTTCCCGGCCATCTGGAACTCGTAGAACATGATTGCTTTCTGGAGTGCTTCTCCATAGTTATAGTCTGCTGCAAAAGCAGGCAATTGCGGCAAAAGAACAGTGAAAAGGACAGCAGATACTATAACTGTGATAATAAGTTTTTTCACCACACATCTCTCCTTTATAAAATTTGATTGTTCACATCTGTGGTTTGGATAAGCTACGGAAAAACAATATCGAAATTTTGCAAATTAGCCCCAAGTATATATAGGATAAATGCGAACAAATAAACACAATATTATGTCTTAATTATATCATAATTTACCGATACAGAATATTTTTCCGGCAATTTTTTTGCGATTTAATTTGGCGATATATAAAAGCATGAATTCATTAAACTTTGAAAGCAATTGTGAGTATAACAGTTGTTTTGATATTATACAGGTAATATAATGTAATTATGCTAAATCTAATTTTGCAATATCCAAATTCAATATAAAAGGTTTATTGCAAAATATACGGAATTTCAGAATGTTATTTTGAAATCATAAGCAAAATACAGTAAATAGGATTAAAAAGTATTAATGTATTCGGATGAAGCTTGAAATGATGATTAAAGAGGGAGGAGTAAATCTATGCTGTATGAATTGCTGAAAAACAGGAGAAGCATAAGAAAATTTCAAAGCAAAGAAGTGGAGAAGGAAAAAATAGATATAATTTTAAAAAGCGCTTTGCTGGCACCTTCGTCCCGTTCGAGAAGACCATGGGAATTTATTGCGGTTACTGACAAGAAGAAGCTTGAAAGACTTTCGAAAATCAGAGAGCATAGTTCGGATTTTTTGGCCGGTGCTCCCTTGGGCATTGTTGTTGCAGCAAATCCAAAGCTTTGTGATGTATGGATAGAAGATGCTTCAATAGCTTCAATTATAATTCAACTGTCTGCTCAGTCCTTAGGGTTGGGTTCCTGCTGGATACAAGTCAGAGAAAGATTTGGACCTAACAATGAGAAAGCAGGGGACACCGTAAAAGAGATTTTGCAAATTCCCGGCGAATATGAAGTGGAATGCATAATAGCAGTGGTTATTCCGATGAAGAAAAGAAGCCGTACAATGTAGACGGATTGCCTTACAATAAACTACATTTTGAAAGCTTCTAACGAAGGAAGTTGTATAAATAAATAGTTTATTCAGGATGTGAAAATATTTTTATGAAAGATGGTATAGGATGTCTTATAATACATGGCTTTGCCGGAAATCTCGGGGAAATTGAACCTTTAAACAGATATTTGTCAAGTAAAGGTTTTGTAACCCAATGTCCGATATTAAAAGGTCATATGGGAAGCAGGCAAGATTTGGCGGTTGCCAAATATACTCAATGGATAGAGTCGGCGGAAAACAGTTTGTTAGAACTCAATTCTCGGTGTAATAAGATAATTATAATAGGTTTTTCGATGGGAGGGCTGATTGCTGTAAACCTTGCTGCAAAGTATAAAACTTATGGTATTGTAACCCTTAATACACCGATATATCATTGGGATATAAAGAGAATTGTAAAGAATGTTGCAAATGATATAAAGACAAAGGATTATAAACATATAAAATACTATATTGGATCTGCAACATCCATTCCTTTTTCGTCGATGATTAATTTTAAGGTGTTGCTTGGAAAAACAAAACCATTGTTAAAAAATATAAGATGTCCAATATTTATTGCCCAGGGTTGATTGACGATACAGTGCACCATAAAAGTGCAGATTATATTTATAAAAATGTATCCTCAAAAGTCAAGTATGTAAAGTATTATGAGAATTCAAATCATATTATTTGTCACAGTATTGACAGTAAAGATGTGTTCACAGATATTGAAAATTTCATTGAGAATATTAATTTCTAAAGAACCAGATAAAATAAAAGCTCGGGACATCGAGTCCTTTTGCTTTGGCCTCTTTCATTTTATTCCAAGAGGCCAGAGCAAAAGACTTCCGGTTAATGCTGCCGGAAGTCTTTTAAGCCTTTATTTTATAAGATTAAAATCCTTTGCCAATGCTTCAAAAGCAGGAATCGATTTCTTTATGGTATCCATACTTACGCAGTAGGAAATTCTAAAGTGGCCCGGTAAACCGAAGCCTGTGCCCGGAACCAGTAGAAGGTTGTATTTAACTGCGTGTTTTATAAATTGTATATCGTCTTCGATAGGGGACTTGGGGAAAATATAGAAGGTTCCTTGAGGCTTTATACATGAGAAGCCCAGCCGGGTTAAATTGTCAAAAATTATATCCCGTCTTTGCTTATAGCTTTCAATATCAATGTCCTCATCCAGTGAGCCGGCAATTACTTTTTGGAACAATGCCGGTGCGTTGACATAACCTAAAGTACGGTTACAGAATACCAAACTTTCCAATATGAGGTCTAACTCCGGAATCTCGGGATTTACCGCAATATAACCGATTCTTTCTCCCGGAAGAGCCAAGGACTTGCTGAAAGAATTTACGATAAAGGATTTCTTAAACAGCTTGAAAAGGAACGGAAGTTTGACATTGTCGTAAACCAGTTTGTAATAGGGCTCATCGGAAATTGCATATATAGTTGTGTTGTATTCCTTTTCCTTCTTTTCGAGGATGGCAGACATCTCCTTTAATGTTTCTTCACTATATATGTAACCCGATGGGTTGTTCGGAGAATTTATAATTATTGCCTTGGTTTTCGCTGTAATGCTGCTTTCAAGTATTTTAAGGTCAGGTTTAAAACTATCCTTTTCGGGAGGCACTATAGCAACTTTTCCGCCATGATTTCCGACATAGAATATATATTCCGCAAAATAAGGGGCTAATATAATTACTTCTTCTCCCGGATTTAGAATAGTCTTTAATACAACGTTTAGAGCACCGGCAGCGCCGCAGGTCATGATTATATGCTGGGACGAGACGGAAGACAGTCCCGAGGTTTTGTTTAAATGGTCCGCAACTTTTTGTCTTACATCTTCATATCCTGCATTATTCATGTAACGGTGAATACCGGGTTTATCTTCAGTAACAATGTCTTTTAATGCCTCTTTTACCGATGCGGGGGGTTCGTGGTCGGGATTTCCCAACGTAAAATCATATACATTATCTGCACCGTGGATTTTACGAAGTTTTTCACCTTCTTCAAACATTGCCCTTATCCATGAGGCTTTCTTTAAATTGTTTACTACACTTTCTGAAATCATTTACTAACACTCCTTATCTATTTTTCCATTCTTAAATTATTTATGATATTTTCATCCGGTGTAACAATAATAGTTTTATAATTATCGTAGATACCATTCCCGGTTTTGCTCCGTTGGGTTTTTTTACATTTCTGACCTGGGTGTAATCAACCTCCACATGGGAGGAATTCTTTGCTTTGCTGTGATAAGCCGCCAGCTGTGCTGCTTGAAGCAGGGTACTGTCGGGTATATCTCCCTTATCCTTTTTTATTATGACATGAGAGCCCGGAATATTCTTTGTATGAAGCCAGATGTCATTTGAAGATGAAAACTTCAGGGTCAAAATATCATTTTGAGCATTGTTTTTTCCCACATAGATATAAAGACCGTCGGTGGACTTGTAAATGTAGGGAGTAAAAGCTTTTGAGTTTTTCTTTTCCGTTCTTTTTTTCTTTGAAGGCAAATAACCTTGGTCGGCAAGCTCCTGACGAATGTCGTCAATGTCCTTTATGGAATTGCTGTTTTCAAGGCTGTGAAGCACACTCTCAAGATATGAAAGCTCGCCGCGGGATTCTTCAAGCTGCTGTATGGTGTGAGTATAAGCTGCTTTAGCTTTTGCGTATTTCTTAAAATATCTCTGCGCATTTTCTTGGGGAAGAAGGTTTTCATCAAGGGGGATTTCCACATACTCTCCGTTTTCGCTGTAGTAATTCAAAAGGGACACTTTGCTGGAGTTTTTAGGGATACAGTATATGTTTGCGGTTATAAGCTCCCCATAAAGCTTGAACTTTTCCCTTTCGGCAACTTCCCTCAGTGTATCCGTGTGGATTGATATTTTCTTATTGCATCGTTCAATACAGTTGTTTAGAGTTTTTACAAGATCCGCTTTCTTTTGTGCGAGCCTTTCGGAAGTATCTCTAATGGTATAAAACAAATCCAACACTTTGCTGATAGAGGGATAAAAATCCAATGTATTGTACTGCTTAATCTCGAAAGAATGAAAATCTATAGGCTTTTGTCTATCATCACCATTCCATATTATGCATGGGGTAAATTCCGAATTCTCAATCTTTGAAATTATTTTTTTCAATACTTGCTTTAAGCTTTGGACAACATCTTCCGAGAGACTTGAAACCGGTATTCTTGGGTCAATACCTGCACGATAACATATTTCTTCGCACAAAAGGGGACTAAAGCCTTTGATATTGTTTAGAAGAAGCTTTGATATACGTAAATCCCCTTGTTCTTTGGCTTTTGAAAAGAGTAGCTCTGCATCAAGTGCAAGAGGACTGGTTTTGTCCTGACTTGGCGGCAGGGAGTAGGGCCTTGCAGGCATAACTTCTCTTACACGGCTAATATCGCTGTCTACGTGCTTTATTGAGTCGATTATTTTGTTTTCATTGTTTACGAGTATAATGTTGCTATGTTTACCCATTATTTCAACTACAAGCTTTTTTAAAGTAAGATCTCCCAATTCGTTAATGGTTTCAATATGTATTGTAATAACTCTTTCAAAGTCATGAAATTCTATTTGTGTTATTCTTCCTCCAGAAAGGTGTTTTCTAAGAAGCATGCAAAAAACAGGAGGATTTACGGGATTCTCCTTTGTAACATCGGTAAGATGAATCCTTGGATAGCTGGCATTTGCGGATAACAAGAGCTTAAGGTTTTGTCCTTTAGCCCTTAAGTTTATTATTATCTCATCCTGTTCCGGCTGATAAATTTTATCAATGCGGCCGCCTATAAGGGCGTCCGATAACTCGTTAACTACATTTTTTGTTACTATACCGTCAAAAGGCAAACTATTACACCTCTTTTATCAAACATTTTGAATAAAATTTTTTACAGGCAAAATAAAGCTATTGGAAACATAAAACAATAGCTTCAATTATTTTTTCCCTTGAATATCATATCACTTGAAAAGATTTTTAACAACACAAAATGTGATTGGAGATATTTACATTTCATTTTCTTTATATATGGGAAGTTTCATTATGAATTTAGACCCTTTCATTTCTTCTGACTCAACTTCTATGGTCCCGTCAAATTCTTTGACGATTCCATATGATATTGAAAGTCCTATACCGGTGCCTTTTCCCACTTCTTTCGTAGTGAAAAAGGGTTCAAAGATTTTATTGATAATAGGCTTGGGGATACCTATTCCGTTATCGATAATTTCAATAATGACATTTGTGCCGTCAGAATAGGCTTTTATGGTTATTCTTTTATCGGCTTCATTGTCAGGCAAAAGACGCTTGTTGATTTTTTCAAGCTCCGTTATGGCATCTCTGGCATTGACAATGAGGTTTAAAAATACCTGTTCCAACTTGTTGTGGTCGGCAAGAACGTAAGGAAGGTCTTCTTCAATATAGGTATCAACATTGATTTTCCGCTTTTTCAGCTGCTCACCGACAAGGTTGAATACATCAAGGAGCGGCATCTTTATGTTTATCGGTGTCTTGGTTTGATCGGACTGTCTTGCAAAGGTGCGAAGGTGCCCGATTATTTTATCAATGCGGTCCACTTGCTCCACAATGGCATTGAGTTTTTCAAGCAGTAATTCATCGGTCAATTTATTTCGTTTTTTGGCCAGGATAAGTCCTTGGGTAATCAGGCTTATTCCTCCTAAAGGCTGATTGATTTCATGAGCTATGCCGGTAGCCATTTCGCCAAGAGTGGCAAGTTTTTCCGACTGTACCAGTTGGGCATCTTTTTCGCGTAGTTGATGGGTTCTGACCCTAACCATCTTTTCGAGGTTATCTGCATATTCCTTTATTTCTTCAATCAGTCTTTTCCTTTGAATTCCTGCCGTTATTTCATTGGCAATAAGGCTTAGAACTTGAGTTTCATTGAGAAGAAAGGTTTTCTGGGGCTTTGAGACAACAATGTGAAGTATTCCGATAATTGAAACATCCGAAATCAGCGGAATGTGAATTATGTAGTTTTCTTTGACGTTGGGCAAAGATGTGTCCATATATTCATAAATGGCGTGTTCGGATAGGGGAGTGTGGTTTATTGTAAGCTGGGTGTAGGTTTTAAAACAGTCTTTTATGTTTTCTACTGGGGCATTTTCATCGGTAAAATAGCTGCAGGTATGGGTGTTGCAACTTTTGCACAAGCCTGTCATTGCGTTTATATAGAAGTTGTTGCCAAGATAGTCATACAAGCAAATGAATACCGACGGTATTCCGAGAAAACTGCTTATGGTATTGCATACCAGGGAGCACATCTGCTCTATGCTGGATGATGAATTCACCAGGTGTGTAATTTCAATCAGCAGGCTGTTGAATTGCTCTAAGAGCTTATACCTTGTAATATCTCTGGTAAGAATCAGCAGTCCCAGTGTTTCATTGTTTTTATTAACTCTTGGTGTTGATGTAATGGAAATGGGAATAAAGGAGCCATCCTTTCTTTTTGCATACATTGTTCGATCTATCAAGTTGGATTTTGTTTTTTTGTCAGGTACAAAAAGGAATTCACTGTTGGGCAAACCCTTTCTGTGAAGGTCGGAAGGGAACTTGTTTCCCAGCATTTCTTCCTTCGAGTAGCCATAAATCAGTTCAGCACCCTTATTCCAAATAATTATCCTGTTTTGGATGTCTGTTGCGATAATGGCATATTCCGTTGAACTTATAATAATGCTCTCCAATATATCTTCCGGAAGATTTTCATTTGCTCGCGGATTTTTCCTCATTTTGACCTCCGAAATTTTAATTCTCTTTTAAGACTTCAATACCTAATATCGTCATGTCGTCAAGACAAGTATTGTTGGAGAATTCTTTTACAGCCTTCATAGTTTTATCAATAATGGTTGAAAGGGACTCATTTTTGCAGCTTTCGAGAACTTTAAGCATGTTTTCGTAGCCGAAAAATTGGTTGTTGGCGGCATTTTCGCAGTTTGAATTCGAAGGGGATTCAACTATACCGTCTGTAAAAAGCAGAACTTTATCTCCAGGTTCTAACTGATTTACAGTGCATGTATAAGTTGAATCTTCGAAAACTCCAAGAATAGGACCTGTTGACTCTAACGGCACGAGTCCGCTGTTTTTTACTATATACTGGGTAATGTGACCGGCCGACACAGTATAAAGCTTTTTGCTGTTTTTATCAATAAATCCTAGAAACAAGGAAGCAAATACATTTTGCGCTGTGTTGGACAAAAGCTCAAGGTTCAGATCCAGGACTATTTCGGGAAATCTTCTTTTGTTGATTCCCTGCCGGTAGTTATACTCTATGTTTTGAAGAAAACTTTTGATTATTATTGAAATGACGGCAGCAAGAATACCGTGGTTGGATACGTCAAATACATAAAAGCAAATATAATCTCCTATATCGCATACATCGTACATATCGCCGCCGACATCGTCGCAGCATTTATACTCTACGGCAAAGTTAAAGCCGTCTATATTAGGCAAACTTTTGGGAAGCATGTTGAGCAGTATTTTTGCCGCAGAATCATGAAGACCCTGTAAGTAGTTTCTATGCTCTAACAGTTCCCGGGTCATTTTTTCATTTTCCATAAGAAGTTTTTTTCTGTTTATGGCGTTGGTTATAGCTATTGATAAATCCTGGGCGGTGACCGGTTTTCTAAGGTATTCGAATGCCCCTTCTTTCATTGCAAGAATGGCATTATCCAGGTCACCGTGTCCGGTAAGGATAATCACGGCCATTTGAGGAATGATTTTCTTAATTTCTCTTAAGATATCCATGCCGGAAAGTTTGGGCATTTTCATATCGGTAATGACGACATCGATAGAGTTGTAGTTGTCCATGAAAATCCTAAGCCCATCTAAGCCGCTGGAAGCCGTTATTACTTCGTTGCCGTCAATTTCGAGAAGAAATTTAATGTTCTGAAGAATAGTGCTTTCATCGTCTATTACAAGAATTTTCGCCATTTTCCTAACTCCTATTCAATATTACTTATTATTATAGCAAGTTTTATATGAATTTTCTATAATCATTAAGTTTGTGTTATAATAGTAAAAGCACCAAAAGCATAAATTATAAATCATAAATTATATTTATAATTAATAGGTGATGCATATGGTTATAGGTGTTTGCAGAGTGATTTTAAATATTAATGAAGCATTTTCATTAAAAGAAAAAAGGCAGGTTGTTAAAAGTATAGTCGGAAGAATTAAGTCAAGGTTTAATGCCTCGGTGGCAGAAGTAGGCTTTAATGATAAATGGAAAAATGCTGTGATAGGGATATCTTGCGTATCCAATGAGGCTGCCCATGCGGATAGTATGATGGCAAATATTGTGAACTTTATTGAGAATGACGGCAGGGTAGTATTGGTGGACTACAGTACTGAAAATATATATGTAGATTAGACTGTAAAGATTAAAGTTTTTTTATTTTTCCAAAAAAGCCTATTGAATTACGATGAAAATTGTATTAAAATATTTATTGCTATTGATAAATATTTCGGGGCTATAGCGCAGTTGGGAGCGCGCTTGAATGGCATTCAAGAGGTCAGGGGTTCGAACCCCTTAGCTCCACCAATAAGTCCAAACTGCTGTCAAGAGGGTTCGTTATATCTACTTGACTAGTTTTATTGCCGCCAGTTTTCCGACTGGCGGTTTTTATTGCCTCTTGGAATGAAATGAAAGAGGCAAAAGCGAAGGGACTCGATGTCCCGAGATTTTATTTTTAGTATTGTTCGTTGTGATAGTTAAGATGTTCATATCAATGCGGTTATTATAAACGTATATACGCTGAGCAAATACATCAATAGCTTTCTTTTGATTCTTCCATTATACTTTGCCTTTTGCCATAAACATAGATTATTTTGCATTGGCTATAAGGTTAATAATTTGGCAATAAGACTAAATTTGCAGTTGTTGGCTAAGTTAACCAAGGTATGATATAATTAGTATTATTTCATACGGAGGTTGATATTGTCATGAAAAAACTGAAAAAAGCATGGTGTTTTATAAACTTATTAAGAGGTTTACCGTCAATAATTTTATATAACTTGGCTGCAAATAAAGACATTATTGAAAAGGATATTGACAGATGGATTAGTTGTTGCAATTTAAATTTAAATTTTCCGAAATGGTTATATTTAAATTGGTTTTTGCTATACTACCCACAATTTAGGAACCTTTTTTATTACAGGTTAAAAAAGTGGAATATCATAGCATCAAAGCTTATTCAAATTTTTTACAGACCGTTGGACAGCCTTTTTATTTATGCTGATAATATTGGGCCTGGATTGTTTATACAACATGGTTTCTCCACAATTATAAACGCCAAAAGCATAGGTGAAAATTGTTGGATTAATCAGCAAGTTACCATTGGCTATATTAAAGATAAATGTCCTGTGATTGGTAATAATGTAAGAATTACAGCAGGTGCTATAGTTGTGGGAGGTGTTAATGTAGGTGATAACTCAGTTATTGGTGCAAATTCTGTAGTTAATAAAGATGTTCCTGATAATTGTGTGGTTGTAGGAAATCCGGCGTTCGTAGTAAAAAGAAATGGAGTAAAAACAAAGGAGTACTTAAACTCATGATTTAAGTTCTCATAAATTCAATTAACCGAAGGGAGTAGAGTCAATCTACACCCTTCTATTTTTTTGGCCTCTTGGAATGAAATAAAAGAGGCAAAAGCGAAGGGACTCGATGTCCAAAGCTTTTATTCAGGATTTTTTATAGCCATTAATAAAAAACAATGTAACACTTTTCTATCCGTGTGAATATTATACTACCGTGAAGAAAAACAATAAAAGAAAGGATGAATCGCTATGGAAGAAAATAGAGGTTTTGGTTGTGGTTTTGGTTTCGGTAATGACGTTATCTGGTGCATAATTATAATTCTGTTTATTTTGTGTTTATGCCCAGGAATTTTCGGCGGATTTGGCGGATGCGGCTATAAAAACTAATGCATTGTAACTGAAATTATCTTAAGAGCATTTGATGCAAGTACATAAGAATTGCAATGGCAAACTGTATGTTTTGTTAACTGAATCTAAAAGGGGAGGTAATTGCCTCCTCTTTTATTATTTGGCTTCTTGGAATGAAATGAAGGAGGCAAAAGCGAAGGGACTCGATGTCCCGAACTTTTAATTTGAAATATTAGTTTTATAGTAGAAAGTTAGTTTGTATGCTCTAAAAAATTGCATCTGTTTATCTTAATGATGATTAGGTGCTAAAATATTAATGTGTATAAAAATCTTGTCTATTATTGTAACAATTCGCTATAATAATTTTATATCAATAGGAGTGAAAATGTATTTTGAGGTGACGAATGTTGACTGTTAACTGGGAGCAAGAATGGGATAAAATCTATAAAGAGTAGGGCGAAGTACAATCGGAAGTACTACCCACTGTAATAGCAGCAAAAGAAATCTTTAAAAAGTTTGGATGCGGCAAAGTAATGGACTTAGGATGCGGTACCGGTAGGCATACAATATATCTTGCCCAAAACGGGTTTCAGGTTTTAGCTGTAGATGTTTCAGAGACAGGAATAGAAGTTACCCGAGCGAAGGCAGAAAAGCTTAATCTAACTAATATCGAGTTTGCACAGCTTGATATGAGGAATCTGACTGTTGGGGATAATTTGCCGGATGCAATTTTGTGTGTATGGACAACCGGACACGGAAATATAGAAGATGTACGCAAAAATGTAAATGAAATGTATAGAATTCTTAGGCCTGGCGGAGTCTTAGTTGTTGACTATGTTTCAATAGAAGATGAGAACTATGGAAAAGGTATAGAAATTGAAAAAAATACATTTATCAATAACGTTGAAGGCGAGGAAAACATTCCGCATCATTATTTTTCCAAAGAAGAGATTGAAGAATTATATATGGGCTTTTCAAATATTGATATTGCTCCTGTAGACTATTATTTTACCGATAACTATGGAGTGAAGCATACCATCAAGGCCTTTGTTGTTATAGCAGTAAAATAAGCCGGGCCTAACGG
Source organism: Acetivibrio straminisolvens JCM 21531 (assembly GCF_000521465.1). Lineage (GTDB taxonomy): Bacteria > Bacillota > Clostridia > Acetivibrionales > Acetivibrionaceae > Hungateiclostridium > Hungateiclostridium straminisolvens. Next base: position 42,447 of record NZ_BAVR01000002.1, read on the forward strand.
TTTAGTAAACCTTTCTCTTCGACATTTATATTTTTTTAATATAAATTTAACATTCTTATTAGGAATTTTGTAGTAATATAGTTATATAGTGCGAATTACTGTTAATCGGAGTATGCACATAGATGGGCTTATGTGGTATGAAGAGAACAGTTTGGCAATGTACAAGCTTTTTTTAAAGGTATAAGTGTAATTATACTAAATACTGGGAAGTGGAGGAATCAAAATGAAAAAGAATCTTTTATTGAAAAATGTAAAGATTATTGCTATAGTGTTTGCCCTTGTCATAGGTTTTGCAAGCAACGTAACGTTTGCTTCAACTCCGGTACAACGCGAACTGAAAGTATATGTTAATGATGAAGAACTGCAATTTCCGGATGCAAAACCTTATATAAATGAATCCGGAAGAACTATGGTTCCGATTCGTGCAATTGCAGAGAGTTTTGGAGCAATGGTTGATTGGAATGGTGTTCTAAGAAAAGTTACAATTACTTATGATGACATAGAAATAGAATTTTTGCCTGACTATGTCGAAAGTGTCATGCTTGTTCGCGATATAAAAACGAGTCAAAGTAAAACTGTTCAATTAGACTCTAAACCTGTTATTAGAAACGACCGTACATATTTACCTTATCGGGCTATTACCGAAGCTTTTGGCTATCAAGTTTACTGGGATGAAAAAGAATACAAGGTTACGGTGAATACAAATAACAGGCAACCTGTATTTTGCATAAATCCCGGCTTAAGTGATACATATTATCAATGTGTGTCAAATTTCAACACAGATTTTGAAAATCTTATACCGCATTTAAAAAGCCCGGAGGTTAGGACAAATCTTACTGATGAAATGAGAAAAAGTTATTTATACCGGGCTAAAGATTATGTCGAGAATATAATTGGAAATGTTGATTCTAGTAAAGAATTTGAGCCGGAGTATCCTACTGCTCCATTTACACCAGTTATGGAAGAAGTGTATAATGACGCTGTCAAAAATTCTATAATACGGGAAGTGAAGTTTATTGCAGATCCTTCCGATGTTGAAATTCTTGCCGATTATCCTGCTATTGAAATGGGGCCTGCTGAGGCAATAGTTCTAGGTAGACTGGAATTTATATATCATGAAGCGTCTGATGAATATCTTAATAGGTTTGGAGGCAAGTTGGAAAAGGGCGTTTGGTACAGTACAAAAATAGCTGTAAGATTAAACTTGCGGCCAACCGATCTGGTTCTCGGTAATGTCATTTTAGACAATACATTTGAGGAAATAAAGTAAGATATAATGCTTGATTTTATACATTGTTTTTTATAGTAAGTTTAAAACGTATCGTAAATTTTAATATTATGTGAAGTTAGTTGTTACCGCCATGTTGTGTGGCGGTTATATTATTTGGCCTCTTGGAATGAAATGAAAGAGGCAAAAGCGAAGGGACTCGATGTCTCGAGCTTTTATTATTGGTGGCAAGCCGACCGGAAGATCCGGATAAGCTAAACTTTAGACTATACTCTGCCAAAAACATGGAGTAAAATTAAATACGGTTAAAAGTAGATTTAATGCAGAAGCTGGTTTTTATTTTGCGGCAGGCTGAATAATACCGGAAAAGTGGAGGAATCAAAATGAAGAGGAATCTTTTATTCAAGCATTTAGCGGTTATTGTAATATTTGTTGTTTTTATCACAGGCTTTACAGGCAACGTAACGATTGCTTCAACCTCAGAACATCCCGAGCTCAAAGTATATGTCGATGACAAAGAGCTGCAATTTCCAGATGCAAAACCTTATATAAATGAAGTTGGAAGAACTATGGTACCCATTCGTGCAATTGCAGAGAGTTTTGGAGCAAAGGTTGAGTGGGATGATATTCTAAGAAGAGTTATAATTACTCATGATGACATAGAAATAAGATTTTATCTTAATGATGATAAAGATTTCATACATATTACCGATTTGGAAGAATATCAATACAAATCAGTTCCGATAGGCTCCAAACCTGTTATTAGAAACAATAGAACTTTTGTACCTTATAGGGCTATTACTGAAGCATTTGGCTATAATGTTTACTGGGATGCAAGCGAATATAAGGTTATTATAGATACCAAAAATAAACGGCGTGTGTTCCTTATAAATCCTGCATTATGTGATAATTATTATCAATGTATCGATAATATGGGGATAGATTTTGATGAGCTTATTCCTCATTTAAAAATGCCTGAGATCAGGGTTGTTCTTACTGACAAAGACAGAGAATATTATTTCTCCATGGTAAAATCACATGTAGAACATTTTATTGGAAATGTGGATTATAGCAAAGAATTTGTTGCATACTATCCCGATGCGCCGTTTACAGGAATTATGAGAGCAGTATATAAAAATGCTGTGGAGAATTCTATAATACGGGAAGTAAAGCTTATTGCGGGTCCTTCTGATCTTGAAGTTCTTGCCGATGCGGAAATTTTTACATTAGCACCCACAGATGCAGTAGTTGTAGGTAGACTGGAATTTATATATCACGAAGCATCTGACGAATATCTTGACAGGTTTGAAGGTAAGTTGAAAAAAGGAGTATGGTATACTACGAAAATAGCTGTTTTGCTTTCTCTACAAAGAGGTTTGCTGGATATCGATAGAGTTTTTTTGGATAATACTTTTGAAGAACTAATATGAGATTAAAAGAAAAACAGGCAGTAAAATTGGGATTGAGCCAACCGGCAAAACAAGTGAATAATGTTTACTGAAATTAAATTAAAATTCTATTGCATTCATTAACATTGTATGTTAAAATGATCCTATATTTTAGAGTTTTTGGTTTGCTAGATTTTGAGATTGAGTTGAGATTGTTAGGGTTTTAAGTACTATTTAATATAAAGATAAGAAAGTACTGCCTGATGAAAATATTAAGTTCTTATTAATAGTAGAAAATAATAATCCTCTTATTGAAGTTTTCGATGTTTTTTGACGAGTTGAGTTAGAGTTAGATGAGATTAGTTTTTAGTATATGTTTTAGTTTAACAAGTAAATATGGTGAGACGAGACGAGATTAGGTGAGGTGAGATAAGATGAGACGAGATCTAGTACTTTGGGTATATAGCTAGATGCTTGTGCATCTAGCTTTTTTAGTTTGTTTGTCTGGTAAATTTTTCAATATGTGGCGGGGGGATAAAATGAAAAAACGTAAACTTGTGTTGTGGAACCCGAAACCTTTTGAGCAGGAAGTAGGGGAAAGGCTGTATCCGCCTTTGAGTTTGGGAATTATTGCATCATTAATGCCTTCAAATTGGGAAGTTGTAATTAGGGATGAATTTTTTGAAGAATTTAGAACCGAACCATGTGACTTGGTTGGTATTACAGCAATGACATGTCATGCATTAAGAGCATATGAAATGGCTGACCAATTCAGGAAAATGGGAATTACTACAATGATGGGCGGCATACATGCAAGTGTTTGCAGTGAGGAAGCTCTTGAATTTGTTGATGTTGTTGTAAAGGGAGAAGTAGAGGATGTTTTGAATGAGATTATAAGTGATTTTGAGAACAATTCTTTGAAAAGGCTTTACGAAGCTAAGGAGCCTGTAGATTTGGCAAAAGTTCCGCAACAAGCTTTTCATTTATATAATCCCAAATATAATTGGGGTATCATTCAAACAACCAGGGGTTGTGCTGCGAATTGTGAATTTTGTGCAGTTACAGCATTAAACGGAGCAACATATCGAAAAAGGCCTGTTGATAATGTTATTGAAGAGCTTAAAAATATGCCCCAAAAAAGTTTCTTTTTTGCAGATGATAACTTGCTTGGGTTTTCTCATGATGATCACCAAAGATTTAAAGAGCTATGTGAAAAAATGATCGAAAGCAATATCAATAAAATATGGATTGCCCAAGTGCCTGTACAATTTTCCGACAACGAAGAACTGATAAAAATAGCGCAAAAAGCCGGATGCATAGGTGTTTGCATTGGTATTGAATCGGGTTCTTTAGCGGTTTTATCAGGTAAAATGAACAAGAGAATGAATGTGAAATATTTAGAAAGTGCTCAGTTTGCTAAAAAGATTCAAAAGCATGGTATACAAGTATTTGGTTCATTTATAGTTGGCAATGATGAAGATGGTCTCGATTGCTTCAAGCAAACATTCAAAACAATAAAAAAATTGAAGCTTGCAATGGCACATGTCGGACCGCTGGTGCCGTATCCTGGAACAAGGTTATTTGAAAGGATGCGTGCGGAAGGACGTTTGATTTATACCAACTTCCCTCAAGACTGGAAACATTATAAGAGATCAAAATTTCCATTATATAAGTTATCAAAGCTTACGAGCCATCAGCTAAAAGACGGTACTATATGGTTATGGAAAAAATTATTTTCAAGGTTTTCGATTACGCAGAGAGCATGTATGGCATTTATTAGTACGGGAAAATTGAAAAATGCGAAAGCTGTTTATAGAATCAACAAGGAATGGGGTAAACTTTACAACAGCAGAATAAAAAACCTGAAATTGGAAAACCAAAGCTGAAAAACAAATAAGAGAGGTATAACATGAAATCAATAAACGAGCCTCAGGATAAGGCAAACTTATTGTTTATATTTGGGTCTCATAGACGAAACGGAAACTCTGAAAAGATACTGGATATTGTAAAGACAAGTCCGTATTGTGACAGGATAAATATTAAAAGCATATTTCTGCTTGAAAAGAAAATACTTTATTGCAAGTCTTGCTATAAGTGTAATTCTATGAATGAGTGTGTATTGGATGATGATGTTAAAGAAGTAATCGAAGATATGAAAGCTTCAGATATAATTGTATATGTTCCGGTTATTTACGCATTTTCATCCAATAGCATCTTTCAGACATTTCTAGAGAGAGCAGGGTTTGGATTTTTGCGACCCCAGGGAAGACCTCTTCGAGACAAGCTTGCTATGGTAATTGTAATTGGCAGAAGGTATGCTCATACAACTGTCGCAACTCAAATTTTGCTCAATATCCTGTTAAACGAAATGATTGTTGTAGGCAGCGGTTTTCTTCCTTTGTTTTACGGTTTGGGAAAATTTCCTGGTGATGTGAACTTTGATACTGAGGGTATAGAAGCTCTTAAACAGAATTTAAAAAGAACTTTAGAATGGCATTTTGCTAAAAAGGGAGTGAAATGAAAATGAGATTGTTATTGATTGATAATTATGACTCGTTTACGTATAATGTGTATCAATATCTTAGGGAACTGGGACATGATGTTTATGTGTTTAGAAATGATAAAATAACCTTAGATGATATTAGAGAAATGTCGCCGGATGCAATCTTTTTATCTCCGGGACCGGGTACTCCGGCAGATGCGGGGATTTGCATACCTGTTATAAAGGAATTTGCAGGCAAGATTTCAATTTTTGGAATATGCCTTGGACATCAAGCTATTGGTGAAGCCTTTGGTGCAGTGGTTTCACATGCTAAGACATTAATGCACGGTAAAACTTCAATTATAAAACCATTGAAAAAAGGTGTAATGAAAGAATTTGATAAGGAATTTGTTGCAACGCGTTACCATTCTCTAGCCATTGTAAAGGAGACATTGCCTGATTGTCTGGAAATAACATGCGAAAGTGATGATGGCGAAATAATGGGAGTTGTACACAAGGTTTATAATATTGAAGGAGTCCAATTTCACCCTGAGTCAGTTTTAACTGTTGAGGGAAAAAGAATATTGCAGTGCTTTCTTGAGCGGACATCCAAATTGATTCAAACATGCAGCGATAACACAAAAAAAATAAAGCAAATAAATTTATTAAAATCAAATATACGCCAATTTGAACAGGATACTTTTATGAATATATATCAGTATACTCATAAGATTACCATTAGCGAAAGCGTATATCAAATGTTCAGGAGAATAGCCTATAGTATAGGAACAGACAAAGTCTTTTTGTTAGAGTCTGCTTATGGTCCTGATATAGACTGTACGAAAACTATTATAGGGCTGTTTCCTAGTTTTGAGATCAAACTGGATAATAAAAAATTAATTGTAGATTCAGATTGTGAAAATATTAAGTCAGTTCTGAAAAAAATAATTGGAAAAGTATACAGAGAAGATAACGGAGTATTTGATATTGATAATGATAGGTTTTCCAATGTCTTTAATGTTATAAGCAAATCTATTAATCAGGTAAATATGCATGATTTGGATATTATGATTAATAATGGCCTTGTAGGATATTTCGGATACGAATACTTGCATTATATAGAAAATGTCCCGAGAAAACCTAAAAACGTTCTGAATTTACCTGATGTACATTTAAAATATTTCCAGGTGCTTATTGAGGTAGAATATAACAGTAAAGAGGTCTTGATTATAGAAAACAGAATAGAAAACAGGGAAATAGAAGGATTGGATGAAGTCATTTCTCTTATCAAGAACGGTAAAGACAAAAATTCTACCGATGATTTCAGATTACAAGAGACTGATCAAAGTACATTTGAAAATGAAAAATGCGAAATGGTTGTCAAATCAAATATTACAAAAGAAAGATTTTTTGATATTGTTGCTAAAGCAAAGAAATATATTTACGATGGAGATATTTTCCAAGTTCAGTTAGGGCAAAGATTAACGGTAGAAGGAACAAATATTGAAGCTTTGGATTTGTATGACAAGCTTAGGAAAATTAATCCGTCTCCGTATATGTTCTTCTGGGATTCAAAAGAATACAAGCTAATAGGAGACAGCCCGGAATTGCAGTTAAGGATAGAGAACGGTGAAGTGATGATTAGGCCAATTGCAGGTACATCTAAAGGAAAAGGCCATGATGAAATTAGCAGGAACAATATCATTGAGAAGTTGAAAAATGATGCAAAGGAAAATGCCGAACATATTATGCTGGTGGATTTGGCAAGAAATGATATAGGTATAATGGCGATACCGGGTACTGTAGCAGTAACGCAATTAATGAGTGTTGAAGAGTTTTCCCATGTATTCCACCTTACAAGTACTGTGGTTGGCAGATTAAATAAAGGTTTAAATTCTATGGAGGTTTTTGAGGCGACTTTTCCTGCAGGAACTCTAACGGGAGCACCCAAAGTCAGGGCTATGGAGATTATTTCCGAACTTGAATCTGAGATTAGAGGACCATATGGCGGTGCATTTGGATTTTTTGATTTTAACGGTAATATTGTAAGTTCTATTATTATAAGAACTGTGCTTAAAATGGGAGAAAAATTATACTTACAAGCATCAGCCGGAATTGTTGCCGATTCAATAGATGAAAATGAATGGATGGAAACCATTTATAAAATGAAGGCTACCTATACTGCGATTGAAGAACTGCACACAAGGAGGTTTGAATATGCTGTTGCTGAATGAAGAATTGGAGAAGTATTTGGTTGATTTTAAGAAAGTGGCAAAAGCTTTTTTGAAGGCAAATTAAAAGGAGAAGCCCTTATAGAGCTTCAGAATAAGAAACTTGTCGACAATTTGAGGTATGTATATAATAATTCGCCATTCTATAAGAAGCTGCTAGAGCCTTATAAAGATAATTTTAGCAATTATAATATTTTTAATTTTCAAGAATTGCCTTTTACAACAAAGGATGATTTAAGGAATGAAGACTTAGATATGTTGTCTCAGCCCATTAACCGCAATGCGTATTTTTATGAAACTACAGGTACAACTGGTAAAGCTACGCCGTGCCCTAGAAATATGATTGATGTTATTTCCAGTAATGTAACCATTTCAATGGCATATAAAGATTTGTTTCAAAGTGTTTTTGGAGATGAGAAACCTGTTGTCGGTATATTTGGTCCTACAGAGCTTCATTCTTTTGGAGATACCCTTACAAATGTATGTGATAATCTTGGATTTTGCTCTGTTAAAGCATGGCCGTATTCTCCTGTTGTTGGATTTCCAAAGACACTGGAAGTAATGAAAAAACTGAAAATAAATGCTTTAATGTGTACACCTGGACTTTCCATGACCCTATTTAAAGCAGCACAAAAATACGGTTATGATATTGAAAAAGATTTTGATGTAAGGATGCTTATGGTAACCGGTGAAATGTGTACTGAGCCAATGGTAAGAAACATTGAAAGTATATGGGGAGCAAAGGTATTCAATTTCCTTTATGGTTCCCAAGAAGCGCTGGTTATTTCAGTATGTGATAGGAATAATAGAATGCATATCTTTCCACATAATTATATTTATGAAGTAGTTGACCCTGTGACTGGAGAGTTTAGAGGATTTACAGGCGAGGGTGAATTGGTTGTAACTATGTTGAATCCGGGAGGTAAACCTCTTATTAGATACCGTACCGGTGATATGGTAAGAATATATGAACCCGAAGGTGATTCGCCAATTCCGTCTAATGTTATAGAAATAATAGGAAGAGTTAAAGATAGAATTGAAATTAACGGAAGAAACTATGCAGCTTCAGAATTTGAAGAAACTATTATGGCGAATATTAACAAGTGTCTCGGATACCAGATTTTTATTGATAATGTTGATGGTGTAGATGAAATTGAAATAAAAATCGAAATGCTGACGAAGAATGATGAAAGCGAAGAAAGTGCCGTAAATATCGAACAGATGTTTAAAAATAAATTAGGTATAAAAGCAAAAGTAGCATATTCCGATGAACTTAGCCCGGTAATATACACTGGTGCGTTAGTCAGTTGGAAAGCTGCAAGAATTGTCGATCGTAGGAAGAAATCCGAGGGTGATATGGAAAAAGATTCTGCACAGCGGATTATTGAAAATAAAGTTATAAGAACGGAATGATAGGAGATAGTAGTTATGACAACTATTATTGAGCCTTTTGAACGTCAATATAAAGATTTCATTAATGAAATTAGCTCTATGAAGAATATACGTATTGGTTCTCTTGGGCCTCACGGAACGAGCAGCGAACAAGCTGTGAAATATATGATTGGTTACCTAAATAAAATCAACAGTAAATGCAGCTATAAAATATGTCTAATGGATGACTTTAGGTATGTTTTTGATGCATTGAATAATAAAGAGATTGAATATGCCCTAATACCTTCAGCATACGAAAGAATTACCGATTATTTTTGGAATCACAGATTTTCAAACGTACTTAATTTTATTTATCATACACCTGATTACGGAATGATTGGAAAAGTAGGCGAAAACTATTCATTTAAAAAGAAGGTTAGGGTGGCAGCTTGTCCGGCAGTACAAGGAATATTGCAATATCTAGCCGGGGATGTGCTTTTGGATACCGAAATTGAAATTGTTACTACACGCTCTACCACAGAGGCTGTATTATTCGTTTTAGAGGGAAAAGCAGATGTAGGAATAACAAATGAAACATCTTATGAGCTTTATCGAGATAAAGGTATTCAATTTATATCTAAAAAGTATAATGCACATATTGTTTGGTGCTTGTTTAAAAACAATTCTGACGAAAATACTGTTCAAGAGGAAGGCATTATTAAGTTATATGCAGATAGTTTTGGAGGAATATAATGTATCGGTTTAATGAAGAACATCTATTAGTAAGAGATGCTATCTCTGATTTTGTTGCTAAAAGAATAGAATCTAATGTAAATGAAAGAGTTAATTCCGGTACGTATCCGCAAGATATTTTAAACGAGTTGGGCTCTCTAGGCTATAAAGCTCTTAAAATACCTGAAAAATACGGTGGAAGTGAAATCGATACAGTTTCCAGCATGATTGTTATCAGTGAAATTGCAAAATCAGATGCTTCAATTGCTCACATGATTGGATGCAGGAACTTTACATATAATTATCCGTTACTCTTTTTTGCTACTGAAGAACAGAAAGAAAAGTATTTGCTTCCATGTATTAAGAATGAAAAAATGGTGTCTTTGCCGTTAATGAACCGGATGGTTTTGGGATAGGCCAGATAAAAACTGCTGCTAAAAAAGATGGTGAACACTATATTTTAAATGGCACGAAAGCTATGATTACCGACGCATCCATTGGTGACTATGCACTTGTATTTGCAAAAACCGATGATAACCCCGTTGGTTCCATGGATATAGTTTCTTTATTGTTGAACTCAAGAACAACCCTGGAGTAATAATAGGAAAAGAAGATGAGACAATGGGGCTACAGTCATTAAAAATAGCAGATATTCACTTTGACAATGTGAAGCTCCACAAATCAAGCCTGCTTGGAACTGAGGGTAAGGGAATTAATGTGATGATGAAATCGATGGAAATCATGAGAATATCCAATTCTGCGGTTGCTTTAGGAATTGCAGAAAGGGCTTTTGAAGAAGCTGTTGCATATTCTAAATTAAGACAGGTTAATTCCGTTCCCATGTATAAATTGTCTACTGTCCAATTTGAATTGGCAGAAATGAAAGCAAAGCTTGAATTAATGAGACTGGCGGTTTTTTATACATCAGAGCTTCTGGATAATAATACTCCTGGCATACTCAATTATGTAAACACATGCAAATTAAAGACTACTGAATATGCAAAAGAAATCTGTGATAGGGCTTTGCAGATTTTTGGAGGATATGGCTATGTTCGAGGATATACTGTAGAGAGATTATATAGAGACGTAAGGATTTTGAGTATCATTGGAGGAACCAGCGAATCACTTAAATGGTCTATTTTTAACAGTATTATAGGATAAATTTTTAAAAACTTTAGGTGAAAAAGAGTTAGAGGCAAGATTTTATAGACTGTGTTTATTTTAAAAAAATTGTGATAATTTTAATGGAGGACATATGGTTAGACAGGTTTCATTAAACCGTGTTATTAAAGATGGCTTTATTCAAGCATATTTTATAAAAGATAGGTATGAGATACTGCTATCTACCATTAATAAGGGTACAGGATTAGATTTGCACCATCATTCACACACGCAATTTGGATATTGCTTCTGGGGTAGTTTTAGATTTTTCTATAACGACGACTATTTAGACATTAATCCAGGCAGTAGTTATTTGTTGGCCTCATCTATACCTCATTATGCAGATGCTTTGGATACTTTTTACGCTTTGGATTTTAAATATGACTATCCTGTTGATTTGGGCGGTAATAGGATTCTGCAAAATGTATTCCATACTGAGGCGAAAACCGATGGAGTATCTATTGAAAAAACCGTAATTGGCTCAACTGAGATTATAAAGATTGATGGAAACGGCACTCTTGACGTTGGCCAACATATGAAAGCCTTAAATGAATTCAAAAATGTTTATGCTGTAGTATCCCAAGATATTTGCTTATCCTATGAGGAAGAAAAGTTTGTACTTGAGCCCATGAAAATTTATGAGTTAACGATAAACTCAATTGAAAATATGACTCTTAACATGAAAGACAGTAGCATAGTTTTCATTGTTCTATAGGAGGCACAAAATGTCAAAGATTACTGGTGGGGAGCTTTTAGTACTTGCTCTGAGGAAGAATAACATAAAAAATGTTTTTGGACTTGTCGGAAATCACGTATCGCCAATTTTTGTGCATGCCCAAAAGCATGGTCTTGATATCATTGATGTCAGACATGAACAGGCAGCTATACATATGGCGGACGGATGGTCACAAGTTACGAGGAATATTGGTGTGGCAATTGTTACAGGTGGACCCGGTTTTACAAATTCTATTACGGGTATCGTAAAAGCTTATATGGCAAATACACCTATTTTGGTGATTGTGGGTTCTACCGTTCCGCAGCAAAGGGATGTTGGAGGATTACAAGATATTGACCAGATAGGTATGATACGGGAGTATACCAAATGGAGTGCAAGTGTTTTTGATACCGGACGTATACCCGAGTACATAAGTATTGCAATGAAGAAAGCAGTTTCAGGCTTAAGAGGACCGGTAGTATTGGAAATTCCTATTAACATATTGAAAAATTCTATAGATGAAGAAGAGGTAAATTGGCCTGAAAATAATACAATAATAAGCAAAAGTTCTCCAAATCGAGAGACACTTGATATTATTTTAAATACCATAGTTGATGCAGAGAAACCATTGATAATTGCCGGAGATGAGATATATTACGGACATTCCGAGAATGAATTGGTAAAGTTTGTTGAAACTACCGGCATACCTATTGTAACTGTTAACAAAGCAAGAGGATGTATACCAGATAGTCACTCTCTGTGTTTCGGAAATGGAAGAGTTCTGGAAGCAGGCCCTCAGTTATACGCATTACATGAGGCAGATGTTATAATTAATGTTGGGCTAAACATAGATTATCAGATGGGACTTGCTAAGTTGCCGTTTTTTAGAGCCGGGCAAAAATTTATTAATATATGTAGAGATGAATATTATAACAGCAGAATAACTTCAAAACCTGCATTGACTGTAATAGCAGAGCCGGGAGAAACACTGTCCGCACTTTGTACATTAATTAAAGAAAAAAATATTGTTTTAAAATCATATTCTTCCTGGATTGATAAATTAAAAGAAAATGATGCTGATTACTGGGAAAATATTTCAAGTCAGGCAGGAAATGAAAGGATACATCCGATAAATATTATCAGAGGAATTATGGAATATATCGACGATGACGACATTGTTGTACTTGACGGTTCTAATGCTATGTTTTGGGGAAGTCTGTTATTTAGTTTTAATAAACCTGGACGTTTAATTATTGGACCGGATGGAACTCTTGGACCTATGGGATGCGGAATTCCGTTAGCGCTTGCAGCAAAATTGGCAAATCCGGATAAAAAAGTAATACTATATACTGGAGACGGTTCCTTTGGATTTAATGCTATTGAGATGGATACTGCCGTTAGGCTGAACATACCTATTACGGTGATTGTTCACAATGACCTTGCTTGGGGATTTTGTAAAAGTACTCAACAGGTATTATATGGAGAACAAAATGTTTCATCATGTGATTTGGGGATAAGGCCCTATGAAAAGATGGTGGAAGCTTTAGGGGGGTATGGAGAATTTGTCGGCAGAAATGACCGAATTATTCCTGCTATAAAAAATGCAATAGATTCCGGCAAACCAGCCTGCATCAATGTGCTTGTAGATTATGATTTGTTTGCGCCAGGGGCAATTATGTTTAATGAGTCATTAAAAGCTATGAAATAAGTAAAAAAAGAGATACTAATTGGGGGATTAAATTTGGATATTATTGTATGCATTAAACAGGTTCCTAATTCAAATCAAGTCAAGTTAAACAGCGTTACTAATGTTATAGAACGTGGGGATATGAAAGGAATAATAAACCCAAATGATTTATTTGCCCTCGAAGAGGCGATGAAAATAAAAGATTGTTTTGGAGGTACAGTTAAAGTAATCAGTATGGGTGTGCCTTCAACAGCTTTTTTGCTAAAGAAAGCCGTATCATTGGGGGCAGATGAAGCTGTATTGTTAAGCGATCCGGCTTTTAAAGGTTCTGATACTCTTGCTACTTCCTATATATTGTCTGCGGGTATCAAAAAAATGGGAAAATTTGATTTGATTATTTGCGGTCAGCATACTGCAGATGGGGGTACCGGACATGTCGGGCCGGGTATAGGTATAACCCTCAATATACCGTATATTGTTAACGTTAATCACATTGAAAACATCTCAAACTATACAATCCAATGTAGAAGAGATAATGATACCGGATATGATATTATAAAAGCGCATCTTCCCTGCGTTATATCGGTTGCAAAAAATATAAATCAACCAAGGTTTGTGTCGTTAAATGGCATAAAAAAAGCTCGCAGAACTCAAATAAAAGTATGGAATTCAGAGGAGCTTGGGGTGAATAAAAACTTATGCGGTTTGGCCGGTTCGCCTACAAGAGTAAAAGAAACATATACGCCTTGTTTTCTACAAACATGTGAATTTCTTGAAGGTTCTCCTAAAGAGCAGGCCAAAGAAATTATTAATAGGATTATTAAGTTAAAATGTTAGAATTGGATTAAATAAAACTTATTTTTGGCTCTTAGAAGAAGGATTGGATGGAGGTATTGATGGCACAAATACGAATTATAAAGGATAGATGTTTTGAATGTATGGCATGTATTGACAATTGTCCCAGCAAATCGATTGCTTTTGAAGGCGGTAAATTTATAATTAAAGATAACTGTAATGCATGTGGAGTATGTATATCATCATGTTCGTTTAATGCAATAGTTTTTGATGAGGGACAGGAAATAATTCAAAGGAAAAGAGAATATAGAGGGGTTTTTATCTATTGTGAGCATGAAAACGGATGTATCAAAGATGTCTCATTAGAGCTAATTTGCAAGGGAAGAGAAATAGCCAATCAGCTTGGAGAAGAGCTTTCAGTGATTGTTATTGGTCATAAAATCGATAATATTGCTATTGAACTTACTTATTACGATGTAAATAAAGTAATAAAAGTAGATAATTCATTATTGGAAACTTTCAACGAATATCTTTATGTTGATGTTTTAGAGCAGATTATAAATGTATTTAATCCGCAAATTGTTCTTATTGGGGCAACCAAATATGGAATGGCTTTGGCACCTGGTGTTGCAACACGCTTGAAAACAGGTTTGACTGCTGATTGTACTGAGCTTGAGATTGAAAATGAAACTGGGTTGTTATTGCAAACTAGGCCTGCTTTTGGAGGAAATTTATTAGCACGTATAATATGTCCAATTCACAGGCCTCAGATGGCTACAGTAAGACCGGGAATATTTATGCCGGCAAATAAAGAATTTGAACGTAAAGGTTTTATAGAAGAGGTACCTGTTATTATAAATAAAAGTGAAAAAGTTGAAATAGTTGAAAGGGTTGCAAAGGAATCTATATGTTCTTCTAATGCAGAAATTATTATTGGTATTGGCAAGGGAATTGGAAAACCTGAAAATATACCAATGGTGAAAAAGTTGGCAAATAAACTGGGAGCTGAATTAGGCGCTACCCGGGCTGTTATAGATGCCGGCTGGATGGATTGTAGTTATCAGATTGGACAAACAGGCAGAGTTGTGTCACCCAAAATTTATATTGCTTTAGGAATTTCGGGAGCGGTGCAGCATACAGCCGGTATTATTTCGTCTAATACTATTATTGCTATAAATAGAGATAAAGACGCTCCAATATTTAAAATTGCATCTATAGGTATTGTTGGGGACGTTATGGAAATACTGAATCTGCTTTTAGATGAAATATAATCTGTAAATTTTGTAGTGCAACTAACAAGCCGTAAATTATATAAGTCTGAAGGCATAAAGGAGAGTTTTGTTCTTTTTGCCTTCAGACTTTAAAAGCTTTAACTGCTGAATATACCTAGTCATTTAAAATGCAAACTAAGGGTTGACAATTACGCGTTTCCTCATGTTTTCGTAGATGCATTTGTACATTTTGAACATTTTGGCGGAATTTTCGTCGTCACAATTAATGTCCGGATGGTATTTTTGAATTATACCGTTCCAGCCAATTCTTAGAATTTCCTCTTGAATTTCATTGAATTTAGATACTAGCTGTTTGTTGCGTTGAATTGATTCCATAAATACTCCCCCCGTAAAAAAATAATTTATGTGAATGCAATTACAATGATTATCTGTATGTTAACAACGATTATTGGTATTATGTTTTCTATATATTTTATAAGTAAATTATAGCATCGGTAAATTTTTATATCAATATGTTTTACAGTGAATAGGACCATAATAGGAATATATTCCTATTTTAAATTATGTAAATAAAGCTTAAGACAACATGACTCTAATATAGTTTTATTATCTTAAGCTTTATTCATATTTTTATTTTTTTCTTTTTTGATTTTGCTTTTAAATCTTCAAGTTTTTTATCCGCAGAACGCATAAGGAAAAAGAATGAAACACCAAGAATAGCAACAACAGCTAACAAGTAAACCCATGTTCGCCACATATCTTTTTATCACCTCCAGCAATAATAATGAATTTTATCATAAAATGTGAACAAAATCAATTGAGAAAAAGGCAGGAGAATTGGCAATGATGATAGTATATAAAAAATTGCATTTAACTTTGATAAATATTGAATGGTTATGAAAAAATAAAACTGTATCACATATAAATATCAAAGAATAATGATATGTGGAGATGACATGAAGACGACATTAATACTTGGAGCAGGCTTTTCAAAAAATTCTGGAGTGCCTATACAATCTGAAATACCTGCGTTATTAACAAAGGCTAGGGAAAATAATGATTTTGAAAACAGAGTTTCCCTTGTGATGGAAGGGTTTCTGAGGGATGTTTTTGGCTTTGAAAAAGATATATATCCGGAGCTGGATGATTTGCTTACTTGTATGGATATATCAACCAATTCAGAGCATCATTTGGGGATAAAGTACTCTCCTATTCATCTTAGAGCCCTTAAGAGGCTAATAATTTATAGAATTTTTTCGATTTTGGAAGACAGTTTCACATATTCCCGGGAGGTAGACAAGCTCATAAGGTTTTTTATTGAACATGGGCTTGAGGATACAGGATTTTTGGTACTAAACTGGGACACGGTGTTGGAAAAATATATTTCTATGATTGACCCGGGTATAGTAATCGATTATTGCAATGGAGGAAAGTATCTGACGGAAGATGGCCGTTTTAAAGAAAAAAGGAATGAAGACAGAAGAATCAAAGTCGTAAAAGTGCACGGTTCTTGCAATTGGCTCTATTGCGACAACTGCAGGGTATTGATAAACGATACCTTATCCCGGATGCCTAACATAAGAAAAATAGGATTTAAAAAATCTGATTTTGAGTTGTTCGATGAGATGAAGGAGTTGGCCGACAGGATTTTTTTAGAGGACATACGATGCTTTATATGCGGAGATAATGTATCGGCCCATATAGCAACTCAAAGTTACAGAAAATCCTTTAGGACAAACTCTTTTCCGGATATATGGGATAGGGCTGAGGATATGCTTACAAACTCCGAAAAGTGGGTTTTTATCGGGTATTCGCTTCCTCAGGCAGACTACGAATTCAAGCACCTTCTTAAAATCTGCGAGCTTAAGCTTCGGCACAGAAAAGAGAGAAAACTTTCTATTGATGTGGTGCTTCTTAACAGCGAAACCGCAACCAATAAGTATAGGAGCTTTTTTGGGAATAAGATCAACAGAATTTTTAATGGCGGGATTGGCGAGTATATGAACTATCTACAAAGTACTTAAATATTTGCCGGATAAATGTTATAATACCGTTTGTGTTCATTTTTTTAAATAGAAGTTTTGATATAAGGAGTGATGAAGTTGAAATTGAATTTGAACAACGCAAGATTTGAGATTACGGCTGTAAAACCTGACCAGTATCCCAAAAATGATATACCGGAGATTACCTTTGTAGGTAGGTCTAATGTAGGTAAGTCATCACTCATAAATGCGATGTTGAATAGAAAGAATCTCGCAAAGGTTGCTGCAACGCCGGGAAGGACCAGGGTTATAAATTTTTACAATATTGATGATAAAATTTATTTTGTCGATCTTCCGGGCTATGGTTTTGCAAAGGTGTCAAAATCTATGAAATCCGGCTGGAAAGATTTAATTGAGACATATCTTACGGAAAGAGAACAGCTAAGGAAGGTTGTTATGCTGGTGGATATCAGGCATTCTCCGACTTCTGATGATGTCCTTATGCATGAATGGCTGAAAACCATGAAAAGATCCTATGTGGTTGTTGCTACCAAGCTTGACAAGATACCGCGTTCAAAAATAAAGGAGAGGCTTTCGGACATACGCAATACTCTAAAGCTTCGAGATGATGTAAAAATAATCTCCTTTCCTCGGAAACAAAGCAGGGAAGAGATGAATTGTGGGAGGAAATTTTGGAGGAATCATCTTTTTCATAAAATGCATTAGTTTGGCTTTACAATATATTGGTATTGATATATAATGAATAAAAAAATAACATTTGTGCTAGGGGTGCCGTTATGGCTGAGAAAGAGACCTTTGTCTCTTAACCCTTTGAACCTGATGCGGTTAGTACCGCCGGAGGGAAGCTTTAAATATGGTGTATTGGTCTATTGACGCTTATCCTTCGGGATAGGCGTTTTTTAGTTGTATGAAATTTTAGTTTTGGGGAGGTGACGGGATGTTTATTACTTTAAACGGCAAGCAAACTGAAGTAGCTAACGGTACATCACTTATGGATTTAATTTGCAGCAAGGGTCTTGAACCGGAAAGTGTAGTTATTGAATACAACCAGAACGTTCTTCGGAAGGAAGAATGGGACAGTGTTGTACTAAAAGAAAACGATAAGCTTGAAGTACTGCGATTTGTAGGGGGAGGATGAAAAAATGGACGACAAATTGATTATTGGAGGCAGAGAAATTACCAGCAGGCTTTTTATCGGTACCGGTAAATTTTCTGCAAACAGGATAATACCTGATGTTGTAAGGATGTCTGGAGCTCAGGTCGTCACTGTAGCTTTAAGAAGAATTGACTTTGATTCTGATGATGAAAATATGCTGGAATACATTCCGAAAGATTGCATTCTTATGCCAAATACATCCGGAGCAAGGAATGCTGAAGAGGCTGTTAGAATCGCAAGGATTGCCCGGGCTTCGGGATGCGGCGATTTTATTAAGATTGAGGTTATATCGGATAATCGGTATCTTCTTCCGGACAACCTTGAGACCATAAGAGCAACGGAGACGCTTGTACGAGAGGGATTTACGGTGCTTCCTTATATGAATCCCGATCTTATGGATGCCAGAAGCTAAAAGATGCCGGTGCCGCTGCCGTAATGCCGTTGGGAGCTCCTATAGGAACCAATAAAGGGCTTAAAACGAAGGAAATGATTAGAATTCTGATTGATGAAATTGATATCCCTGTGATAGTGGACGCCGGAATAGGCAAGCCTTCCGATGCCTGTGAAGCTATGGAACTCGGTGCTGCTGCTGTTTTGGTAAATACCGCGATTGCTACGGCAGGGGACCCTGTGATAATGGCCGAAGCCTTTGCCAATGCGGTCATAGCCGGAAGAAAAGCTTTTCTTTCCGGTATGGGTCCGGTAAAGGAATACGCAGAAGCTTCATCGCCTCTTACGGGATTTCTTGTATGACAGGTTAATGAATTATTTGCATAGTAAATGGGGAATGAATAATGAGCTTTTATGAAAGGTATCTGGAGTATAAAAATTTTGATTTTGAAGGTTTTTTGGAAAAGGTAACGGACCGGGATATTATTAACATAATTAATAAAGACAGGCGCCTTACAGAGCTTGATTTTCTCATGCTTCTTTCAAATAAGGCGGTAAAGTACTTGGAACTTCTGGCTCAAAAGGCAAACAAGCTTACACTGCAGAATTTCGGAAAGGTCATATTCCTGTATACACCGATGTATCTTGCAAATTACTGCGTAAATCAGTGTGTCTACTGCGGTTTTAATATAACCAACAATATAAAACGAAAGAAACTTTCTTTGGAAGAGGTTGAAAGAGAGGCTCAGGCAATTTCCTCAACGGGCCTTAGACATATTCTGATTCTAACGGGAGAGTCCAGAAAGGAAAGTCCTGTCGAGTACATAAAGGACTGTGTCAAAATTTTACGCAAATACTTCAGGTCCATATCGATTGAGGTCTATCCTCTTTATGAAAATGAGTATGCCGAGCTGGTAGAGAAGGGTGTTGACGGCATTACCATTTATCAAGAGGTATATAATGAAGAAAAATACAAGGCTCTTCATTTAAAAGGTCCAAAAAGAAATTACTTATACAGGCTTGATGCTCCGGAAAGAGCATGCAGGGCATCTATGCGGAATGTAAATATCGGTGCTCTTTTGGGACTTTATGACTGGCGGAGAGAGGCTTTTTATACGGGCCTTCATGCGGATTATCTGCAAAACAAATATACGGATGTAGAAATAAGCATATCCCTTCCGAGAATAAGACCCCACTGCGGAAGTTTTATGCCTGACTGCAAGGTCGAGGACAGAGAGTTGGTACAGATAATGATAGCTCACCGGCTGTTTATGCCAAGGGCTGGGATTACAATTTCCACGAGGGAGAGTGAAAAGCTTAGAAATAATCTTATAGGCCTCGGAGTTACCAAAATGTCTGCTGCATCAAGCACTCAGGTAGGGGGACACACCCTTGATGATAAAAGTGACGGACAGTTTGATATTAATGACAGGCGTGGTGTGGAAGAAATGAAGCAACTGATTTACAGCAAAGGTTATCAGCCGGTATTTAAAGACTGGCAGGCAATATAAAGTTTTGGAGGCAGTTATGAATGAATTTGAAAATGGGCTTATGTCCTACCTTGGAAAAGAGAGGCTTGAAAAACTCAATAAAGTCAAAATAGGGATTGCAGGCGCTGGGGGACTTGGTTCCAATTGTGCTTTACATCTTGTAAGAAGCGGTTTTAAATCTTTAAAGATAGTAGATTTTGACGTGGTGGAGCCATCCAATTTAAACAGGCAGTTTTTCTTCTTGGACCAATTGGGTTGTCCTAAGGTTTTGGCTTTAAAGGAAAATCTGTCCCGGATCAACCCTGACATCACAATAGAGGCAATACATAAAAAGGTGGATAAAAATAATGTAAGGGAGTTGTTCGATGACTGCGATGCTGTGGTGGAGGCGTTTGACAAGGTGGAGTGTAAGACCATGATGGTGGAGACTTTCGCTTCGTCGGGAAAGTTTTTTGTATGTGCATCGGGACTTGCCGGCTGGGGAAACAGTGATGAGATAAAAATTCGAAAAATTCATGACAAGTTTTATATGGTCGGGGATTTTGTGACCGGAGTTAAAGAAGGCGTTCCTCCCTTTTCTCCTAGAGTTAATATTGCGGCAGCAAAACAGGCGGATTTGATTTTGAGCTTTTTTTTAACGGTGCAATAGATGTCTCCCACTGGTTATAAATGGTGTATACCGTTTTCTTTGAACTGAAGTGTGATAAATGATACTTAGAATATGAAACTTTGGGGGAGGTGAAGGGATTGAATAATCTTTATAGGGTACTGGATGCCAATATAAACAGAGCATCTGAAGGGCTCAGGGTTTTGGAGGATTTGGCAAGATTTTGCTATGATGACAGACCGTTTTCAAAAAAGCTCAAGGAATTGAGACACGGTATAAGAAAGAATATTTCAAAGCTGCTCCCAAACCTTATAGAAAGCAGGGATTCGGCAAATGATGTGGGGTTAAAAACATCAATGGAACTGGACATTGACCGGAAAACCTCACTAACAGAGCTTGCCCAAGCAAACTTCAAACGTATTCAGGAGGCTTTAAGGACTATAGAGGAAAGCCTTAAGGTCGTCAATGAAAATGAACTTTCCAAACTATATGAAGGCTACAGGTTTGAGGTATACAGTATTGAAAAGGAGTATTTTAAATTCATGGTTGGCGGAAATAAGAGAAATAGATTGAATGAAATAATGACCGGTCTTTATTGCATTACGTCGGAAGAACACTCTAAAGGCCGCAGCAATATTGAGGTAGTAGAGAAAATGATAAAGGCCGGAATCAGGATAATTCAGTATAGAGAAAAGAAGAAAAGTCTTCTGGAAAAATACAATGAGTGTCAAAAAATAAGGGAGATGACTTTAGCTTCAAACGTTACATTTATTGTAAACGATAATGTTGATATTGCAATGATGGTGAGGGCTGACGGGGTACATTTAGGGCAGGATGATCTTCCTATAGAAAGGGTTAGAGAGCTTGTCGGGGATGAAATGATTATCGGGGTATCCACTCATTCGCCAAAACAGGCAGAGGATGCGGTAAAGCGTGGAGCAGACTATATAGGAGTGGGCCCTCTTTATAGAACATATACAAAAGAGAATGTCTGTGAACCGGTGGGTCTTGAGTACCTTGACTATGTGATAAAAAACATAAAGCTTCCCTATGTTGCCATAGGCGGTATTAAAGAGCACAATATGGATGAAGTTTTGGCCCGGGGTGCCGGCTGCATATCTATGGTTACCGAGATTGTCGGTGCAGATGATATTGAACAAAAAATTGGGAGAGTAAAATCAAAGTTTTCGAGAGGAGTTTTATAAAATGTATACAACTCAGATGGATGCTGCAAAAAAAGGGATAATAACCGATGAAATAAGGATAGTGGCCCAAAAAGAGGATATGCCGGTTGAAAAATTGCTAAAGCTTGTTGCTTCCGGAAAGGTAATCATACCGGCAAACAAGAACCACAAAAACCTTGTTCCGGAAGGGATTGGAGAAGGTTTAAGGACAAAAATCAATGTTAATATCGGAATATCAAAAGATTGCTGCAATTTTGACATGGAATTGGAAAAGGCTAAAAAAGCAATTGAGTTTAAGGCTGAAGCGATAATGGATTTGAGTTCCTACGGTAAAACCAGGGAGTTTAGGCAGCAGCTTGTGAAAATGTCTCCTGTAATGATAGGTACTGTGCCGGTATATGATGCTGTAGGCTTTTATGACAAAGATCTTAAAGACATCACTGCTGAAGAATTTTTTGAAGTGGTGGAAAAGCATGCCGAAGACGGCGTAGATTTTATGACAATTCATGCCGGCATAAATCTGGAAACTGCCAGGAGATTTAAGCAAAACGGCAGACTTACCAATATAGTGTCCAGAGGAGGATCTTTGATATTTGCATGGATGGAGCTTACAGGAAATGAAAATCCCTTCTACGAACAGTATGAAAGACTTCTTGGAATTTTTGAAAAGTATGATGTGACAATAAGTCTTGGGGATGCATTAAGGCCGGGAAGCATAAATGATTCCACCGATGCGGCGCAGATACAGGAACTTATTGTTTTGGGTGAGCTTACAAAAAGAGCATGGGATAAGAACGTACAGGTTATGATTGAGGGACCGGGACATATGGCTATAAACGAAATTGCCGCAAATATGGTTTTGGAGAAAAGACTTTGCACGGTGCGCCTTTCTACGTATTAGGTCCGATTGTTACGGATATTGCTCCGGGATATGACCACATAACAAGTGCAATTGGCGGAGCTATTGCTGCTGCAAACGGTGCGGATTTTCTGTGCTATGTTACTCCCGCAGAGCATCTGAGACTTCCCGATATAGATGATATGAAAGAGGGAATAATAGCGTCAAAGATTGCGGCACACGCTGCAGATATAGCAAAAGGTATTAAGGGCGCAAGAGATTGGGATTACCGGATGAGTGAAGCAAGAAAAAACCTTGATTGGAACAGAATGTTTGAACTTGCGATAGATAAAGAAAAGGCAGAAAAGTACAGAAAAAGCTCTATGCCTGAAGATGAAGATACATGTACCATGTGCGGCAAGATGTGTGCCATAAGGAATACAAACAAGGCTCTTAAGGGTGAAAATATAAGTATTATTCTTTGAAACGAAAATATGAAACGTATTCATAAAGACTGAAAAATCAAGGGGGCAAGGGGGATAACCCCTTGTTTTTCATATTATGGAATCTAGTATCTATTTATATTAATTAGGAGCTTGCTATAAGGTTTTTATACAAAAAACTGCAGCTGTTAATTACGCCGCAGGTAATATATATTAATGTATAGAGGAAAAAGTATGTTAAAAAGTTTTCAAGTACAATACTAGTATATTACATCTATATACTTTAGGTAATTGGTAAACTGAACAATAATTAAATAAAATAGGTCTTGTTTTTGGTGAAAATAATACAAAATACATAATAAGGTTTTATGTATTTTGTATAAAAATTATTGTATAGGTCACGGAAAATAAGATTTTAAAAGGATTTTTAATTGATTATGGAGAAATATATAACATTGTAGCGAAATGCATAATTATCGTTAAATTGATTGTTGAGGAGTCCTAAATGTATCCTTTGAACATTGACGGTGAGGAGTTATACCTTAGGGATTTGAAAATAAATGATTTGCCGCATTTGTTGAAATGGTACAACAATATTAATGATTTCGCATTTGCGACAGGTGTTTATCAGCCAATACCTTAAGGGAAATGCTAAACAGATATTTTGAAAGCCGGGCTTCCTCAAAAGATTTTTTTGCCGGAATATACATACGGGCATCAAGTGATATGATCGGGGTTCTGAAAGGACAGCTATGTTGTGACGGAGATTTATCGGCATGGATTAATTCCATAATAATAGACCCGGACTTTCAGAGAAGGGGATACGGCAGTAAAACTGTGAATTTACTTATCCGGCACATAAAAGAAAGCTGCAGTGTAAAAAGAGTGTATCTTTCGGTAGCAGAAGAAAACACCAAGGGAATGCTTTTTTGGAAGCGACAGAGCTTTAAGACATTAAAGAGGATAAACAGAGATTACGGTTATAAAAATAAATGCAATACCATATTAATAATGTATAAAGATATATAAATTTTGAATATGGAAATTGTCGATAAATATTATATAACATCCTATGCCTTTCATTAGTCAAACATCTGGGTTTGCAGATTTATGACCGTTAATTTGACAAATGGAAATTAGAAATATATAATATTTGTGTTCATGTGTATGCTTTTAGTTAAATTTATGTGGGACGATTTTTAAATAATTTAAATTGTCAAAGGGGTAGGAAAGAAAGAAACGGAGGATAAAGGATGTTAAAGTTTAACAAGGTTTTTATGTACATAACAGCTTCGGCGCTATCGGTTTCTTTGTGGACATGCACTTCTTTTGCCCAGCAGAATAAGACGGGAGTTACTACTGCAAGTATGCTTAACGTGCGCGAAAATCCCAGTACTTCTACAAAAGTTATAGGCCAGATTCCCAATGGAAGCAAAGTGGATATAATAGAGACTTCAAACGGATGGTATAAAGTTTCGTATAACGGTAAGACAGGATGGGTTTACAGTTCTTATGTTAAAGTAACAGAGACACCAAAGCCTGCAGTTGTGGATGAAACGATAGTTGCAACCTTGAATAAAGGATCTTCTCTAACCGATAATAATTCTTCAAATAATTCTTCAACGAATAATTCTACCGCAAATAATTCTTCTAACGATAACTCTACCACCAATAAATCTTCATCCAATCAAGTAATTGATGAAACCATTCAAAAACCGAATCAAAAGCCTGCATCCGCAGAAAAAGCTGAAAACACCGTTGTAAAAACAGGAATTGTTAAGGCTTCGGTTCTAAATGTAAGGCAAGGAGCAGGTACTTCTTATAGTGTTGTTGATAAGCTTCCGAACGGAGCAAAGGTAAATATAGTAAACGAACAGTCCGGCTGGTATCAAATCAAGCTGGCAAACGGTTCTACCGGTTGGGTTTCCAGTACATATGTAAATGTTAATACTACAATTGCTTCAAGGGGAGGAATTGCTGAGGATTCTGCCCAGGCATCTCCTAAGAATAGTGATGTATCCGATGTAAGGGGACAGATAGTTGAATATGCCAAGAAATTCTTAGGAGTAAAATATGTATATGGAGGAAATTCCCCTTCTCAGGGATTTGATTGCTCCGGATATGTAAAATATGTGTTCAGCAACTTTGGCATTAATCTTGAAAGAGTTGCGGCAAGTCAGGCCAAACAGTACATGGGTTTCAAAGGATCAATTGCTGCCAGGAGACCTTGTATTTTTTGATACCGATGGAGGACATAATTATATCAACCATTCGGGCATATACATAGGTGACGGAATGTTTATTCATGCATCATCGGGAAGCAGCAAAAGGGCTGTTGTTATAAGCGACCTTTCAAGCGGATTTTATGCCAACAGCTATATGACTGGAAGAAGAGTTTTGAATTAGTGGTTTGACTAAAAAACTATATAGGAGATTGAGGAAAAGCTCCTTCCTTGAAGGAGCTTTTTAAGGTGCAATGCAAAATGAAAAGACCGCTGGTTTGCTTTAGTTTATCTCTTATAGCCGGAATTATCTGTACCAATTTAACTTATTCTTACTTGTTTGCAGTTTTGTCCTGTGCAATTATTAGCATAATTGTGTTTGTTTTATTAAAGGACAGGGATAACAGCAAATTTATAATTGGCGGAATTGTATTGTTTTACATTGTTGGTGCGGTATATTATTTGTATGGCTACAACCGAAATCTTTATAAATACGAAGAGTTTGCCGGAAAGAATGTTATCATAAGGGGATATATTGATTCGGCGCCGGAGATAAGGGATTCGACAATTAGATATATATTAAAGACGGAGGAAATCTGGCTAAAGGGAGATTCGAGCCAGAAAAAGAAAGTTCGGGGAAAAATTTTGATTTCCATGCAAAAAAGTGACGATACGAAGCTTTTTGAGTATGGAAGGGAAATTAGAATATCGGGGAAAATAAACATTCCCAAAGGAAGGACCAATCCCGGGGGATTTGATTATAGAAAATACCTGAACCATTCGGGAGTTTCTGCAACTATTTTTGTTGTTGATAGAAATATTTACCCGCAAAAAAGCGTTAAAGGCAATATATTTGTCAAAGCTGGCCTGGGCATCAGGGAAAGGATAGTAAATGTTATAAATCAAAGCCTTCCGCCCCAGCAGGCGGGATTATTAAACGGTATGTTGATAGGCTACAGGGAAGGTCTTTCTAAGGAAGTGGAAGATGCTTTCAGTAATTCCGGACTTACTCACTTGATGGCAGTTTCGGGAGCAATATTGCTTTTATTATGCTGCCTCTTATCTTTATCTTTAAGAAGCTTAAGTTTAGACAAAACATCTACAATATTATAATCATAGGCATCCTGGTGATGTTTACTTTCATAACAGGATTTGAACCCTCCGTACTACGTGCGGTAATAATGGCAATAATTATCCTTGTGGGGCAGATTTTAAAAAGGGAGACAGATATTTTTACCAGCATAGCTTTTGCTGCAATTTTGCTCCTTTTATTAAACCCCGGAAGCTTATTTAACATTGGATTTCAGTTGTCCTTTGCAGCAACAATTTCACTCGTTTTGTTCTATTCCAATTTAAAAAACATGTTAAGTTTCGGCTTTCTTCCGGAATTTATAACTGATGTGCTGGCATCTACGCTGGCCGCCCAAATAGGGGTATTGCCTATAACGGTATTTTACTTTAACAAAATTTCTCTGGTATCAATTTTATCAAACCTCATAGTTGCGCCAATAGTGGAATTTATTACAATTATGGGTTCTTTGATGGCTCTTTTGGGGCAGATACATATAATTTTTTCTGTATTGATTGGTTTTTGCAACAATGCCCTTTTGAGTTTTGTGCTCTTTGTCACAAAACGACGGCAGAGCTGCCTTATTCCGTTATAACGGTATCAACGCCTTCCATAGCCCTTGTGATAGTATACTATATTGTTATACTGTTTTTATTCTGGTACAGGCCGAAACACAAGACAAAGTTGAACTACAGGTATTGCGCATTGGCTGGAGCTGTAACTGTGATGTTAATAGCGCTAAGTATCTTCTGGCCAAGAGGAATGGAAGTGGTGTTTTTGGACGTTGGACAGGGAGATGGTGCTTTTATCAGAACATATAGAGGCAAGACGGTTTTGATTGACGGAGGGCCGGAAAACGCCGGAGAAAACTCTGTTGTCCCGTTTTATTGGATTATGGTGCGGCAAAAATTGACCTTGTGGTTGTGACCCATGGGCATGACGACCATTATAAAGGGCTTTTGCCTGTGCTTGAAAACTTCAAGGTGGAAAATCTGATAATTCCCGATGTTGATATTAATGAGGGATTTTCGGATGCGCTTGAAATTGCCCAAAAGAGAAAAATTCCGGTTGAAAAGTGCGAAAAGGGCGATGTTATAACTCTTGACAAAAGGACATATATTGAGGTTTTGCATCCCAAGAAAGGCGCTTATTTCAATGAGTCTGACGTAAACAACAACTCTTTGGTTTTAAAACTCAATTTTAAGGATGTAAGCATACTGTTTACGGGTGATATTGAAAAGGAGGCTGAGAGATTGCTTTGTGAAGATGGGGTTGATCTATCGGCAGATGTGCTGAAAGTGGCACACCACGGTTCGTTAACATCTTCAACAGAAGAATTTTTGGACAGCGTTAATCCCGATGTGGCTGTTATAAGTGTGGGTAAAAACAATTTCGGACATCCTTCAAAAGAGGTTCTTGAGCGTATGGATATAAGAGATATTTATGTTTTGAGAACCGACATGTCCGGCGCTTTGGTATTAAAAACTTACGGCGAAAAGATTCGGATTAGGGAAACTGTTCCGTGAATTGCTTAAAAATAACGGTGTGTTATAAAATTTAACAGTTCAAATAATAAATAAATCCCATTTTATTTGTTATAATTTATAGAGTATGGTTTAATAAAATTATTCTAAAACTTGGCGGGGTGAATACATGGATTATATAAATATATTAAAGGATTTAAGTACATATCCCGGAGTATCCGGGCGGGAAGACAAACTTTCCGGGTACATTGCAAAGATGTTTGAAAAGTACTGTGACAGTGTGGAAATAGATGAATTCTATAATGTTATAGGGATAAAAAAGGGCAAAGGCAAACAAGGCAGAAGAATTATGGTTACAGCTCATATTGACGAAATCGGTTTGATGGTAAAGAGTATTGACGAAAAGGGTTTTGTCACTGTGTCAAACATTGGGGGTGTGGACAGCAAAGTCCTTTTGGCTCAAGAAGTTATAATTCACGGGAAAAAAGAGATATACGGTATCATAGGTGCAAAACCTCCGCATCTTCTTACCCCGGAAGAAATTAAAAAGGCAGTTAAGATGGAGGATTTGACCATAGATACGGGACTTCCCGCTGAAGAAGTGAGAAAAAATGTATCAATAGGCGATATTGTAACCTTTAAGGTAGAACCCTTTGTTCTTCAGAACAACAGATTTAGCTCGAAATCCTTGGACAACAGAGCAGGGGTTGTTGCTTTGCTGGATATAATGGAAAACTTGACTTTGTTAAACCATAATGATGATATATGGTTTGTGGCAACCGTTCAGGAAGAAGTGGGTCTTAGGGGAGCCAATATTGCTGCCTATAATATAAATCCGGATTTGGCAATAGTGATTGATGTTTGCCACGGGCAGATACCCGGAACGCCGAAAGAATCCGTATTTCCGTTGGGTAAGGGACCGGCTGTTGCTGTCGGACCGAATCTTCATAGAAGATATACAAAAAAGATGATTAAGGTTGCAAAGGAAGAGAATATACCTTACCAGATAGATGTAGAGCCCGGGGACACAGGTACTGAGGCGTGGGCTGTACAGGTTTCAAGAGAAGGAATTCCGACACTTTTGGTTTCAATTCCTCTAAAGTATATGCATACTGTAATTGAGACTTTAAACGTAGATGATATAAAAAATACCGGAAGACTGATTGCCAGGTTTATTTCAACGACAGGTAACGAAATGGAGGAAGGATTGTGCTGATAAAAGAGTTGACAGAGTTAAACGGTGTATCGGGAAATGAGGATGAGGTAAGAAAGTTTATAAAAGCAGAGGCAGAAAAGTATGCAGATAGTATTACTGAGGACTCCATGGGAAATCTGATTTGCTATAAAAAAGGCATGTCTTCAAAGTACCGTGTAATGTTGTCCGCCCACATGGATGAGGTTGGATTTATGGTAACGGGATATGAAGATGGCTTGCTCAAATTTGCAAGCATTGGCGGAATAGATGAAAGAATACTTCCCGGAAAGCGGGTACTGGTAGGGGACAAACGAATTCCCGGTGTTATAGGTTCCAAACCTATTCATCTTCAGGAGAAGATTGAAAGGGGCAATAATATAAAGCAAAAAAATATGTATATAGATATAGGTGCCGAAAAAAAGGAGGAAGCTGAAAAACTTGCTCCCCTTGGAGAATACATAGCCTTTCATAGCCCGTATACGGAGTTTGGAGATGGATGTATAAAGGCAAAAGCTTTAGATGACCGTATCGGTTGTGCAATACTCCTTGAAATATTAAAGGAGACATATCGGTTTGATTTGTATGTCTGCTTTACCGTTCAGGAGGAAATAGGCTTAAGAGGCGCAGGTATTGCTGCGTTTAGAGTAAATCCTGATATTGCAATTGTTGTGGAGGGAACTACCTGCTCCGATGTACCGGGGGCCCGCGAGCATGAGTATTCAACGGTGATGGGGCAGGGAGCGGCACTAACCGTAATGGACAGGACTTCCTATCCCAACAAAAGGCTGGTTGAATTCATGTACAAGACGGCAATAGATAAAAACATACCGGTTCAGTACAAACAAACCACTACCGGCGGAAATGATGCAGGCAAGATACAATTGACTAGAGAAGGAGTTGTGGTAGCATCGGTATCTGTTCCCTGTAGGTATATACATTCCCCGGTATCGGTCATGAACCGAAGGGATTATGAAAGCTGCTTAAAGCTTGTAAAAGCTGTGTTGGATGAGATGGGCAGCAACGAGAATTTGATTGAAAGCTTTAAAGCATAAAGTATTGGCCCAAATATGTTAATCATAGAAAACGGAGGAATAGTATATGTTTGACTTGCTGAAAAAACTTACAGGAATCGTTGGAGTATCCGGAAATGAAGAAGAAATAAGGGAAGCTATAATAGAGGAAATTAAAGACTGTGTTGATGAAATAAAAGTTGATACCCTAGGAAACCTCATTGCCGTCAAAAAGGGCAAAGGTAAAAAAATCATGGTGGCAGCTCATATGGATGAGATTGGCATAATGGTTACATATATAGACGACAAAGGCTTTTTGAGGTTTTCGGCCATAGGAGGAGTCAGCCGTTATGACTCCATAGGTCAGAGGGTAAAGTTTAAAAACGGAGTTGTCGGCGCTGTTTACTACGAGGAAAAGCTTGACGATATGAAGAATCTGCAGCTTTCCAAAATGTATATAGATATTGGGGCAAAAAGCAAAGAAGAGGCCAAAAAGATGGTAAATATCGGAGATGTTGCCTGTTTTGTGGGGGATGCGGTGCAGCAGGGGGATATCGTAATATCGAAGGCGCTGGATGACAGAAGCGGCTGTGCGGTTGTGGTAAAGGCGATAAAGGATCTGAAAGAGACGGATAATGAAATATACTTTGTATTCACAGTTCAGGAAGAGGTTGGATTAAGAGGAGCGAGAACCGCAGCTTTCGGTATAAAGCCGGATATAGCCATAGCTGTAGACGTTACAATGACAGGAGATACTCCCGAATCGCATCCTATGGAGGTTAGGTGCGGCGGCGGACCTGCAATTAAAATAAAGGACCGCTCTGTCCTTTGCCATCCTGAGGTAAGAAGGCTACTGGAGGAATCCGCAAAGAGGATTAAAATTCCCTATCAGCTTGAGATACTTGAGGCAGGGGGAAGCGATCCCGGTTCAATACACTTGACTGCAGGTGGAATACCTTCGGGAGCCATATCCATACCGGTAAGGTATGTTCACAGCCCTGTAGAGACCGCCAATATGTCGGATATTAATAATGCTGTCAGGCTATTGGTTGAGGCCATCTGCCGGTATTGATAAAAAATGACCTCCTGACTTTAGAGCAGGAGGCCTTTTAATGAGGAATATTTTCAATTAAAGGATATTAATATAATGGTAACCTGTGATATAATACTGAAAGTGTAAATTTACTCACTGGTTTATTATGTAAAATTTTGAATTAAAGAAGTTTATATTATTTTATACAGAGTTGATATTTAAGAAAACCGATAAAACTGTTTTAAGGAGTTTATGTTTATGAGCAAGTATTGGAGTAATATTGTCAGAAAAATAAGCCTTATGTTCCTGGTGAGCAGCCAAAGGACAAAAAATACATAAAATTAAACACCAATGAGAATCCGTATCCGCCCTCGGAAAAAGTTCTAAAGGCCATTTCAATGGAGGCAAATGAAAGCCTGAGGTTATACCCGGACCCCACATGCGAAAGTCTACGGAATACCTTGGCGGAGTATTACGGGCTTAAAGCGTCGCAAGTATTTGTAGGCAACGGTTCGGATGAGCTTTTGGCCTTTTCGTTTATGGCTTTTTTCAACCCGGGAGACACCATTATTTTTCCGGATATAACTTATAGTTTTTATGAAGTATATTCCTCGATGTTTTCCGTAAATTATAGGTTAATTTCCTTGGATGATGAATTTAACGTACCGGTAGAGGAGTTTTTACCGAAAATGACGGGATAATATTGGCAAACCCGAATGCTCCCACAGGAAAAGCTCTTTCTATTGAAAGCATAAGAAGAATTCTTGAAAAGAATGCCGATAAAGTTGTTATTATTGACGAAGCATATGTTGATTTTGGAGCCCGTTCATCTGTCGAATTGATAAAAGAATTTGAGAATATTCTGGTTATTCAAACATTATCAAAATCCAGGGCCTTGGCAGGTCTTCGTGTGGGTTTTGCTTTAGGCAGCGAACAGTTGATAGAGGGTTTGGATCGTGTAAAGAATTCTATAAACTCTTATACCTTGGACAGATTGGCACTGATTGGTGCCAAAGAAGCGATAAAGGATCATGGGTATTTTTGCGAAATCAGAGATAAAATAATAAATACTAGGGAGTGGGTTTCAAAGGAACTGTCTTCTATGGGCTTTAAAGTGATTGAATCAAAGGCCAACTTTATTTTTGTAAGCCACCCGAAGATAAACGCTAAGCTCTTGTTTGAAAAATATAGAGAAAATAATATACTGGTTCGGCATTTTAGCAGCCCGAGAATTGACAATTACCTTCGCGTCAGCATAGGCTCTGATGAAGAAATGGATATCTTTTGCAGGAAAACAAAGGAGATAATCGAATCGCTGAATTAGGTCCATGGCAGGAAAGAAAAATTGAAAAACTTCATTTTTTTAAAGGTAAAAAATGCTCCTGTGTAGAATAAATTCAGTATAGAAAAAATAACAAAGAATTTGTGAGGTGCGAAATGAAGATAACCTTTTTGGGGGCTGCAAAAACAGTTACCGGCTCATGTTTCTTTGTGGAGACAGCGTCTTCCAAATTTCTTGTCGATTGCGGTATGTTTCAGGGATACTCCAAGAACAATGCCTTAAATGAAGAAGATTTTCCTTTTAATGTAGAAGAACTTGATTATATTTTTCTTACCCATGCGCATATAGACCATAGCGGAAGGATTCCGAGGCTTTATATCAAAGGCTTTGAGGGTGAGGTAATTGCTACAAAGCCGACGGTAGAGCTTTGTGCCATTATGCTCCCTGACAGTGGTCATATTCAGGAATTTGAAAACGAATGGACCAACAGAAAGAGAATTCGTGCAGGTAAGCCTCCGGTTGAGCCTTTGTATACATATCAGGATGCAGTGGATTGTTTGAAACTCTTCAGAAAGGTTTCTTATGATGAAGTAGTGAAAATAAATGACGAAATAAGGGTAAGATTTAAAGATGCAGGGCATATTTTGGGTTCGGCCATCATTGAAATGTGGATTACCGAACGAGGTGAAGAGACAAAAATCGTATTTTCCGGCGATTTGGGAAACAGGGATATGCCGATATTGAAGGACCCTTCGATAATAGAGAGTGCGGATTATCTTGTAATTGAATCAACTTACGGCAACAGGCTTCACAAAGAGCGTGTAAACAAAGCGGAGCATTTTTTGGACTTGATAAATGCTACAATTGAGCAGGGCGGAAATGTCATAATACCTTCTTTTGCAGTGGGAAGAACGCAGGAACTCATATATGAACTGAATAAAAAGAAAGAAGTATGTGATGAAAAATTAAAAATGCTGTTTGCTACTCCGGTTTATATCGACAGTCCTATGGCCATATCGGCAACAGAGGTGTTTAGAAACAATCTGGACTGCTATGACGAGGAAGCTAGGGAATATATTGAAAACGGCGACAATCCTTTGGACTTTCCGGGACTTCAATTTACCCGCACAGCTGACGAGTCCAAGGCATTGAATGAAAGAAAAGAGAGCTCGATAATCATTTCTGCCAGCGGTATGTGCGAGGCAGGAAGAATAAAGCATCATTTGAAGCACAACCTGTGGAGGAAAGACAGTACAATAATTTTTGTGGGATATCAGGCGGAAGGGACGCTTGGAAGAAGGCTTTTAGACGGTGCGAAGAAAGTAAGGCTGTTTGGTGAAGAAATCTCGGTAGAAGCAAGGATTGAGATGATTGAAGGCTTTTCAGGTCATGCGGACAAGGAAGGCTTTTAAATTGGATTGGAAAATTTAACAGAAAGCCAAAAAAGATTTTTATAGTGCATGGCGAAGAAGATTCGATGGTCGAGTTTTCAGAAGAAATTAACAGAAGATTCAATATTGAAACTATCATACCTTCCAGAGGAGAAAGCTTTATAATAAATGCCCGCAATGTAATTGAAACGGACGAAAAAGTAAGACCCGACAATTCATTCAAGAGGCTTCAAGTGGTTGAGAAGCTTGAGAGCATTAAAGAAGAGGTGGATGAACTGTCATACATATTAAAATCAGACTTAAAGCAGGAGAAGACGGATCTTGAGATTGATGAGTTGTTGGTAAAACTAAAGAATATAGAAAAGTCGATTTTAGAGGCGTTAAAATAATAAATGTGAAAATATTAATATGTTATATTAAAAATAAAGAAGTTCAAAATCCTTCTTTATTTTTTGACCTTTGTTGTAAAATAAAGATGAATCACTGGTAGCATGGCAGGTATTGAAATTTAATTTTTGGAGGATGGTAGGATTATGTTAATGAAATTCTTATTTTTTGGTATTTTTGTTGCCATTATGATCGGTGTCGGAATTTACAGCAAAAAGAAAGTAAATAACGCACAGGACTTTTTATTGGGCGGAAGGACAATGGGACCGTGGATTTCTGCTTTTGCCTATGGTACGACATATTTTTCGGCAGTTATTTTTATAGGTTATGCAGGCAAAAACGGATGGAACTTTGGGATTTCCGCAGTATGGATCGGAGTCGCCAATGCAATTTTAGGTTGCCTTCTCTCGTGGCTTGTCCTTGCTAAGAGGACTCGTAAAATGACTCATGATTTGAACGTTTCGACAATGCCCGAGTTTTTTGAAAAAAGATATGACAGCAAGGGTCTAAAAATAGTTGCATCAATCATTATTTTCGTATTTCTTGTTCCTTATTCGGCATCGGTTTACCAGGGATTGAGCTATTTAATTGAAAAAACAATTGCAGAGCCTTTAGCAGCAACTCTTGGAATTACGATTTCTTTTGAGGCAATTATGCTGATAATGGCTGCATTAACGGGAATATATCTTTTGCTTGGAGGATATGTGGCTACTGCCATTAATGACTTGATTCAGGGTATTATAATGATAGTTGGAATTATTCTAATGGTGGCTTTTGTCGTAAACCACCAGAATGTTGGAGGAATTACCGAAGGATTGTCAAGGCTTTCACAAATTCCGGACGTGGGTGATGGACTGGTTAAGCCTTTTGGACCTCAGCCTTTAAGCCTACTTTCATTGATCATACTTACAAGCCTTGGTACATGGGGATTACCTCAGATGATTCACAAGTTTTATGCGGTAAAAGACGATGATTCCATAAAGAAAGCTACTATTGTTTCGACAATTTTTGCAACATTGATATCCGGTGGAGCTTATTTTATAGGTGTTTTCGGAAGGCTTTTTGTTTCACTGGATGAAATAGGCGGAGATCTTGACAGAATCGTACCTACAATGCTTGAAAAGGCATTACCGGATTATTTGATGGGTATAGTGATTATTCTTGTGCTTTCGGCTTCGATGTCAACTCTTTCTTCACTGGTACTTGTATCAAGCTCGGCAATTTCTATGGACCTTGTAAAGGGAGTATTTTTCCCGAAAATGAAGAGTGAAAAGGTTATGGTTCTTATGAGAGTGCTTTGTGCATTGTTTGTAGCCTTTTCCTTCATTGTTGCTGTAAGACCCAGCTCTATTTTGACCCTTATGTCATTATCCTGGGGAACTGTTGCTGGTTCATTCCTTGCTCCGTTTTTGTATGGCCTGTACTGGAAGGGTACAACCAAGGTTGGAGCATGGTCAGGTATGATAGTTGGATTCTTATGTTCCGTAGGTGGCGCAATGATTTTTGGTTTAAAGAATGCGCCAAATGTGGGAGCTATAGCAATGCTCGTATCTTTGATAGTCGTACCTGTGGTAAGTTTCTTTACGGCAAAGCTTCCCAGTACACATATTAATATGATATACGGT
This sequence comes from Acetivibrio straminisolvens JCM 21531, assembly GCF_000521465.1. Classification (GTDB taxonomy): domain Bacteria; phylum Bacillota; class Clostridia; order Acetivibrionales; family Acetivibrionaceae; genus Hungateiclostridium; species Hungateiclostridium straminisolvens. Next base: position 78,278 of record NZ_BAVR01000002.1, read on the forward strand.
GAAGAGGACAATAAGCAGAAACTGGCCTCCTAACAATAATTAAAATTCCAATTTGTGTTGATAAGACAGCCGGAGTGTATTTTTCGGCTGTTTTGCTTTTTATCATAGTTCGAAGCGTAATACAATCAAGCTATTAGCAATTAATAATTGACAATAATAAGTTAATAAAAGATAATAATATAAGGGTTTAATATGCTTGGATTATGTGATAAGATAGAAATAATATTATTCTATATTTATAATTAGATGGGGGATTGTTGATGAAAAAACTAATGCTCGGAAACGAAGCAGTAGCCAGAGGAGCGTATGAGGCAGGAGTTAGGGTTGCAACTGCTTATCCCGGTACTCCAAGTACCGAAATAACAGAAAATATAGCAAAATACGACGAAGTGTATTGTGAGTGGTCACCGAATGAAAAAGTTGCTCTTGAAGTAGCAATAGGTTCAGCGATTGCCGGCGGAAGAGCCATTTGCTCAATGAAACATGTCGGGCTTAATGTGGCAGCCGATCCTTTGTTCACTGCATCTTATACCGGAGTCAATGCAGGACTTGTTATCATGGTTGCGGACGATCCGGGTATGCATAGCTCACAAAATGAGCAGGACAGCAGAATGTATGCAAAAGCTTCAAAAGTACCTATGGTTGAGCCTTCCGATAGTAGTGAGTGTAAAGAATATGTAAAGGCAGCCTTTGAAATTAGCGAAAAGTTTGATACTCCTGTTATTTTGAGACTTTCAACAAGGATATCCCATTCCCAGAGTATTGTCGAAGTCGGGGAAAGGGAGGAAATAGCGCTTAAGGAATATAAAAAGGATCCTGATAAGTATGTTATGATGCCGGCAATGGCACGCAAAAGACATGTTGCGGTAGAAAATAGAATGGCAGCTTTGGCCCAGTTCTCCAATACGACTCCTTTAAACAGGATTGAATGGGGAACCACGGATATTGGTGTTATAACCAGCGGGATTGCTTATCAGTATGCAAGAGAAGCCTTCGGCGATGTTTCATATCTCAAGCTTGGAATGATTTATCCACTTCCGGACAAATTAATCAAAGAGTTTTCTGAGAAAGTAAAAGTATTATATGTTATAGAAGAATTGGAGCCGTTTTTTGAAGACCATATAAAGAAATTGGGCATTAAGGTTATAGGCAAGGATGTATTGCCTGTTATGGGCGAATACAGCGCCAACCTTATCAGAGAAAAGGTATTTGGAAAGCAAAGCGGAGGAAAGAAGATTGAGGGAATCGGCACACCGGTAAGACCTCCTGTAATGTGCCCCGGATGTCCGCACAGGGGAATGTTTTATGTTCTCAACAAGCTAAAGCTTACAGTTAGCGGAGATATCGGATGTTACACATTGGGAGCATTGCCGCCAACCCAGTCAATGGATACCTGTGTCTGCATGGGTGCAAGTATTGGTGCAGCTCACGGTATGGAGAAATCGAGGGGCAAGGAGTTTGGCAAAAAAACTGTTGCAATACTTGGAGATTCCACATTTGTGCATTCGGGAATAACCGGGCTTGTTGACGTGGTTTATAACAAAGGAAATTCTACAGTAATAATACTTGACAACTCCATTACCGGTATGACAGGTCATCAGCATAATCCTACAACCGGTTTTACAATAAAAGGAGAGCCCACAAGACAGGTGGATCTTGTAAAGCTCTGCAATGCTGTCGGAGTTGACAGAGTCAAGGTTGTTGATCCCTTTAACCTAAAAGAGTTTGAAAAGACCTTAAAGGAAGAGATTGAGGCTGATGAACCTTCGGTTGTGATTTCCCAGAGACCGTGTGCTCTATTAAAACATGTGAAATTTGAAGGTCCTCACAGAATAGTCATTGAAAAGTGTAAAAAATGCAAGATGTGTATGAAAATAGGATGTCCTGCTATCGTTGACATGGGGGACTATATAGAAATAAATGATGCTTTATGTGTGGGCTGCGGATTATGTTCAAAAGTATGTAACTTTGATGCGATTGAAAAGGCTGGTGAGTGATAATGAGCAAATATAATATAATGATAGTAGGAGTAGGCGGACAGGGGACATTGCTTGCAAGCAGAATCATAGGCAATGTTGCGCTGAAGCAAAATTGTGACGTTAAAGTTTCTGAAGTGCATGGAATGTCACAGCGTGGTGGAAGTGTCGTAACTTATGTAAAGATAGGCGACAAGGTTTACTCTCCCATAATTGAAAAGGGTGAGGCGGATATAATTATTGCCTTTGAAATGCTTGAGGCTTTAAGATGGGCAGAGTATTTAAAAGATGATGGAAAGCTTTTGGTCAACGAGCAAAGAATTAACCCTATGCCAGTTATCATAGGAAAAGAAAAATATCCGGAAAACATAATGGAAGTACTTAGGGAAAACTATAAAAACGTTATTTCCTTAGATGCCCTTAAAATAGCCAGGGAATGTAAAAACATAAAGGCAGTAAATACTGTTTTGATTGGGCTTTTGGCAAAGACAATGGGTATTGATAAGGAAGTATGGATTGAGTCGCTTAAGGAAGTAGTTCCTCAAAAGGCGCTTGATGTAAACCTTAAGGCTTTTGAAGAAGGCTATAGCAGAGGTTAATATAAACGCAAACACTAAGTCATGTAAATAAAACCGATGGGCTTAGTTCCCAAGGTATTTACTATAAAATTCATAAAGTGTATAGGGGGTAGTTATATGCAGTACTGGAATCCTTCGTGTGAATGTATGTCAAGAGAAGAGATGGTGAAGCTTCAAACTGAAAGGCTGATTGAAACTGTAAAGAGAATATATCATAATGTTCCGGCATATAGAGAAAAGATGCAAAAAAAGGGTATTGAACCTGGGGATATCAAAACGCTGGATGATTTAAAGAAGCTTCCTTTTACGTACAAAGACGATTTGAGAGATACATATCCTTATGGAATGTTTGCTGCTCCGTTAAGTGAAATTGTAAGAATACATGCTTCTTCCGGTACAACAGGAAAGCAAACCGTAGTCGGTTACACAAGAAAAGACATTGATACCTGGTCGGAGGTTACGGCAAGAACTTTGGTTTCTGCCGGTGCTGATAAAAACTCTCTTATTCAGGTTGCCTACGGCTATGGACTTTTTACGGGAGGATTGGGAATACACTACGGTGCTGAAAGAATTGGAGCATCGGTTATACCTATTTCCGGCGGTAACACAAAAAGACAGATTCAGATAATGAAGGATTTTGGTACTACTCTTTTGGCATGTACCCTTCATATGCTTTGTATATGGCAGAAGAAATGGAAGAGCTCGGCATAAAGAAAGAAGATTTGAAGCTCAAAGCAGGTGTTTTTGGAGCAGAGCAATGGTCTGAAAATATGAGGAAAGAGATTGAAGAAAGACTGGGAATAACTGCTATAGATATTTATGGATTAAGTGAAATAATTGGACCTGGTGTTTCCACCGAGTGTTGCTGCAAGTGCGGACTTCACGTACAGGAGGACCATTTTATTCCTGAAATTATTGACCCGGTGACTGAAGAAGTTCTCCCTCCAGGCTCAAAAGGTGAGTTGGTATTCTCAACCATTACTAAGGAAGGAATTCCTCTATTGAGATACAGAACAAGGGATATTTCCTCCCTCAACTACGAAAAATGTGAATGCGGAAGAACTACTGTCAGAATGAGCAAGGTATCGGAAGAACTGACGATATGCTTACAATAAGAGGTGTGAACGTATTCCCGTCACAGATTGAGTCTGTCCTCCTTGAGTTTGGAGATACGGCTCCCCATTATCTGTTGATAGTTGATAGAATAGATAATCTGGATGTATTGGAAATATGGGTGGAAATGAACCAGCAGTTGTTCTCCGATCAGGTTAAGAAGATTGAAGATAGTGAAAAGAAAATAAGAAAGGCTATAGAGGAGACCCTTGGAATAAATGCAGCAGTAAAGCTTGTTGAACCAAAGACCATTGAAAGAAGCGAAGGAAAAGCAAAAAGAGTTATTGACAAGCGTAAGTTCTAAGCTCAATATTAAGAGCTATTCCAAAATAAAATGGAGGGATAAGACATGCTTGTAAAACAGATTTCCGTATTTTTAGAGAACAAATCCGGCAGACTTGCAGAGGTTACAAGAGTTCTTGCAGAGAGTAATGTAGACATCAGCGCTCTGTCAATAGCCGACACTACAGATTTTGGAATTTTAAGACTCATTGTAAATGATCCGGAAACTGCGGAAAAGACTTTGAAGGATAACGGTTTTACAGTTAGCTGTTGCGATGTTATTGCTGTTTCAGTTCCCGACAAGCCGGGTGGACTTGCAAAAGTATTAAGCGTTTTAGAAACAGAATCTATAGATATAGAATACATGTATGCTTTTGTCGGAAAAGCAGAAAATGAGGCATTGGTTATATTTAGGCTTGATAATCCGGAAAAAGCTGTAGAAATGCTTGAAAAGGCCGGTGTGAAGGTTTTGTCTTCCGACAAGGTTTACAAGCTTTAGTTTATATTTGTCCATAAGCTTAAGAAGGATGGTGTTATGGATATAAAAAAAGAGCCGCTGGCCTACAGAATGAGGCCCAGAACCTTGGAAGAGTTTTTCGGACAGGAAGAAATAGTTGGTGAGGGAAAGCTCTTAAACAGAATGATAAAGGCTGACAGGATTTCCTCAATTATTCTTTACGGTCCGCCCGGAACGGGTAAAACTTCCTTGGCGAGGATTATTGCCAACAGCACTAAAGCAAATTTTGAAAAGCTAAATGCTGTTACTGCCGGTGTGGCGGATATAAAGAGGATTGTGGCGGATACCCAGAACCCGATACTAAATCCTAAGGGAAAAACAGTATTGTTTATTGATGAGATTCACAGGTTTAATAAATCTCAGCAAGATGCGCTCCTTCCATATGTGGAGGACGGTACGGTTATTCTTGTGGGAGCAACTACCGAAAACCCTTTTTTTGAAGTCAATAAAGCGTTGATTTCAAGGTCTTCGGTATTTATGCTAAAGCCCCTTGGTAGTCATGCAATAAAAAGAATAATCAAAAATGCCATCCAAGACAAAGAGCGTGGGCTGGGCAATTTGGATATTGAAATGGAAGAGGATGCGCTAAACTATTTGGCGGATATCTGCGACGGAGATGCAGGATAGCTTTAAATGCCCTTGAGCTAGCCGTCTTGACATCCCCTGTTGAAAGTGACGGTAAATTTCATATTGATATGCAGTTGATTGAGGAATGCGTCCAAAAGAAGGCTGCAAGGTACGACAAATCCGGTGAGGAGCATTATGATAATATCAGTGCCTTTATAAAGTCCATGAGGGGAAGTGATCCGGATGCGGCAGTGTTTTATCTGGCACGGGCATTGTATGCCGGGGAGGATCCGATGTTTCTGGCACGTAGAATAATGATATGTGCATCCGAGGATGTGGGTATGGCAAATCCGGCTGCTTTGCAGCTGGCAGTTTCAGCGGCGCAGGCTGTACATATGATAGGTATGCCTGAGGCAAGAATAATTTTGTCTCAGGCTGCAATTATGGTAGCTACCAGTCCAAAATCAAATTCAAGTTATGTGGCAATTGACCGTGCTTTAGAGGATGTAAAAAACAAACGAACAGGAGAAATCCCGATGCACCTCAGAAATGCTGTGACATCGGGAATGAAAGAGCTAGGATACGGAAAGGGCTATAAATACGCCCATGATTATCCCGGCAATATTGTTGACCAGGATTATCTTCCTAAAGAAATTAAGGGGACTGTTTATTATAATCCTAGCGCAAACGGTTATGAATTAAAAATTAAGGAATGGCTTCAAAAAAGAAGAAGCAAAAAACAAGAATAAATTAAATTTAAAATTATGCTTTAAAGCATATAATAAGCTGTAAATTAATCTTTGTGGCAAATTTGAGATTCGGGGCATCCTGAACAGCCGCAGCTGCAGGAGCCCTTTTTCTTGTCTTTACGAATTTTTAAAACTGCCAAAACAGCAAGACATATCAAAATAGCACTTATTATAATATTAGCAAGATTTTCAGTTATAGCTTTAATCATAATTTCGCACCTCCCAACATTGCTTTCCCGACTTTTTTGGTAGAAGAATTTTTGGCGTCTTTATTATAAGGCCGGCGAAGAAGCAGGTAAATAAATCCTATAACAACTAGAATTGCAATGGCAGTGAATACGTTAAACCCATTACCCATAAACAGCATACCCAACTGATATACACAAAAGGAAGCTGCATATGCCAAAATTGTTTGATATCCAATTGCTATAAAAGTCCACTTTGCACTTTTCATTTCTCTTCTGATAGCCCCAATGGCAGCAAAGCAAGGCGCGCAGAGTAAGTTGAAAATAAGTAACGAATACGCTGAAAGCGCTGTAAATGAAGCTTGCAGGCTACCCCAGATTTCTACACCGTCTTCAGCAACTTCGTGGAATCCGTAAAGGACTCCGAATGTTCCGACGACATTTTCCTTTGCTACAAGACCTGTTAGCGTTGCAACGGATGCTTCCCAAGTTCCCCAGCCAAGAGGAACGAAAATAGGAGCAACAATACCTCCCAAAGTTGCAAGTATTGAATCTTGAGCATCTACCATTTGAAGCTGCCAGTTAAAGTTGGACAGGAACCATACAAGTCCGCTGGCCAGGAATATAATTGTTCCTGCTTTTTTAATGAAGGATTTTGATTTATCCCAAATCTGAAAGGCTACGTTCTTAATTCCCGGTAAGTGATAAGCAGGAAGCTCCATAACGAAAGGTGCAGGACTACTCGACAAAGCTTTTGTTTTCTTTAAGATTATTCCCGAGCAAATAATTGCTGCAATACCGATAAAATATACGGATGGAGCTACCCAAATAGAGCCTGGGAAAAATGCTCCTGCTATGAGCGAAATAATCGGCAGCTTCGCGGAGCAAGGAATAAACGTTGTGGTCATGATGGTCAGCTTTCGGTCTTCTTCGCTTTCAATGGTTCGAGAGGCCATAACGCCCGGCACACCGCAACCTGTTCCTATAATAATCGGTATAAAAGATTTACCGGAAAGACCGAATTTTCGGAATACTCTGTCCATGATAAAGGCGATTCGTGCCATATATCCGCAGTCTTCAAGAATTGACAGGCACAGGAACAATACCATCATTTGAGGAAGAAATCCAAGTACAGCGCCCACACCGCCAATTATACCGTCAATAATCAGAGATGACAGCCAACCGGCACAGTTAACGGACTCTAAAAAGCCTTCTACTGCAGGGGGGATAATTTGTCCGAACAATACATCATTTACCCAGTCGGTTGCCCAGGTTCCTACAGTGGTAACAGAAATAAAATAGACAAGGAATATGACAGCGGCGAAAATAGGGAATGCAAGCAGTCGATTTGTAACAATTTTGTCTATTTTATCGGATACCGTTTCCCGGGAAGTATTTTTCCTTACGTAGCAGTCTTTTATAGCATCAACAATGTATTTATATCTCTCGTTGGTGATAATACTTTCGCTATCGTCATCAAGCTGTTTTTCACATTCGGCAATAATATTTTCAATTTCGGTTCTAATGTTCTCATCCAAAGATAACTGTTCCAATACCTTTTGATCCCGCTCAAAAAGTTTGATGCTGTACCAGCGTAAAAGTTGCGGACTTATACTGTTTTCGATGTAGGAAGCGATCTTTGATAACGAATCTTCAACCGATGACGAAAACTTGTGCTGCGGTGTTGTTTTTACCTTTTGTTCTGCAAGGGCGATTGCTTTTGATACGGCCTCTTTTGAACCGGTGCCTTTTAATGCAGAGGTTTCAATTACATCACAACCGAACTTTTTAGAAAGCTTTTTAATATCAATATTATCGCCTTTTTTGCGCACAATATCAATCATATTGAGGGCGATAACCACAGGTATACCCATTTCGGTAAGCTGAGTGGTAAGGTATAAGTTCCTTTCAATATTTGTCCCGTCCACAATATTAATAATTGCATCAGGCTTTTCGTTTATCAAATAGTTTCTTGAAACAATCTCCTCCGGAGTATAAGGGGAGAGAGAGTAAATTCCCGGCAGGTCAGTTATAATAACATCCTTGTGACCTTTAAGCTTTCCTTCCTTTTTTTCTACTGTGACGCCGGGCCAGTTGCCGACATATTGGTTACTTCCCGTCAAATCATTAAACATAGTAGTCTTACCGGAGTTGGGATTTCCGGCAAGAGCAATTTTTATCGACATAAAATTACCTCCTCAAAATTGGTTAGCTTAGACTAACCGCACAACATACGGCTTTTGCATTGACAGAATTTATGTAGTTATAGCTTTTCTACTTCTATCATTTCTGCGGCAGATTTTCTAAGGCTAAGCTCATAGCCTCTTACATTTATCTGAATCGGATCACCGAGTGGAGCAACTTTACGGATATAAATCTCGCAGCCTCTGGTGATTCCCATATCCATAATGCGTCTTTTTAAGCTCCCTCGCCATGGAGTTTGACAACTTTAACTGTTTGACCGCACTTGGCATTTCTTAAACTGGACATACACCTTCTCCTTTCTTGGAGTATATAAACTCTATATTAACAAGTTAGATGTGACTAACTCATAACCAAAAAATATAGTTAGTCAAGACTATCTACCTCCAGTTTAGCAATGCAGTTTTAATTTGTCAATAAGTATGTTAAATTTTTTTCAATTGATTTTTAGAAAATTTGCGTTATAAGAAGCAGAATTATTTAACAATTTATAAATATGTCATATATAGCAGTGGCATATATAGCAGAATTTCTATTGTTAAAAGGATGAATTTGTGATAACATATAAAATGTACTTTTCTCGTGTCAGGTGGTGATATTACGGTGAAAATCCAGGAGTCTGCTGAAAATTATCTTGAGACCATTCTCATACTAAGGCAGAGGATAGGACAGGTTAGGTCCATTGATATAGTAAACGAAATGAATTTCTCCAAGCCAAGTATCAGTTATGCTATGAAGCAGCTTAGAGAAAACGGATACATCTTAATGGATGAATCGGGATATATAACATTGACCGATAAAGGAATGGAAATTGCCGAGCGCATTTATGAGCGTCACAAAGTACTGACAGACTATCTTATCTCCCTGGGAGTGGATGAAGATACTGCAAAGGGAGACGCCTGCCGCATTGAACATGTAATTAGTCCAATGAGCTTTGAAATGATAAAAAAAGCATATTTGGAAAGTCAGAAAAAGGATAAATAATTAAAATATAAGACTTAAAAAGCCTCAAATTTTATTAGAAATTGAGGCTTTTTGTTTATTTGGCCTCTTGGAATGAAATGAAAGAGGCCAAAGCGAAGGGACTCGATGTCCCGAGCTTTTATTCACAATTTGCTTACTTGTATTTTTTATATTTTCATTGTATGGCGGGTAGATAATTCCCTTTTCAGTTATAATTGCTGAAATGTATTTGCTTGGTGTTACATCAAAGGCAGGATTTTTTACCTTTACACCTTCCGGAGCTATTCTAATACCTTTTATATGGGTTATCTCATCGGGACTTCGTTCTTCTATGGGAATTTGATTCCCTGTTTCTATGGAAAAATCTATGGTTGTTGTGGGTGCTGCAACATAGAATGGTATATTGTTTTCCTTTGCCAAAACAGCAACGGAATATGTACCGATTTTATTAGCAGTATCTCCGTTTAAAGCTATTCTGTCTGCACCGACTATTACACAGTCAATCAATCCCTCTTTCATAAAATGTCCTGCCATATTGTCGCATATAAGAGTTACGGGAATATTATCCTGCATCAATTCCCAAGCAGTAAGCCTTGAACCCTGAAGGTAAGGTCTTGTTTCGTCCGCAAAAACCTGTATGTTTTTCCCGGACTCGTGGGCCGCCCGAATAACTCCTAAAGCAGTACCGTAATCACAGGTTGCCAGAGCGCCTGCATTGCAATGGGTTAGAATTGTCCAATTGTCCTTTATCAACTCATTGCCAAATCGGCCAATACTCTTGTTGGATTCAATATCTTCTTTTTCCATAAGCTGAGCTTCTTCTTCAATAAGCTTTTTGATTTCTTCTATGGATTTGTCCCGGTTTGAGGCAGCTTTACCGTATACTCTGTCAACGGCCCAAAACAGGTTTACGGCTGTAGGACGCGTGCCTTTAATTATGTCGCATACCTTAGCAAGGCCGGTGAAAAATTCATCTTTTGAATCAGTGGTTATTGCCTTTGAAGCTATTGCCACACCGTAGGCGGCAGTTACACCTATAGCAGGAGCACCTCTTACAATCATATTTTTTATCGCATTTGCCACCTCAACATAGTTTTTCAGTTCTACAATCTTTTGTTCTACCGGAAGTAAAGTCTGATCTATTAACTTTAATATTCCATCACAATACTCTAACGGCTTCATAGAGTTCTCCTTTTCAATCGAAAAATTTATAAAACATATTCATCTTGAAATCACAGGTCAATACCACTTAGATCAACATTACAGCAAGTACATTTGTCATTTTCAAGGTCGATTCTCCTGATTACTTCAAAAAGCATATTTTTAACTTTTTCATTGTTTTCCGCAAAGACTTTCAGCACAGCTTCTTCAGTAACCGGTTCAATGTCATCGCGGCCTTCAAGTCCTGCATCATAGTCGGTAATAAGAGCTATGTTGGCATAGCAGATGCCCAGTTCTCTAGCCAGATAGACTTCAGGGTACTGGGTCATATTAATTACATGCCAGCCCATTTTGTTAAACCATCTGCTCTCGGCTACAGTAGAAAATCTTGGTCCCTGTATGACAACTACAGTACCTTTTTCATGGGTTGTTATTCCCAGATCTTTGCCTACTTCTATTGCAATCTTCCTAAGCTCAGGGCAGTAAGGATGCGCTGAGCTTATATGCTTGGTAACAGGACCGTCATAAAAGGTGTCCTTACGTCCTGTTGTCCTGTCGACAAACTGATCGCAGATAACAAAATCTCCCGGTTTAATGTCCGGCTGAAGACTGCCTGAAGATGTAGGTGCCAAAATTTTCTTTACTCCCAGCTTTTTCATAGCATATAAATTTGCTCTGTAAGGTATCATATGGGGCGGGAATTGGTGGTTTTTGCCATGACGGGGCAAAAAGCAATTTTTTGCTTCATAGCTGGCAATTGCAATTTTGTCACTGGGTTTACCATAAGGAGTTTCCAATTCTATTTCTTCAACATTTTCCAGAAAAGAATAAAAACCTGAGCCGCCAAAAACACCGATATCAGCTTTATAATTCATTGCAAACCTCCCTGTAAAAATTTATTGATATTAATATACTTATTATATTTATAAAAGTATAAAGTTTCAATTACATTATTAAATTGCATAATTAAATCTTATAAAGCTGTTCTTCCATCATAAACCTTCAATAAAAATAGATTTTTCATGCCAATCTAAATATATTATCATATAGTTTTTTGAAATTATTATTGCTGTACATCAAAATAATTATTGTATATCGAATAAGTATACTAAGGGAGGAAAATCCAGTGGATGACAACAGAAAAGAATTTTTCAGACAGCTTCTTATAAAAGAGGGAAAGAGTTTGGAGAAAACTATAAATCTTATGAAAGAACATGGTATAGGTGAGCAGAACATGGAGTCTGCCGATGAGTTGTCAGCCTATGATAACCACCCTGCAGAATTGGGAACCCAGCTTTTCCAGGCAGAGCTCAATAATGCGCTGAAGGTTCATGAAGAACATTTGCTGAAAGATATTCATGATGCTTTAATAAAGATTGATGAAGGAAATTACGGAAAATGCGAATTGTGCGCAAAGGAAATTGGTGAAGAAAGACTTGAGGCATTACCTTATACAAGACTTTGCATAGATTGTGAAAACAGTAAAGAGATATCAATGGAAAATCTGGAAAGACAAAGGCCGGTAGAGGAACTGATATGGGATGCGCCTTTGGGCAGAAAGTACCTAAATAAGCGGGAAGATGATGAAAATGAAGGTTTGGACCAGTTTAACGACCTTTTGAAATACGGCTCCTCGGATACGCCCCAGGATATGGGAGGCTATTATGACTTTGAAGAATATTATACGAATGAGATTGATAAACAGGGAATAGTTGACAGAATGGATAACATCTCCAATGAGGAATATAAAAGGCAGCTGCCTTAAGGAGTGTTTTTTTTAATTTACAGCCTTCATTTATCCGGTGCAAATATTTATATAAATCAATTTTTAAAATGTAATATTTGATAAATGAAGGCTATTTATATTATATTTTGATTTATATTTTTTATAATTTTTGTATTTTGCCCCCTTAAATAAAAAAATAAATGCGAATTTATCTTTGCATCATATGGATTATGCTATAAAAATATGATAATATTTAGCTGGATATAGCTGTATATAAAAAAATAATATTAAAAAATATAAAAGTAATATTAATCAATTGCTTTACAAGTATAAAACTTGCGCACTATGTTGGTATTACATTAATCATCAATTGGAAATGGGTTTTGGGAAGTATACTTGAAAGCAACTGGTTGTTATTGAGGTTTATAGACAAGGTATTTTAGCTATCTGGAAAACTATCGGACAAATCTTTGGATGATTCTTTGTTGCAATGAATATCCATGGCATGGGCTTGTTGATTTTAAGAGCCTGTGACACATAATGTTCTCTATGAAGCTCATTATTGTAAAAGTCGGTTCTATTTTGCGAATTTGCTCTATTTTCATTTCAATATTTCCAGTTTGCATAAAAAGTATTTCTCAAAACGATACATTTTGATATTGGTGTTTTTGTATGTCAACATCTGCGTAAATTTTAATAAAAAAATTAATTATTTAAGGAGTGTGAAATATGGCAAAGAGAAGGTTATCACTACTTTTGGTACTTGCTATGATGCTTACAATTTTGGTTCCGCAATTGCCTGCAAGTGCCGCAACTGTTGCACCTGAAGGCTACAGGAAGCTTCAAGATGTACAGATATTTAAGGATTCTCCTGTAGTTGGCTGGTCAGGAAGTGGTATGGGTGAACTTGATACTGTCAATGATACCCTTCCCGTTGATACAACTGTTACATACAAGGGTTTGCCGACTTTAAGGCTGAGCGTAAAGACACCGCTCCAGTCTGCATGGTGGATCTCTCTTCTGACAGTAAGAGGATGGAACACTCATGACCTTTCCCAGTATGTTGAAAACGGTTACCTTGAGTTTGACATCAAGGGTAAAGATGGCGGAGAAGAGTTCATTGTAGGTTTCAGGGATAAGGTTTATGAACGCACCTATGGACTTGAAATCGATGTTAGTACAGTAATTACAAATTATGCAACAATAACCACAGAGTGGCAGCATGTTAAGATTCCATTAAGAGATTTGATGCGCATTAATAATGGATTTGACCCATCTTCGGTTACTTGTCTAGTGTTTTCAAAGAGACATGGAGATCCGTTTACAGTATGGTTTAGTGATATAAAAATTACATCGGAAGATGATGAAAAGTCTGCTCCTGAAATTAAAGTTAACCAACTGGGCTTTGTTCCTGAAGCTGAAAAGTATGCATTGGTTACAGGATTTGCAGAAGAACTTGCGGTATCGGAAGGTGACAGATTTACAGTAGTGAATGCTGCGGACGGCTCCGCTGCTTATACTGGAAAATTAACTCTTGTAACAGAGTATGAACCTGTCGATTCCGGTGAAAAAATACTGAAGGCAGATTTCAGCGATTTGACTACACCCGGCAAATATTACATTAGTATTGAAGGGCTTGATGACTCACCTAAGTTTGAAATCGCTGAAGATATCTACAGTTCTCTGATTGCCGACTCTGCAAGATATTTCTATTATCAACGCCAGGGTATAGAACTTGAAGAACCTTATGCCCTTGGATATCCTCGTAAGGACATTACTCCTCAGGATGCACAGGCGGTATTTGCATCAGGTACAAAATCTCCTATAGACATAACAAAAGGTTGGTATGACGCAGGAGATTTCGGTAAGTATGTAAATGCCGGAGCAACTGCTGTTTCAGACTTGTTCTGGGCATATGAAATGTTCCCGTCTCAGTTTGTTGACGGTCAGTTCAACATTCCCGAAAGCGGAAACGGAATACCGGACATCCTTGATGAAGCTCGCTGGGAGCTTGAATGGATGCTTAAAATGCAGGACAAGCAAAGCGGAGGATTCTATCCTAGAGTTCAGTCCGATAATGACGAAAACATAAAATCAAGAATAATCAGGGATCAAAACGGCTGTACTACAGATGATACTGCGTGTGCTGCCGGAGTACTTGCTCATGCTTACTTGATTTACAAGGATATTGATGCTGACTTTGCACAAGAGTGCCTTGATGCGGCAATAGATGCATGGAGATTCCTTGAAAACAATCCGAAAAATATTGTTTCACCTCCGGGTCCATACAATGTATATGATGACAGCGGTGACAGACTCTGGGCGGCAGCTTCTCTCTACAGAGCTACCGGTGAAGAAGTATATCATACATATTTCAAAGAAAAATATAAATCTTTTGCACAGAAGTTTGAAAGTACGACCTCATATGCTCATACATGGGGGGATATGTGGCTTACAGCATTCCTTTCATACTTGAAATCCGAAAACAAGGATGCAGGGGTTGTAAATTGGATTGATGATAAATTTGAAACTTGGCTTGAAAATATACTTTCAAGATACGAAATCAATCCGTGGAAGAATGCAATTGTTCCCGGAAACTACTTCTGGGGAATCAATATGCAGGTTATGAATGTTCCTATGGATGCTATCATAGGCTCACAACTTCTTGATAAATACAGTGACAGAGTATCAAAATTTGGCTTTGGCTCACTTAACTGGCTGCTCGGTACAAATCCGCTCCGCTTTAGCTTTGTGTCGGGATATGGAGAGGATTCTGTAAAAGGAGTATTCAGTAATATTTACAATTTGGACGGTAAACCCGGAATTCCAAAGGGTTATATGGCTGGTGGACCAAATACCTATGAAGGAGCAGGACTGTCAAGATTTGCAGCGAAATGCTACACAAGAAGCACCGGTGACTGGGTTGCTAACGAACATACAGTTTACTGGAACTCAGCATTGGTATTTATGTCTGCTTTTGCAAATCAAGGTTCGGAAGTTGTTCCGGAGCCTACACCCGTAGCAACTCCAACTCCAACTTCAACTCCGACTCCTACAGAAGCTCCAAAAGTAGTTGACGTCAAGATAGATACATCAGCTGAAAGAAAGGCTATCAGCCCGTATATTTACGGAAGCAATCAGGATATTGATGCTACATTGACTGCAAGAAGATTCGGCGGAAACAGAACAACCGGATACAACTGGGAAAATAACTTCTCGAATGCAGGAAGTGACTGGTTGCATTACAGCGATACTTATCTTTTGATGGACGGTAAAGTACCTCAGGAAGAGTGGGATACACCTGCTTCTGTAGTTACTACATTCCATGATAATGCACTTAGCAAGAATGTTCCTTATACACTCATAACTCTCCAGGCTGCAGGTTATGTTTCTGCAGATGGAAACGGTCCTGTATCTGAGACGGAAACTGCACCATCTTCAAGATGGAAAGAAGTTAAGTTTGCAAAGGGAGCACCTTTCTCACTTACTCCGGATACAGATGATGATTATGTTTATATGGATGAATTTGTAAATTATCTCGTAAACAAATACGGAAATGCATCCACAGAAACCGGAATAAAGGGTTATTCCATAGATAATGAGCCGGCATTGTGGAGCCATACTCATCCAAGAATTCATCCGAATAATGTAACTTGTCAAGAGCTCGTTGAAAAATCTGTAGAGCTTTCCAAGGCAGTTAAAAATGTAGATCCGTATGCAGAAATATTCGGACCTGCTCTCTATGGTTTTGCTGCATATGAATCGTTGCAGTCAGCTCCTGACTGGGAAACTGAAGGAGAAGGTTACAGATGGTTCTTGGACTATTACCTTGATAAAATGAAAGAGGCTTCTGATGAAGAAGGAAAGAGACTCTTAGATGTACTTGACGTACACTGGTATCCGGAAGCAACAGGCGGCGGTGCAAGAATATGCTTTGGAGAGGATTCAAGAAATATTGAGACCAACAAGGCAAGGTTGCAGGCACCTAGAACATTATGGGATCCGACATATATTGAAAATAGCTGGATTGGTCAATGGAAACAAGACTTCTTACCGCTGTTGCCAAATATTTTCGATTCCATTGAAAGTTATTATCCGGGAACAAAACTTGCAATAACCGAGTACGACTATGGTGGAGGAGATCATATTACCGGAGGTATTGCAGAAGCCGATGTTCTTGGTATATTCGGTAAATACGGCGTATACCTTGCAACATTCTGGGGAGATGCAAGCGACAATTATACAGAAGCCGGTATAAACCTCTATACAAACTACGACGGTAAAGGCGGTAAGTTTGGAGATACATCCGTTAAGTGTGAAACATCCGACATAGAAGTAAGCTCCGCTTATGCATCAATTGTTGGTGAAGATGAAGGCAAGCTCCATATTATTCTTTTGAACAAGAGCTATGACAAACCAACAACATTCAATTTCTCAATTGATAGCAGCAAGAACTATACAATTGGAAATGTATGGGCATTTGACAGAGGAAGCTATAAAATTACTGCAAGGACTCCTATACTAGGCATAAAGGACAATGCTTTCACATACACAGTGCCCGCTTTGACAGCATGCCATATAGTGCTTGAAACCGATGGTTCCGTATTACTTGGAGACTTGGATGGCAATGGAAAAGTAAATTCTATTGACCTTATGATGCTCAAGCAATATTTGCTGGGAATAAGAGAAGATATAAATGTAGCAGCAGCTGATGTTTGCCTTGACGGAAATGTGAACTCAACTGACTATACTGTACTATGGAAATATCTATTAAGGGTTATAAGAGTTCTTCCGTATGTTCCTCAAAATGAGGCTCCTCAAGCAACATTTACTTTCTCACCTGAGGAACCGACTACCGACGATAATGTGGTATTTAATGCATCAAATTCAATAGATGTTGACGGAAGAATTGCCTACTATGTATGGGATTTCGGTGACGGATTTGAAGGAACTTCGACATCTGCTACTATTACCCATAAGTATAAAAACCCTGGAACATATAAAGTAAAATTAATTGCTACAGATAATGAAGGAGCGTCAGGCTTATTTACAAGCACAGTGACAGTAACATCCGCTACCGGAGACAATTCCAAATTCAGCTTTGAAGATGGTACATTTGGAGGCTTTACAACATCCGGAACATACTCAACGTCTGTTATAGAAAACACCGGCGAAAAGGTATTTAAGGGAGAAAAAGCTCTTAAATGGACTGTAACAAGCGATGCTGAAGGAACTGCAGAGTTGAAATTGGACGGAGGTACTATCGTAGCTCCAGGTACCACTGTAACATTTAGAATCTGGATACCTTCCGGTGCACCTATTGCTGCTATACAGCCATACATTATGCCTCATACACCTGATTGGTCGGAAGTACTCTGGAATTCAACATGGAAGGGATACACTATGGTTAAAACAAATGACTGGAATGAAATTACTCTGACTCTTCCTGAAGATGTAAATCCGGATTGGCCTCAGCAGATGGGTATACAGGTACAGACTACAGGGGAAGGCGAATTTACTTTCTATGTAGATGCTATAGATTGGTAAGAGATTTAATTCGATAAATCAAACTTAATTTGCATTGAACTCAACTAATATATAAGGAGAAGCCATAAGGTTTCTCCTTTCTTATGCTTTTTTTAGCCTTTTATTAAAAAGGAGAAATAAGCGGGATGATTGACCCACTTAAAAATTTATACGGACTCGGATTTAATATTTAGAGGGAAATATAAATGTCCTAAACTTTTAATAGCTTTACAAAGGTTATACTATGTAAAGGAAGACAAATTGTGATATAATAATATTGAATAGAAATTTTAATACACCAACTAATTTCTTGAGAATATCATATATAGCAAGTCTATTTTGCATTGAGTCTTTATTATTCGTTGAAGCAAATTTTGCAGTTCAAATTTTGGGGTTAAAGTTATATATTTTTTTATATAACTTTATATATTTTTTGGAGTTTTTCCTTATGGAGGTGGTTTATATAAAATAAAACCAATAAATATAACAAATATATTATTATTTTAGAGGAGGAATTATGGTGAAAAAGACATTATGCTTTGTACTGACTTTGGTTATGCTGACGGCATTTATTCTTCCCCAAGGGATAGTATCCGCAGCAGGAACCTACAATTATGCAGAAGCTCTTCAGAAAGCTATTTACTTTTATGAGTGTCAGCAGGCAGGACCGCTTCCTGAATGGAACCGTGTTGAGTGGCGCGGCGATGCAACAATGAATGATGAAGTCCTTGGAGGATGGTATGACGCAGGTGACCATGTTAAGTTTAACCTTCCTATGGCCTACTCTGCGGCAATGCTTGGCTGGGCCCTTTATGAGTACGGTGATGATATTGAGGCATCGGGACAGAGACTGCACCTCGAAAGAAACCTTGCTTTTGCCCTTGATTATCTGGTAGCATGCGACAGAGGAGACAGCGTTGTTTACCAGATAGGTGACGGTGCTGGCGACCATAAATGGTGGGGTTCTGCAGAAGTTATTGAAAAAGAAATGGAAAGACCTTTCTTTGTTGGAAAGGGATCCGCCGTTGTAGGTCAGATGGCTGCAGCTTTGGCTGTAGGTTCTATAGTTCTTAAAAATGATACATACCTTAGATATGCAAAGAAATATTTCGAACTTGCAGATGCAACAAGGAGCGACAGTACTTATACTGCAGCAAATGGTTTTTACAGTTCTCACAGCGGATTCTGGGATGAACTTTTGTGGGCTTCAACATGGCTTTACCTGGCAACTGGTGATCAGTCCTATCTTGATAAAGCTGAATCTTATATTCCAAAATTAAATCGTCAGAACCAGACTACAGATATAGAGTATCAATGGGCACATTGCTGGGATGACTGTCACTATGGAGCAATAATTTTGCTTGCAAGGGCTACCGGCAAAGAGGAGTATCATAAATTTGCACAGATGCATCTGGATTGGTGGACACCTCAAGGTTATAACGGCAAGAGTGTTACATATACTCCGGGAGGACTTGCACATCTCGATACTTGGGGACCGTTGAGATATGCTACAACAGCTGCATTCCTGGCTTTTGTATATGCAGATTCAATAAATGATTCTGCTCTTAAGCAAAAATATTATAATTTTGCAAAGAGTCAGGTTGATTATGCGTTGGGTTCAAATCCGGACAAGAGAAGCTATGTTATAGGATTTGGAAACAATCCGCCTGAGCGTCCTCACCACAGAACTGCTCACGGAACATGGCTGGATAAGAGGGATATTCCCGATAAACACAGACACGTACTTTACGGTGCTCTGGTTGGAGGTCCCGGAAGAAGTGACAACTACAAAGATGATATTGAAGATTATATTCAAAATGAAGTTGCAACTGACTATAATGCAGGTTTTGTCGGTACTCTCTGCAGATTGACTGCAGAATACGGCGGAACTCCTCAGGCAAACTTTCCACCACCGGAAAAAAGAGATGATGAGTTTTTCGTAGAAGCGGGTATAAACCAAGCCGGAGAGCATTATACCGAAATAAAAGCATTGCTCAATAACCGCTCATCTTGGCCGGCAAGACTTATTAAAGATCTTTCATACAATTACTACATGGATTTAACTGAGGTTTTCGAAGCAGGTTATACTGTTGATGATATTACAGTAAAAGTAGGTTATTGTGAAAGCGGAATGGATGTTAATATTTCACCGATTACTCATTTGTATGACAATATTTACTATATTAATATAGCGTATGTTGACGGAACTAACATATGTCCGATAGGACAGGAGCAGTATTCTGCAGAGCTTCAGTTCCGTATTTCAGCGCCTCAGGGCACAAAATTCTGGGATCCGACAAACGACTATTCGTATCAAGGGCTTACCAAAGAGGTAACAAAGACTAAATACATGCCTGTTTTTGACGGGTCTACAAGAATTTTTGGAGAAGTTCCCGGCGGCCTTGAACCTACACCTACACCTACACCTACTCCTACTCCAACTCCAGCCCAATATAAAGTTGGTGACATAAGCGGTGATGGTTTGATTAATTCAACAGACTATACAATGTTAAAAAGACATGTAATTAAATTTTCTATAATAACAGACCCAATTAAATTAAAGGCTGCAGATCTAAACGGAGATGGCAATGTCAACTCCAGCGATGTTACATTAATGAATAGATATCTGCTTCGTGTTATAGATAAATTTCCTGTAGAATAATTTGATATTTGAAATACTCTTTTGATAAGAGCTGTCCAAAAAGCAGGACGGCTCTTTTGTTTTGCATCTGGAAATGAAATGAAAGAGGCAAGAGCGAAGGCACTCGATTTCCCGAACTTTTGCCTCTTTAGGCGAAATGAGAGAGACAAAAGCACTCGATATCCTGAGTTTTTATTAATGTGATAATTGAAATGGAATAATTATCATGGTATACTTTTTCATTATATTGGTTCATTATTTGGCGAGTTTAGTAGGGGCAGTTTAGTTTTTGGCGAATCTATTTAGTATAACAGGAAATATGATATGAAAGGTGATTGTAATGAAGTTATACCTTATTGCTGGTTCAAAAAGCGAGATGCTGAAGAAATCCTTAGAAGAGAATCGGGACATCGAAGTGGTACATATTGGCAATACTTTCGATGATGCTCTTAACAATTTAATAAGAAACAGCTTGGATTTTGACAGCATACTATTGATGGATGCCGGCATTGTCGAAGGCACCGAAAGTTTTACAGATACATTAAATACTTTAAAAGAATTAATGAACAGCTCATATCCGTATATTACATTAAAGTTCATTACAAAGGATCCGGCTTATCTTAATGAATATAACAACGTAGTATCGGGGGACAGCAGGTTTGAAGTGTTTTTTGTTGACAATGTGCGTATACCGATAACATATATTCAGGAAGTCTGTTTAAAGAATCAGAACCAAAAACCTTCAGGGGCTCGGCAGATAGAAAATCAAGCACCGGCCGATCCTTCCAAAACTTCGGAAGGGAAGCTGACTCAGACATTATCCGGAAAGTCAAGAACTTTGTTTGGAAGAAAATTGCCCTTTTTCTCAAGAACGAATGCAAATGAGGATAACTTTGAAAGCGGAGGGGCAAAAAGCACAATAATAGATAATGCTGCGCATCCTAAGCAAAAAATATCTCTTGTGTCCAAAGATTTCAGAAAGGTAATTGTAGTTACGGGATGCAGGGGAGCCGGCGTCACAAGTACGGTAGCAAATCTTGCAATAGAGTCGAGTGCGCAAGGACTTTCTACAATAGTAGTAGATTTAGATATTGATTATAGGGGCATAAATTTATATTTCTCAAAGTTCGGGGATGAAGTTGAGTATAACCCTGATTTGTCTTATTCATTGATTAGATGTATTATAAAACCGGATTCTTATGATATAAATTCATGTAGAATTAATGACAATTTATTTGTTACTACTTTGGCTTATTCAATATCATCAAAAGATAAATTATTGGAGATAATTGACATAAAAAAGCTTTCGGCATTTATTAATTTCTTAAGGCTTAGATTTAATGTAGTTTTGATTGATATGCCAATAAACACTTTAAGCAAGTATTCCCAATTGCTAACACAGATAGACAGTATAGCTTTGTGTGTCAATAATAATTTGTATTCGGCAATCAGTACCGTAAGGACTGTCGAAGACCTTTTCGTCAAGGAGGACCTGGTTTTGTTTAACGTAAAGTCCAGACCGGTCTTGACAAAATATAATGAAGCAAACAGACATAACGGCAAAACCTTTACTCCGGAGTTGACATGTAAAATCATGTGTGAATTAGGAGGATATAGCAGTGATTTAAATCCGGCTGGAGTTGTTCCGTACTCAAGAGAATTTGATCTTCAAATTGATTCGGGACAAAAAATTGTTTCGACTAATAAGGCTTATAAAAATCATTATTTTACAATACTTAAGAATTTGCTGTAATATTGCATATATTTTTGTACTACATAAAAGTTTTTTATTCATATTGAAAAAGATTCCTATAGTTAGTATAATTTATATTATGGGGCATGAATATTGTTATTTTATGTCATTATTTAGAGAAAAAAAGCCAATTCCTTAAAATAATCTATGCAGTATTTTAAACAGGGGGTACAATTATGGACATTAACAGTATAAAAAGTATAAAGCCCGGCAATCAACTTCCGAAAAAGTTACTGGCGATATTTGTAAGTATTGCAGTTATTGTTGGAGCCTTTATTTATCTTAATGGTTTAAACGATTCTGCAAAGGATACTGTTGATATTGTTGTGGTCAAATCTTCAGGTGGTATACCTGCAAACACTCTTATTACAAAAGATAATATTGGAAAATACTCCATTATCAGAAAAGAATTTAAGAATGATATGATTACCTACGATAAAGTGGACAGTGTCCTAAATATGTACAGTCTGTATTATTTGAGAAATGGTGATCCTATCTATTTTGATCAGCTCACAGATGAAAAACCGCGTAAAACCGAATGGCTGTATGAGCTGGAAAATGATTATGAAGTTCTTACCATAAAGTATAATTATCTCGAATGCGGTGGAGATATATTGCGTCCGGGGGATTTGGTAAGAGTTAGGGTTACATATACCGATGAAAGCTCTGCATCACAGTCCTTAGACGGTATGATATACGGCACTTCGAAAAAGGAAAAGAAGACAGAGATATTATTTGACAGTATTCGTGTAAAGGATCTTATCAACTCTTCGGGGCGTTCTATTTATGAAGTCTTGAAAGAGGTTTTCAAGCTCAGTGAAAAGGAAAGACAGGAAGTAATGAAAAGCCGTGAGTTCATGCAAAATATTAAAGCTGAATCATTGCTTCTGGCAGCTACAAAAGAACAGGTAAACAAATATGCAAAGTTTAAGGCGCAGCAGGATGCCGTGTTTACTTTTACCATACTGACCAGGGATGGAAATGATGAAGTATTTGACCAGCTTCCTGTAATAGAGAAGGAGGTAGAGTCGTGGATAACAGAGGGCGAAACGAAGGAGTAGAATTAAAATCTCTTCTAGAGAAATTGTCCCCAAGGGATAAGATATACAACGAAATGGAGATTAATAGAATTATTGATAATGTTATAGGGTTTATTCCTGCTTCGGATTGTTCAGATTCTTCCATTCTCCTTGTCAATCTTGCAGTGGCAATTGCTCAAAAGGGGTTTAATACTTGTATTTTAGATGCGAAGGTTTTTTACCCTAATATATACAAGCTGCTTGATTGTGAAGCAAATCCTGCAGGGAAGGGGCTTATAAGGATTTGCAGAAGCGACAAAGTTGATATAAGAGATGTGATTAACGAGACCAAATATAGGAACTTGTATCTGTTGTCTCCGAGTCCTTCCGACCCTATGGAGGACTATTTTGACTTTCAGTTGGATGACGTGGACCGTGTGATAACTTCTCTTAAGGAGACTTTTGATTTTGTACTTATAGATATTCCCAATATTCCGCCATTGGAATTTTGCGTTTCATCTCTTAAAAACTGCAATGTGGGATTCTTTATATGGGGGGAACGGATTGACTGTCCTCAGAATACCAGCAGGCTTTTGGAGTTTATAGGGTCTTTGGGAATTGGTGTGTCAAAGCTTATGAATGTAATTTTGAATAATTTATATGGCATTAAGTATGACAAAACAATAATAGAAGATATGAAGATGAAGCTTATTGCAGAGTTTCCTTTTGTCTCAGGTGCCATTGATCTTTCCTTAGAGGGAAGAGTATATATTGCTGACAGCTTGATAATCAACAAAAAATACAAGGAATCGATGAATTTATTAGTTAACTTATTGACGAAACACTAAAGGTTTTGGAGGGCTTGAAATGTTATCAAGAAGTACTGTAAGTGAACTTCAAAAGAAAGCAAAATATATACATAGAACCAATACTTCGGGAAGCAAATTGACATCCATGACCTTTGAGGAATGTCTAAAGCAGTGTCAACAGTATATAAGTAATGTGGCAACAAATTTCTACAGAAGGATTGAAGACCCGGCTAAAAAAAGGGAAATGACGGAAAGGTACATAATTGACTATGTTGAAACTCAGAAACCTGAGGTTGAAGGATATGAAGAGCTTTCGGTGCTAAGAAATGCCCTTATAGATGAGATAACACAATACGGTCCTATTACGGATGCCATGGAAGACCCTTTGATAGATGAAATCAGGGCAAATGGACCGCAGCAGATATTTGTGGAAAAGAGGGGAAAAACCGAGATTTGGGACAAGTGCTTTACCGACAGGGAGCATATGGAAAGAATAATTGCCAAGCTCATCGGAGTGTCAAAGGTAAGGCTTACGCCCAGAACTCCGATGGTAAATGCCCGTACTATAGAGGGCTACAGGGTTAATGCTACCCATGCGGATATTTCGCCTTACGGAAATCCGGCATTTTTGGTCAGAAAGTTTAAAAAGTATACGCTAACCCCGCAAGAGATGATACAGGAGAAGTCATTTTCGGTGAATATGTTTAAGCTTCTTTCGCTGATACCTAGGGCGAATCTTTCTTGGATGACAGCGGGGCCAACCGGAAGCGGAAAGACTACACTAAATGAAGTTTTGATAAAGCAGATAGATCCACTTTGCCGTATTATAACAATTGAAAACCCTGCAGAATACAGACTCCTAAGGCATAAAAACGACGATCCTAATGAAAGAGTTATAAATGACGTGCTTCAGTATGAGTGCGTTCCCGATGATGATGACAGCAGCCCTGCAACAATGGAAAACCTATTGATAAATGCCATGAGACAGTCTCCTCACTGGATAGGTCCGGGTGAGCTTCGTTCTCCCGGAGAGTTTGAAACTGCTCTGCGGGCTGCACAGACCGGTCACTATTTCTTCACGACCCTGCATGCTGAAGGCGATAAGGAGGCTATTTACAGGTTCCTCACCGCATACCTTATAAAATCCAAAGAGCCTGCAGAATTGGCATTGAGAAATATATGTAACGCAGTTAAATTTGTCATATTCCAAGAAAAGCTTGCGGACGGAACCCGTAAAGTTACATCAATTTCGGAGATTAGAGGTTCCGATGGCTTAAAGCCTATTATAAATCAGATATATAAATTCATTCCTGAGGATGTTGATGATGACCCTGTTACAGGTGAGGTTAGAGCAATAATAGGCAAGCACAAAAGGGTAGGTTGTATATCGGAAGATCTTATTGACAGAATGATGAAAGCAGGAATTAAGCGAAGCAAATTTGAGTTCCTCACGCTTCCGGTTGATCCCGATGAAGAGGAGGTTTACGATATAGATGCTATTAAATGCAATATTTAGTGTAGTTATTGGGCTAGTGCTGTTAATTATACTGAATACGCTACTGGACCTCAGGCTTCTTAGTGATTTGAAGAATCTTTTTACATATATAATAGATGCCATTGCCAATCATAACACTAAGAAATACCTTGAGAGAATAAAAAGAAATAAAATTGTTAAAACAAATGACAACATTATTTCAAAATATAACAGGGTAGTAGAGAATATAATTTTCGATTATAATCTGCCGCTGACGTTGGAGGGATTTAACTCATTTATCAGCATACTTTTTGCCATATTAGTTTTGGTAATCGTGCTTTTTTTAAAGGATGTTACGCTGTCAGCATTGGTTGCAGTTTCCTTGTTGGTTGGTGCGGTTACATACTTTACCATGAGGTCAAGGAACATAAAAGCGGCTAAGATTGAAAGTATTATGGATGCCGAGGACTTGATTTGTCCTTTGGCAAGGGACGGAGTTCTTGTGGCAATAAAAAAGGTTTTGGAGTCTGATGAATATATTAATGCCGACATAAGACCGTTTTTCATTCAGTTCGTGGAAAACTGCGAAAACTACGGTTATTCTTTCAAAAGGGCAATGGAAATACTAAACCGCCAGTTGGGCCCGAAGTTTGACAACTTTGCTAAAAAAGCGGTTATTTTCGAGTACAATGAACGTAAGGGTATGGCCGATATTTTTCTTGATATTGTTGAAGAGAATGCTGCTTTAAGGGAAATAAACGCCAGGAAGAATAGAATCTTTAAAAAGATGAATATGAATTTTATAATGAAAACAGCATTGATAGTTATATTTGTCGCTTATTCAATGACAATTTCGGAGTTGAGAAGTTTCTTGCTGGAGAGCACACCGGGGCGCTTTATTCTTACCCTTACCATAGTTTCCATCTGTCTGAGCTTTGCAAGATGTCAGGCGTTGCAGACCGACATAGGAAGTTTTGGAGGGGAGAATAAATGGTAATATTTTCTAAACTATGTGCTTTGGCAGCGATAATTTATCTTGCATTTACATTAATATACCCTCTTTTTAGGCCCATGACCCGCAGAAGAAAGGAACATTCCAGAGATTTTATTAAGAGGAAGAGGGATCAGAAGAAAGCTGAAAAGTATTTGTACTTTAAAGATATAGTGCTAAGGAGATTTTCAAACAAGCTTTTGCTTAGTGATGTAAAGAGAAATGAATACAATTTCTTGATTAAAAGGCTGGATTTAAGAATAACACCGGAAGAGATAAGGTTAAAACAGGTTTTGTATGTAATAGGTGCCATAGGCATATCCATGATTGCCATGAATATTAATACTCTAATTGGCTATGGATGTTTGATATTTATTGTATTGGGATGGCTCTATCCGGTTGATGAACTTGAAAAGATGATAGAAAAAAAGAACAATAATATACTGGCAGACTTTCCTTCGTTTTACAACATGCTTTACTATCAGTATGCCAGATCTATTAATATTTATTTGGCGGATGTGGTGAAAGACTTTCTTCCTAATGCCAATGAGGATATGGCTGCAGAGCTAGAGGTTTTTCTGGATAACGTTGAGTATGGAGAGGAGTACGCATTAAAGCAGTTAAAAAAACGTGTTCCGTTAAGACATATTATCAAGTTTTGTGATATAATGGAAACAAGGCTTAGGGGATATGACAATATCTCTCAGATGACATATTTAAAAAATGAGCTTTACGACTTAAGAGTCGTGTCCTTAGAGGATGAGCTAAACAGAAGGGAACAAAAGAATGCAAGAATGCAGTTTGTTTTGATTCTTGTATTGGTGATTTATGTTGTAATTTACTATTACTTTATGTTTGTTGATGCCATCAAATTATTTAGTTAAAATTAGATTATTAGAGTTTTTAAAGCATATATAAAAAATAATTAAAACCAGAGGGGGTTATTTCAAATGAAGAAGACAGTAAATATGGATTTACTTAAAAATTCAATCAAAAAGTTTGTAAAAGATGAGAGGGGAGAGTTCGGAGTAAAGCAGATTGCTATTACTGTAGCGGTAATTGTGGTTATCGGGCTTATTCTTAGCATATTGAGGAATGGATTATTGAATGAAATGGTAAACACTGTGTGGGAGTTTTTATGGGAGCAGATACAGAAACTTATGGGTTAATTGTTAATAATTGTATGCAAGGAGGTTATACCCGGCTATGTCAATAGAACCACCGGGTGATTTTCTATGACGGGTTTTGCAAAAAGTATAGTAATTGTACTCCTGGTTTGCACTGTATTTTTGATAACAACAAATTTCATTTTTTTCTTTCCCTGGTACATGACTTTGGCTTATGAAACGTATAACTTATCAACATTGGCGGCGCAGCACAACTATATTGATGAAGATGAGGCATTGATGATAATTGAAAACCTGAATAAAAAGCCCTTCTTCAAAGAGAACCCTATTAGCTTAAGTGACATAGAAGGACAGTTCGAACCTGGGATTTTGCAGAGAGGGGCTCAGTTTAGTATTACTATAACAGCGAGGTATCCTATTCGTATGGATATGGGGTTTGTGAAAGTAGAGCGTGACTGGCCTGTATCTTTTACGGTTGAGACAACGTGCCTGTATTTTGATAAAAGTATTGATTCTCTATATATAGATGAGGACCCGATATAAAGGCAAAAAGGTGGTTTTATGAAAAATTTGGCGATAATGGTCCTGATTATTGTACTTGCGTCAATTCTATTTCAGCCTTTTTTTGAAATGGTTGAGATTTTTGCGGAGAAGGCACAGATAGATTCTGCCGTAGAGTCGGCAGCAAAATCTGCACGATTGTCCGGCTTTAAATTGACGGATATCAGGAATCTGGAAAAAAAGTTTAATTTTGATATGGACAGCGAAGACGAAAACTTTATCAGTGTTTTTTGCGAAGTTTTTGCTGCCACCC
Organism: Acetivibrio straminisolvens JCM 21531; assembly: GCF_000521465.1. Lineage (GTDB taxonomy): Bacteria > Bacillota > Clostridia > Acetivibrionales > Acetivibrionaceae > Hungateiclostridium > Hungateiclostridium straminisolvens. The sequence continues at coordinate 106,451 of NZ_BAVR01000002.1, forward strand.
TCAAGTTGGAGTATGAGGATTTGAAAGATAATGATGATAATAAAGTATATTTTAAATCAAAAAATGAAAGATACAATGATTTTGTAGTTGAATTCCAATATGACAAGGAAAACCCCGATAAGTGCCATATTATTGTCACAACGAACTACAAATTTAAAAGAAATTACTTAAAGCTATTTGTAGGGGACAATTCCTTTGAGCTAGTAAGAGAAAGAACGATGTTTGCCCGCATGGAAAACTAATGCTTTTATAAGTGAGGAAATAGAGGACAGGTTTATAGATAAAACCAGCCCTCATCATTATCCTCATTATTATTTTTATCCATACTTATTTTTGTCCGATTGCTTCCGCCTAGAGACATGCTATAAAGCTTGCCGCCAGTGGTTTTGCTGCTATAATATATGTGCTCGTTGGCCAAATTTATGAATTCGGAGTTTTCATTGTTGAGCTTTGTCTTGTCTGTGCCCTCAGTTCTGATTCGGTAAATGCTTCCGCCGTCGCTCTTGTTGCAGTAGTAGACCCAGCCGTTTGACACATTTATATTATAGGATATATCATCATTCAGCTTGTTTTTGGAACGGCCGTCAATGCTTGCTTTATACAGCTTAAATCCGTCACTTTTATTGCAGTAAAAAATATAATCACCGTAAACATTGATATAGCTGCTTCATCACTTACAATTCTTGTCCTGCCTTTGCCCATGGTGTTTATCCTGTATATTTTACCCCCGTCACTTTTGTTGCTGTAGTAAATCCAATCATCCTTAATAAACAGGCTGTGGGTGAAGTCGTTATTCAACTTAGTCTTTTCGGTACCATCGGTTTTTATTTTATATAGCTTGTAACCGTCACTTTCATTTATGTAGTAAATCCAATCCCCGCTAACTGTCATGTCCCAGGAACGGTCGTTGTTGAGTTGGGTCTTACCGTTTCCCTCGAGGTCAATTCTGAATATGTTGTCATTATTGTTTGGGTCGGTGTAATAAATCCAGTTTCCGCAAACATTAAGAAACCAGGATTCGTCATTGTTTACCTTCTGAAGGTCACTTCCGTCAAACTTTACTTTGTAGATGTTAAAGTCGGAACCGGCATTGGAAAAATAAAGCCAGGATCCTTGAGTACATACCAGTCCTCCGTTTAAAATATTGCCGGATTGGTTTCCCGTATGGTTGTAAACCATTTCTCTTCTTAGTAAACTTCCAAAGATACTGACTGTTCTGTCCAATGTTTTTTTCGGTGCTTCCGGCTGATTTTGAACATCCAGCAATACAGTATCCATACACTCATCGTCCATATTTTTATCGTTCATGTTTGCATTGTTAATCTGCGGCATAATCACATCGTGTTGTGAAGGGGAGTTTTGCATAAGTTCAGTATCCATTACAGTATTATCAGCAGCAGATGGTGAAATAACCCAAAATGAGTGTTCTTCATAGCTCATCTCCGACAAAATCTCGTAAAGCGCTTTTTCGCCTCTGTGGCAGAGGAATATCTTGCATCGGGATCAAAAGCACACATTTTCAATATAAACTGCGAGAGCTTTTCACCGGCCTGAAGGGGAGGGGTAAGTGCCTCGCCGGAAAGCCTTTTATCCAAAGCTGCTTCGCTGTCTTTATACTTAAGCTCCTGAGGATAGGGAGGCATAAAGGGAAATCTTCCGTGATTTAAAAGCTTATATATTACAATACCCAAGGAATACAAATCGGACCTTGAATCATATGGCCTTCCTCTGTAGACTTCCGGTGCCATATAAAGAGGAGTACCCCGTATAGAGGAAGCCAGCGAGATTCGTGTCAGTTCCTTAGCAATGCCGAAGTCGCCGAGCTTGAATTTACCGTCGGAGGTAACGAATATATTCTCGTCTTTTATGTCCCTATGGATTATTTTCTTTTGCTCACAGATTTCCAAGGCAGAACAGATATCCAGAGCAACATTTATTACACCGGCTCGGGTAAGACCGTTTTGGGATATGTATTTATTAAGTGTTGTGAGATACTCCATTCTTATAAGTATATCCCATCCGAAACGCTCGCTGCTTTTTTGTACCAAATGGTCTTCGTAGCTTACTATATTTGTATTTCCGCGCAAGGTATACATCATATGTATTTCGTTAACGATGTTTTTAACAGCACTTTGAAAATATTGCTCCAAGGAATTGTCATCATTGCCGATGGTTGCAACAGCTTCGCGGTGCTGTTCTTGGGTGGGAATACTTATAAGCTTTAAGGCAGACTGGTATTTAAAACCCCATTCCTCTTTAAAAATCTTATATACTTTCCCATAGCTTCCTTCGCCGATAAAGGATTCTACACGCCATGCGCCCCACAAGCTCGTATTTTTTTATATAATCATCAAAAGAAACGTGCATTTTTCGGACCTCCAAGGAATTTGCTTATAATATTTCTATAAAATTATAGCATCAAATACGCTATATAGACAATGAAATGTGTAATTATATTCCGATTTACATTAAGATATCTTCAATTTTGACAACAATACAGGTTATATTGTCAGAACCTCCGTTTATTAGTGCTTCGTTTATAAGTGTTCGTGCGATTTTAGAAGGATCGTTCTCGGTATTTATAGTACTCTTTATGAACTCATCTTCAACCATATTTGTAAGGCCGTCAGTGCAAAGAAGAAATACATCCCCCTTTTCAAGAGAAAAGCTTTCCGAAACGTCCGCTTCAACAATTCCTTCTTCCGGAGGTATGCCGAGAAACTTGTAAAGCAAGTGTTTACTTGGGCTGTTCGATGCTTCTTCAGGCTTAAAATGCCCAGTCTTATGAGTCTTTCAGCTTCTGTATGGTCTTTGGTAAGTCGGATTATTTCATTGTCTCTCACATGATATATTCGGCTGTCGCCCAAGTTCAGTGCCTTTGCTTGGCCGCCGTATATCAAAAGGGCAGCAAAGGTTGCTCCTGTTCTTGCACCATATTCAACTCCCAAGTTATATATTAGATTGTTGGTGTTTTTAATATAGGAATTAATTCTGTTGACGCAACCTTCAATATTGCCGTTATTATTGTTTTTGATAAAGTTATGGGCCTTTTTTAATTCGAGCATGGCAGTAAGAGAAGCTTTATCACCGAAGGCTTCTCCGCCCATGCCGTCACTTACGGCAAACAGGAAAAAAGAATCGGCTTCATTTATGTCAAAAAGAACTGTCTTTTCTGTGGTAGACGGAGAAAAATAGATGCCGTTAAGATAAAAATTATCTTCGTTAATGCTGCGCACAAAGCCAACATTTGTTGCAGCTGAAGCCCGAAGTATTATATTTTTTTCACTATACATGGCTTGTCCTTTCATACTAAAGTTATATAAAGCAAACAATATTACGATTATATATTAATTATAGAATTGTTAAGGTGGAGCCATCCCACACTCCGGCATCTTCAAGTGTTTCATCATCTCTAAGAACCCGTCCTAAAGGCTCAGCATACAAATGAAACTTCGAAGTAACACTGGTTAGGTCATCGTCAAGGCGAAGAGCGTAAGCTATTAACGATGACAGATGCTTTGCCGGTATATCAGTGGGCAGTTCCAAATCACGAGTTTCTTTTTTATTTTTGCATTTAACTGTTACAATTACATTGTTCATACTTTACATCCTCACTTTAAAAAAGAGGCTATGCAGGTTTTACATAGCCCCTTTACGATTTGGCCTCTTGGGGTAAATGAAAGAGGAAAAAACGATGGGGCTTGATGCCCCTTATATAATCCCGTGTATTTATGTAACTAAAAAAAGTATTATTTGCGAAGTTTATTTGCTATCTCCTGATCAGCCTGCTCAAGTGCATCAGCAACTGAATTCAGAGATAACTGAAGATCTTCAAGACATTTATTGAGCTTTCCTTCAAGCTCTTTTCTCAATGCAATAAACTGATCTACATAAGCTTGAGCAGCTTTACCTTCCCAAATACTCTTAAGACTGTCTATTTCCTTTTGAACAGTATCGAGAAATATCCTTGCTTCTGTACTTTTATCCTTTATTCTTCGAGCTGAGTTTCTAACTTCTACAGGTGTAATACGAATAACATTTGCCATATTATTATCCCCCTTTAAACTTCATTTTGGTATAAATTTCGACTATATGAAGACTGTACCAAACAATACTATTATCTCAGAAAAATAAGTAAAAATCAATAGATAATTCTATTATTAGCAATCCGACTACCTTATTCGACAGACGAATTGTCTTTTTTGCTGTAGCTTTTATTTATCTGTGTTATCCATGCCTTTAAAATATTGCTTTCCAGCATAGCTGTCTTAACTCTGCAAAAACGTCCTCGATTAACAAGATAGCCGTCACCGGGTTTTATTGCCTTTTCAGTTGTTCCATAGGGAAGTCTGACGGAAAACACCTGTTGGTCTGAGATACTTCCCAGTAATACACCTGTTTGCATGTCCTTAAAAGCTTTTGCAAAGCTCTCCCAGCTAGAACCGATATCCTGGGTATGCCCTGCCATAACAATACTTATACCAAGATTTCGTTCTTTTTTTGCCAGTCGTTCAAACAGGTCTTTGGTAATAGGATCCGCATACTGCAAAAAGTCGTTAAAGTCGTCAATCAGGATAAGAGTGAGCTGACGGCTCAAGATAAACTCTTTTTCATTAATCAGTCCTCCTGCCCGAACTCTTTCCTCGTTAAGTTCGGATTTCCTGTTGTCAATTTCATTTTGAAGAGCTTCTGCAAACTCGTTTATATTATGCCCGTCGTTAGTATAGGATTTTGTGTGGGGAAGCTGGCTTAGTGCGTAAAGCCCCATAGAGCTTGAGTCAAAGATGTGTATTGCCAGCTTTTCCGGAGAAAATTTAAGAGCAAGGGTAATGGTCAGAGCTTGAAGGAATATTGTTTTACCGCTTTGAATATCTCCGGGTACCAACAAATGGGGTGTTTCCAAAAGGTCTACGAAGCATGGCTCTATATCATTTTCTTCGATTCCCAAAGGTATGCACGCAGGCCTGCGGGCAAGGGTCTTTTTAACCTCATCTCTTATGATAAGGTCTTTGTAGTACACGATTTCGGGCATGACAGGAATAGGCTTGGCTTTAGGTCCTGTCCAGCTTTTGGATATTGCATTTAAAATCGACTTAAGTTTAATTGTCCGTTCGATTTCCGATTCACCTTCCGCTGGCAAGGCTGTCTGGAATTCAAGGGGAGGATTACCCTTTATCAGGCCTCGTCCGTTTACAGGGCTTGGCTCCAAACCTTGAGTTCTTCCCACAATAAGCGAATAGTCACCTTTGTCGGACATCTGAAGGGCGACAGCCAGCTTGAAATTGGAACTCAATTTGTAACTGATTGATGATGTACTACTGCTTGTCACTACTATATGTATGCCAAGGTTGCCTCCTTCTCGGGAAATTTGAATAATATAATCCACGTGTTCGGAGTATATTTCAGAGAAGGCGGAGAAATTGTCAATGACAACTACAATTGCCGGAAGAGTTTCTCCGGAGGCATCCCTATATGCTGTCAAGCTGCTGACCCCTTTGTCGGAGAAGAGGTCTTTGCGGGTATCCATTTCTTTTATAAGGAATTTGAAGAGCTTGTTCAGTTTTTCTTCCTCGTCAACCGTTACTGTTCCTCCAACGTGGGGGAGCCCGGAGAATAAACCTAAAGTTCTTACTCCAAAATCCAGTATATAGATATTTACATCGGAAGGAGAGTAGTTTAATGCCAAGGACATAATCAATGTCTGCAAAAATGTGGTTTTACCATATCCCGGCGAACCGTATACGATTAAATGTCCTTCTTTTCCAAGGTCAACTGTCAAAGGAGCCTGAAGCTGATTTTCCGGGTCATCGAATAGTCCGATGACGGGATTTAGCCAAGTATCTGCCTTTGTCCACTTTTCACCGTCCCAGCATCCCTTTACATCAGCAAGAAGACTTTCAAGATAAAGCTGTTCAGGAAGAGGCGGAAGCCATGGCCCTTTAAGACGGTTTATATTTTCATGCTGTGCCACACCTGCTATATGAGAAACAGCAGCTTGAAGTTGAGTGAACTCAGCTTTGCTGATTTGTGATGCAGATCTTGTATAAAGTTGGTGGCGTTTGCCGTTTATAGCGACCTCCGAAATATCGTTTTGCGCAGTGATTTCCTCACTGGCATCGGGAGTGTATCCTGCTCCGCTCCATGCGGACTGAAAAAGCTCGAATATTTCATCGTTTCCGACTTGGATGTAGGCTCTTCCGGGCAATTTGATATCTGCAGCATCGGGGCGTTTGATGACATCTTGGCTGTCATGAGGTCCCTGAACTTTAAGACAAATACGGAAGCGCGCGTTACTCCATATCTGATCGTCAACTACTCCGGCCGGCTTCTGAGTTGCAAGAATAAGATGTACACCAAGGCTTCGTCCAACCCTTGCGGTACTTACCAATTCCCTCATGAAATCCGGCTGTTCGCTTTTCAATTCGGCAAATTCATCCGCAATTATGACAAGATGTGGAAGAGGTTCTTTAGCTTTTTGGCTGTGGTAAAGCTTTTGATAGCTGTCTATATGGTTTACCCCGTATTGGGCAAAAATTGTCTGTCTCCTCTTAAGTTCACTTTTAATGGATACAAGGGCACGGTTGGCTGATTTCCTCCAAGGTTGGTAATTGTTCCAACCAAATGGGGCAAATCAAGAAATGCATTTGCCATTCCTCCGCCTTTATAATCTATCAGCACGAAAACCACATCATGGGGATGGAAGTTTATTGCCAAAGAAATTATAAAGGATTGTAAAAGTTCACTTTTACCGGAACCGGTCGTACCTGCCACCAAACCGTGGGGTCCCTGTCCGCGCTCGTGAAGATCAAGGGAAATTAACTCATTGCCGGTGCGTATTCCAAGGGGTGCCGCCAATGAGCGGAAAGCCTTGTTCTTTTTCCAACGCTCCGGCACATTTAATTCTTCGACAGTTCTGACGGAATACATTTGCAAAAGGGTTATTGATGAAGGCAAGCTTGTTGAAATCATCAATTCTTTTATGCGTATTGGAGCCATTCTTCTTGAAAACTGCTCGGCATCTTTTATAGACACTGTATCCGGTAAAAAGGGCATAGGGGAAGAACCCTGGCTTCTTTGCAGCATATGGCCGGATTTGGGAGCAAGCTCAATGATGGCCTGGCAATCTTTCGGAAGATACTCAATTCTATCAAAAAGATAAACGGTTGATACACCAAGGGCTTGATTGTTGTGAGCCAAATAATTCATAATCGGCTCATCTTCAATCAAACGAATGTCGGCCAGAATGAATACATAATGGGGTAAATTTACAGGAGTTGGAGGTGTATCCTTCTTATCATGGCTGGTACGCTGTTCCCGCTCTTTTATTATATCATAGAAATAACTAAATAACTGGTGTGCCATTTCCTTATCATTTGCAAGAAAACGGATTTGACGATTTTCATTCCATACATGGGGCAGCCAGCGAATCCATTCCCATTCGTCGGCTTCCTCTTTGGGATAGACCAGCACAATTTTTACCTCTTCATAGGAATGAAAGGTTGCCAGTTGCATAATTAAAGCTCTGACATTTTTTAAAACTTCACTTCTTGAGCCTATTATTCCTGCTGTACCCGAATAAAATAAAGGGACACAAACAGGTATATCCGAAACCAGACTAAACTCATCATAGAGCTTTTGAGGTTCCGACATTAAAGGGTCACTATCAATACTAAGCGGCTGGCTTTGAACATTAATCTTGATCGCCAAGGGTGCGGTTCCTATACCTATCCGCGCCGAAAGAAAATCATTGAACTGGGGAGTTCTTTCCCAAAGCCTTCTGTCTATGGTTTCAACACGTCTGATGCATTCGGTGGGGTCGGGGTTCATAATAAGCATACCTTTTTTTTGCTGTTCCCGGGCTATTTCAAGTTCTTTACGTATTGAGTGGATGATTTCTCCATATTTTTTGCTTCTCAACTCGGTATCGTCTTTAAATTTTTTATTTTGAGATATATATTGAGATATTGATACAATTACTGATACAAAGGTCATTGAAAACGAAAGCAGCATATGGGTTGATTTGCCAATAACGGCCGTAATAATTGATATAATAGACATCATTATCGGAGGCAATAAAATGCCCAGCCATGATATAGTTGGTTTGGATGCTGCCGACGGGGGATTGGGTATTGCTTTTTCGCCTTCCGGCATTTCAGGCATAAGCCTTGGAGAACGCTGTATATAAGGATACGGAGGTTTGGCTGATTTTAAGGCTGCCTTAAGACCGTTAACATACACTCCGTCTCCCATGTGGTACACAGAAATAAAAGAGCCTTCAAAAACTATTTTATATCCGCAGATATGGATTATATCACCTTGATTTAAAGCGCTGTCATAAACCTTTTTCCGTTCAAAAAGGTACCGTTTAGACTCTCAAGGTCTGCAATATGATATTTTCCGTCTATGGATTTATATATCTTGGCATGCTCACTTGAGACCAGTTTGTCCGAATAAACTATATTGCAGGATTCGCTTTTTCCTATGGTGATCTCTGAAACTCCCCTTATTTCGAAGTTTTCCAGAACATTGTCATAGGGATCTTCTGGCTTTACAATAATGGCAGCTCTGCTCATGGTTTCGGGTGAATTTCCGATTACATAAGTATCATAGGGAATAAGATTCTTTTTGCTTATGGTGCTTCCATTGCAAAAATCCCCGATTTACTGTGATTATAGATGTACCACTGGTTGTCTTCCTTTTTCAGGGAGCAGTGGTTTTCATCAATACAGGATGAATCAATCACTACATCGTTTAAATCGGAGCGTCCGATGGATATTATATTCTTGTTGAAAGAATCAATTTCAACAATTTTAAAAAAATTATCAAAGTAGG
>NZ_BAVR01000001.1 GCF_000521465.1 Acetivibrio straminisolvens JCM 21531
CATACTAACCTGTGTAAAATAATATAAAATCTTTAAATTTAAGGAAGGGAGGATCTAACTTAGAAAAGCTAAAAAAATTGTCTTGACAATGGGGAGCATTATACAAGTTGCCTCAGATTTGGATGACGAGCATAGGATGAACCTGGTTGTACCTCCCGGAGCATGGGGAAATTGGGTTAATTGCGGTGGATGGTTGGTTATTAACGGATATCATGTGGACTTAATTTTACGTGATATAAAAAGGGTGGAACAAGTAATCAAAGAGACAGAACAAGGAATTGTTACTACGAATTATCAGACGGGGCATCCCCATGGATACATTAGTGCTATGTATCGCGGCGAATTGGCGATAAGCGAAATACTATATTCAAAGAATGAAAGAATACGGGAATTAAAAAAACGGGCAGAAATTTATCCCGCTGCATTGAGGAAAAGTTTAGTTGACTTTTTTATGTTTGAAGCAGAGTTCTCTTTAATGTTTGTGAAAGCAAATTTGAGCTCAGGCGATAAATATTATATTGCAGGGCATGCTTTTCGTGCAATTTCATGTATAAATCAAGTATTGTTTGCATGCAACAATGTTTATTGCATTAATGAAAAGAAAGCAATAAAGCTGATTGATAATTTTGAATATAAGCCTGAAAAATATGCCGAAAGGGTGAATCGAGTTTTTGAAACGCTCGGTACTTCCCCAGTTGAATGCTGTGAAATGATTGAAAAGATTTATCATGAAGCAGGACAAATTGCTTCTGAAATTGAGGGTTTGTAATATTAGAGATGTGATTTTTGACTTACAGAGCAAGCCGTGCATAAGCTGTGAAAATCATGACAAGACAGTTTGGGTATTTAAAAAATTAAGAAGTAAAATAAAAAGATAAAATATAAAGAGATAAATATAACTTAGTAAAGAATTGGAATGGTCAGATAAAGGCGTGGAAATTATAAATGTTGGAACAAAATAAGCAGCAACTATGTTATAAAGCTACATAAAGGATATTTATTAAACGACACCGGTTATATATACCCCGGAGCAAAATGTTATTAAAAGAGGATTTGGAGGAAAACATATACAAGTTAGATCGGATAAAGTTATGCCCTTTAAAATAAAGGCTGACTCAAAGAAATAAATATTCTTGATGGAAAGAATATAGATATTGACCCATCGACTATACTGTGCACAGATTGTCGTATGAGAAAGCATATTCTTTGATAATATCGATAATGAAAGGAGGTCGTTTGATGGATTCTCTAAGCAGAATGAATAAAGCATTGGAATATATTGAAGAGCATCTGACAGAGGATATCGATTATAGCGAAGTATCAAAAATTGCACACTGCTCGGAATATCATTTTAAAAGGATGTTTTCATTTTTATCGGGAGTTGGTTTGTCTGAATATATTCGACGAAGAAGGCTGACGCTGGCTGCCCTTGATTTGAAAGATTCGAATTTGAGAATAATCGATGTAGCTGTCAAATACGGTTATGACTCGGCAGATTCATTTTCTCGCGCTTTTTACTCTATGCATGGTGTTCTTCCTTCCGAAGCAAGAAATGAGAATACACAGATAAAAGCTTATCCTAGAATGACCTTTCAATTATCGATTAAAGGAGGATGTGAAATGAATTACCGTATTGTTGAGAAAGGACCTTTTAAGTTGGTAGGATTTAAGAAGAGGGTACCGATAATTTTTAAAGGTATCAATCCGGAGATTGCAAAAATGACTGAACTTTTAACTCCTGAGGTTATAAAAGAATTAAAAGCACTTTCAAATGTAGAGCCAACAGGGATTATTAGCGCATCTGCAAACTTCTCGGAAGAAAGAATGAAAGAAAAAGGTGAGATGGATCATTATATCGGTGTGGCAACTACCGGTAATGAACCGGCAGGATATGATGTATTGAAAGTAGAAGCCGGTACTTGGGCAGTTTTCGAATCCATTGGACCATTCCCGGAAACTCTTCAGAATGTGTGGGGAAGGATATACTCGGAGTGGTTCCCGTCATCAGGATATGAGGCGGTTGAGGGCCCCGAAATTTTGTGGAACGAAAGTCCGGATACTGCAAATCCAAAATATCGAAGTGAAATCTGGATTCCGGTAAAGAAAAAAGACTATTAGTTATATCTGTGTTTATGATTATTAGTCACTCTCGGTTAGAGAGTGACTTTTTGGCCTCTTGGAATGAAATGAAAGAGGCCAAAGCGAAGGGACTCGATGTCCCGAGCTTTTATTTATAAATGTTATGAGCATTATATACAAACACTTGGAAGATTGAACTGGGCTACTTTGGGTAATCGGTCGAACAAAGTGAATCTGAGATTGGGATTAAAGGTACTTGGGTTAACAAACTTTATTTATATAAGGAAAAAATTTTCAACATACATTGTAATACGAGGTAATTTGTGTTACAATATAATTGGTAATACAATGCAGGAGGTGGTATCTATGAATAAAGAGCTTATGAAAGGAAGCATTGATATACTTCTGTTGCTGTTAATAGCTAAGGAGGATTTATACGGGTATGAAATAGCTAAAAAGCTAAAAGAAAAAAGCAATTATTTATACAATATCGGGGAAGGGACCCTATATCCTGCCCTTCAAAGAATGGAGAAAAAAGGACTGATTAAATCCTATTGGGGTGATTCCGATAGCGGTGGCAGGCGTAAATATTATTCTATTACGGAAGAAGGTAAAAAGCAGCTTGCTAAAAGATTAGACGAGTGGGATATGCTGAGTAAATTGGTAAATTCGTGTAAGGAGGGGTTTGTATGCACCAATTTGATGAATACATTAACACAATCATAAAAGACTTGAAGATAAGCAAAAAGAAAAAAGATGAAATAGCTGAAGAGTTTTTGGATCATTTGCAAATGTTAAAGAAAGAGTATTTATCAAAAGGTATGAGTGAAATTGATGCTGTTAAACAAGCTATGATTACTTTTGGTGAAGAAAACCGCCTAAAAAGAGAATTGTCAAAAAGTCTGCTAAGCTATAAGAGCTTTCATAACATTATTGGTGGTGTAATCATACTTTTAATTGTTTTTATAATTGGAAAATATATTTCCGTGCCTGTATACGGCCCAAAATATTGGGATCTCCCAATTTCCAGCATATTATTTTATACTCTTATACCAAATGATATAATCTTTATTGCCCTTGGATATTATCTTCCTATCTTTTCAAAAAGGATGGAGAGGATTCGGAATATTATTTTAGTTGCTACTGTAATAGGAGTTTTAAGGAGGGGATTAATGCTTTTGCTCTTTCCGACACCGTGGAATGGTTTGGAACTTTACATGAAATTAATTATCCTGATATCTCCATTGAGTATTGTTTCGCATGTCATTGGATATGTGTTTGGGTTTGTGCTATTACAATTATTTCACAGAACATCGGAGGTTTGTAAAAGATTGGTTTTGAAAATATTCTGATTAGTTATAGAATATGTAATAGAGGTATCAATGTATAATAGTATGAGCCTTTTTGGTTACCTGAAAAGTACCAAAAGGTATTTATGATAGAATTAATACATGGATTTTAATGGGAGCTATTTCATGTTTAGTGATTTTATAAAACACTATAGTATCATAAGGGATATCCTAAGAGATTGTTTCCTGTACGGATGCTTTTCAAAAGATGACTTGGAAAGCAAAAGAAATATAAGTTCAAGAAAAGTCAGTTATGAAATGCGGCGTATTCAGCAGTATGTGGAAGAAAAATATATCAAGGTTGATAAAGACGGAAGATACAAGCTTTTAAATCTCACTTATGACTTTATGCGGCATACAGATAATTTTCTTGTGAGTACTTATATGACCAAGAGTTTCACGCGCACAGACTTGCTGACATATTTTTTCATACTGTTATATATTCAGTCACAAAACCGCCCTTGTTCCCTAAGTGAGATTGAAGACGGGCTGGCACAGGAGGATATTTATCCTTTGACAAAGTTAGCAGTAAGACTATTGAAAGAAAGCTTTCGGAAATGTGCACAAGCTTTGGAGTCTTAAGCTGTGAAACGGTAAAGAGAAGAAAAATCTACTCAATAGCACCCGACATATTAAAAACACTGGACAATAATGAGTTGGCAGAGCTTCTTGTGGCTGTGGGCCTTTTTAAAAACATTGTATTTCCTGTGGTTGCAGGCTATTTCTGTGAGCAGACTCTAAAGGATTATATGAATTTTGAGAGGAGCATCAGTGGAAATGACAATCATTACTTTAACTACAGGAATGTGCATTTTCATCCTGTAATTGAAGAGCAGGTGCTGTGGGAGATTTTAAAGGCTATGCATACGGGACATAAAATAAAGATTTTATATCATTTGACAAAAAGAAACCAAGACGAAAGTTCCGGTATAAGCAAGGCAAGCAGTAATTACATTTGTCACTGCAGCAAACCTTTAGCCCCGTATAAAATAAGATATGATGTCCGGCACGGAAGGTTTTACTTGGTATCCTTCGGCAAAAGCAAAAATTGCATAGTGTCAAGGCTTGACAGGATTGAGAGTATAGAAATATTGGAAGAAACATTTCAAAGACAGGATTATGATGAATTGTATGATAAAGAGATGTGCTGCAGTTGGTCCGGTATGCCCCTGAAAAGCAGGGGAGAACCGGAAAAGGTGAAGCTTGAAGTCGTTATCAATGAGGAAACAGAAGGGTATATTATTGAAAAAATTCTAAATGAATCACCCAACGGGATGGTAGATAAGATTGAAGATGGGCGTTATCATGTAACCATTGAAGTCAACGATAGTGGAGAGCTTATTCCTTGGATAAGAGGGTACGCAGGATATGTAAGAGTTTTAGAAAGCAAGGAGCTGGCAGAGAGGATTCTTAATGACTGGAAGGAGATGCTTTTATCCTATGGAGTTGTTCAGTGAAATTAAAAACAGGTACTTTCGGTTGATGTTCAGAATTATCAATGAGTGCGCCGAAGGCAGGACGAAAAGTGAGATACTGAAAATCATCGATGAAGGGGAATTTGAACAGAAGGTTATAGGAAAGAATCAAAAATCCTTTGCAGACTTTGTTTTAAACAAATGCGGACCGGATGAAGACTTAAATCTGTTAACCGAAATGGATGGCATGTATTATCCTTCGGTTGGAAGCTTTGACAAGCCGGAAAATAACCGGCCTCCTCTTCCGGTGCGCTTTTCTGAGATTGAGAAAGCATGGCTTAAGGCTCTTTTGGACAAAGAAGGTATCAAGCTGATTCTAAGCAAAGAAACCTTTGACAAACTCCAAAAAGAGCTTGCTGATACAGATACTCCGATAAAAGACGAATATTTTGAATTTACCAATAGAATAAAACTGCCTGAAATTGCAAATCAGGAAGCATACGAAGAGAATTTCAGATTGCTGTTGAATGCGATTATACAGGAAAAACCGATAAGATACAATAATATAGATAGAAAAGGCAATATATACAAAAACAGGCTGGCGCTGCCCATCAGCATTGAGTACTCAATGAGAGACGGAAGATTTCGTGTTTCCATGTATTTGTTGGATGAAAACAGGCCTATCATGGCAAACATATTTACTTTGTCGGGCATAAGGATTGTGGACGAAGATGTAGGTATTGACAGGGAAACGGCGAAAAAGCTCTTGTTTGAACAGAAATATTCCGAAGAACCGATAGTTTTGGAAGTAATGGATAGAAAGGCAGCGATGGAAAGGTGCTTTATGTGTTTTTCGGGAATGGAGAGAACCGCACGGAGCTTGGGCAATAATAAATATGAGATTAGGCTTAATTATTATCTTTTTGAAGAAGAAAACATCATCCGAAACATCATTTCACTGGGCCCCTATGTGAAAGTCATATCTCCTCAAAGGATTGCAGATGAGATTGTCTCAAGAGTTAAAAAAGCTATAAGCTTGTATAATATATAATTTGCATAATATATAAAAAGTTTGCAGTCTTTTATTAAAGATGCAAACTTTTTGTCTGTTAATTGGTAAATTATTCTCATATACTAAAAATGTAGTGAGCAGCGCAGAAAAGAGTTACTTCATAGTTGGATGAATCATACTCTTTTTGATTTTCTCTCACTATGAATATAAGTTGGGTAGTGTAGACTAGAGTTACTTCGCCTTTTAAGCGAGAGGTCACCGGTTCGAGTCCGGTCATGGAAATTCCATGTAGCTCAGGTGGTAGAGCACTTTACAAACTCTAATCGGTTTTCTCCCAACGAATACTTGGGCAGTGCAGGAAGGAGTTACTTCGGAAACTGGGACGTGAAAACGTGTGCAGGTGCAAGTCCTGCCCCCAAATTTTGGGGTGGCGGAATGAGTAGACGCGACAGTAATAGTCTCCTTCCGATTTTCTCCCAAGAATAATTTCCTGAGAAAGGGGAATGACAATGTCTAAGTTTAATTTAGGGGTCGCAAAAGCTAAAAAAACAGTAAATAATGAGGGCGCAATTGCTTACTCGATGAGTGACAAGGAAAAGCTTATTACGCAAGTATTAACGAGTCTTTTTAATGAAAATAAATTTTACGGAGATAATTCTCAGGATATATTAAATACCGCTAGGAATGTAATAAAGAGTGAAGCCTCTTTTGTTGCCAACTTGTGTATTTTCGCAAGGAAAGAGATGCATTTGAGAACAATATCCCATGTTTTGGTATCGGAGCTTGCAAAAAGTACAGAGGGAAAAGAATACGTGAGAAGAACTTTATATGAGATAATTGAGCGCCCTGACGATATGACAGAGGTACTTTCATATTTTATAAATACATACGGTAAACCTATACCAAACTCGATGAAGAAAGGTTTGGCGGACAGCTTCGGCAAATTTGACGAGTATCAGCTGGCAAAATACAATAGAAAAAATACTGTAAAATTAAAAGATATTTTATGCCTGGTTCACCCAAAGGCCAAAGATGAAAACCAAAATGACCTTTGGAAGAGACTTTTGGAAGACAGGCTTGAAACTCCTGTTACATGGGAAACGGAGCTGTCGATGAAAGGAAATACAAAAGCGACATGGGAAAGGTTGATTGAGGAGAACAGACTGGGATATATGGCGATGATGAGAAATCTTCGTAATATAATCAACTCGGGAGCATCCAATATAGATAAAGTATACGCATATTTGACTGATGAAGAGAGGGTTTTAAAGAACAAGCAGTTGCCTTTCAGGTACTATAGCGCGTATAAGGTATTGAAAAATGAAGGAATAGGAACCTCGAAGATTTATGATGCTTTGGAAATTGCAATAAAAACATCAACCAAAAATATTAAGAGACTTCCCGGAAAAACATTAATCGCTGCAGACGTTTCCGGTTCTATGAATTTCCCTTTTAGTGCAAGAAGCGATCTGACATGTGCCGAGGTTGCCGTATTGATGCTGTCAATTGCAAACTATATATGTGAAGAGACCATTACGATGACTTTTGACGACAGTCTATATGCATGTAATCTGTCAACGCAAAACGGTATAATTGCCAATGCAAACAGTATCAAAGTAAACGGCGGGGGAACTGATATTACTTTACCGCTACGCTATTTGCTGGATAAGAGGATATTCGTTGACCGCATTATTTTATTGTCCGACAATGAGATAAACAGAGGATACACAGATGGCGTCGGCTATGGTGGATCGAAGGCTTGTCAGGCTTTTGTTGAGAGATATAAAAAGTGGATAAATCCTGATGTCTGGGTTCATGCGATAGATATGCAGGGATATGGCACGCAGCAGTTTAAAGGCAAGAATGTAAACATCATTGCCGGATGGATCGAGAGAGTATTCGATTTTATATCTTCAGTAGAGCAAGGTATGGATTCTTTGGCTGAAAAAATCGGAAACTACTATTTTAAGCAGAGTGGGTGATTTTATGACGGAACTCTTTGATAAAAGTTCGGCACACTATGTTCTGCTGCAGCCTGTAAAATTGTTTGGGCACCCTAACGCTAAAGACAAGATTGATTTGCTAAATTCGTTAAGGAATTATGCAGATTTAGGGGATATAGAATATGTATATCCCCTTGTCTTTGAAAAGGACACGGAGCTTGCGTGGACTGCTGCCCAAATAGTTTCAGAGGTAATGGGAAAAGTACAGGGAAAGCAGTGGAACATGGTTTATGACCGTGTTAAATACACTAATATAAATATAGATAGGATGAGCATACTTTTAAAATTTTCTCCTGAAGTTTCCGTTCATCTTTTGGGGGTGGCTTCCCTTAATTATAATGGATATATAAGAGAAAAAGCACTAAAACTTGCTTCGGGTTTGTCGGATTCAAGGATAGTTCCATATATACTGTTAAGGCTGAATGACTGGGTGCTGCCAGTGAGAAATTTAGCTTTACATATTTTAAGAAGCAAGTTTACTACTGAAAATTTTGATGCATTTATTGATAACTTTTATCTTGTCGATAAGCTTCAAAATGCGCTAAGAGTTGACCTTAAGAGTATAAGAGAGGAGATTGCGGACTATCTTAAGGAAGATACTATGCTGAATAATTTAATGCTCAGATTAAAGAACCCTAATGTTAAATTGCGTCGGTTCTGTTATTGGTTACTGGAAGATAAGATTGCTGATGATGATATTATAAATTCTGCACTAAAAGATAAATCCTTTGAAATACATATGTGGCTTGTTGATGCGATAAAAAATCTGGATGAGGACAGACGGGATGATGTTATCGAGAAACTTCTTCAAGACAAATCTGCAAAAGTGAAAACAGCGGTACTGAGAAATTATGAAGAGATTGTTTGCCTAAAATTCAAGGAAAGACTTGTTAGCCTTGTAGCAGATGATAATGCATCGGTTCGTGATGAGGCGAGGTTTATTTGTAAAAAGCATTCAATAATAAAGGATTTTCCGGAATTCTATAGGCAGCAAATACTTATAAATCCTGTCCCGGGTGCGTTGATTGGCTTGGGTGAGACCGGAAACAAGAGTGATTATGATATTGTTTGCAAGTTCTTTAACCATGAGGAGCCTAAATTTAAAGTTGCAGCTATGACGGCTATGTGGTATCTGTCGAAAGATGATACAGTTAAGCATGTTATGGATTTTCTTGAATCGGATATCCCCAAAATTAAGAAGACTGCGAAAAAGTTTTTAAAAAATTCTAAAATGCCAACGGTACTTTTTCAAATGAAAGATAAGCTTAAGGGTGGTAATGCTGATATAAAACTGTTGGCTCTTGAAATAATTTGCGGTTACGGAGGATGGCACGCTCTTGAAGGTATCTTGTTTGTAATTGCAAATAACGAGGGAATAGTACAGAATAAGGCGAAGGAATTATTGAATAAATGGCTCATTAGAGCTACCAATATTTATTATAAGCCGGATGAAGCTACAGGTAAGAGAATTCAAAGCCTATGTGATGACATCAAAAAGAAAAATATTCTTCTACCATCTACATTAAAAGAGTTAAGTTTTCTTATAGAAACGAGAATTTAGGAGCTGATAGTAATGAATGTGATTATAAATATAAAGGATAATAATTTTGGACTGGAAGATGGAGCGGTAATAAGAGCAAAAGATTTAGGCAATGAATTTGTTATCGAAGCTAATTCTTTAGGGTTAACTTCTTTGGCAAAACATCTGCTGATTCTGGCTTCCCAGAAATTTGAAAGCGGAGATCATGTTCATTATGAAGCGGGTATGATGCTTGAGAAAGGATCAGTTAATTTTGTTATCGAGAAAATCTAAGATTGCTATCAGCCGTATAATAAATTGCAAAGCGCTTGAGTTGCATTGATTGACAGATAGTGGACGGTATAGTAAAATAAGCACATGGTTGCTAGTATATTCAGTAAATTAGTTTTTGAAAGGAGGATGAACCATGTATATTGGTAATTGCCGAGAATGTATAAAAAATTATATATCACTTCAACAAATTCATAAACCAGGTATGAATATGCATATACATTGGCTTAATCCTCTATTATTCAAACGTAAAGGCAGATAATACTTTAGAAAAATTACGTATATAATAAATGAACAATAGGTGGTTAAGTCTAGCAAATAGATTTAGCCACTTTTTTATTTGAAAACTAATTTAAAATTTAGAATGTTTATAAATGAATGAATAGAGGTGAAAAGATGATACTTTCAATTACATATACCCAGCCGCCGGCAACGGATTTGGGATATCTATTGCACAAAAATCCTTCAAGGCCGCAAACATTTACGCTTAACCACGGAAAAGCCCATATATTCTATCCTGAGGCAACTGAAGAAAGATGTACTGTTGCGCTGCTTCTTGATATTGATCCTATTGATTTGGCTCGTGGGAAAAAAGGGTCCTCGGGAGATGGTGGATTGTTTGATTATGTAAATGACAGGCCTTATGTTGCATCTTCGTTTTTGAGTGTGGCAATATCAAGAGTGTTTGGAACAGCAATGTCGGGTAAATCTAAGGAGAAACCTGAACTGGCTGAGATGGAATTACCGCTTCAAGCAAAAATAATGATGCTTCCCTGCAAAGGAGGGGAAGAAATCATTTACAGATTGTTTGAGCCTTTAGGCTACAAGGTTTCGGTTGAAGGATATATGCTGGATGAGAAATTTCCTGAATGGGGCAAAAGCAAGTATTATACAGTTTCTCTTGAAGGAAAAGTCAGACTTCGGGATTTGTTGAATCATATATATGTGCTAATACCTGTACTTGACTCGGAAAAGCATTACTGGGTCGGGGAAGATGAGATTGACAAGCTGCTTTCCCATGGAGATAGGTGGCTTATTAACCACCCTGAAAAAGAACTGATTACAGGAAGGTACTTAATAAGAAAAAAGAGGCTTGTTAACGAGGCATTTAAAAGGTTGTTGGAAGCAAGTGATGTGGCAGATGATGAAGATGAAGAGAATGAGCCTTCACAGAATGACCAAACCGAAAGAAAACTAAATTTGAACCAGCAAAGGCTCGGGACGGTAGTTGCAGTATTAAAAAGTGTCAATGCAAAAAGAGTAATAGACATAGGCTGCGGAGAAGGAAATCTTCTTTCGCTGCTCATGAAGGACAAAACTTTTGAACAGATTACCGGTGTTGATGTTTCATACAGTGTCCTTGAAAGAGCCAAGGACAAATTAAAAATTGACAGACTGCCCGAAATGCAAAGAAAAAGAATCAACTTGTTCCAAGGTTCCTTGGTGTACAGGGATAAGCGGTTTTCTGGATATGATGCGGCAACCGTTATTGAGGTTATAGAACACCTTGATGAAAACAGGCTTAAAGCTTTTGAAAAAGTGTTGTTTAAATTTGCAAGGCCTCAGACAGTGATTGTGTCAACACCAAACAAGGAATATAATTTGCATTACCAAAACCTTTTTGAAGGAGATTTGCGCCACAGGGACCATCGCTTTGAGTGGACCCGTAAAGAATTTGAAACCTGGGCAGTTAAGGTTGCCGAGAGCTACGGATATAATGTGAGGTTTTTACAAATAGGTGAGGTCGATGACGAATTCGGTAGTCCTACACAGATGGGGGTGTTTACGTTATGAAGTTGACTGTACCGGAGTTATCGTTAATAGTATTAATAGGTTCTTCCGGAAGCGGTAAATCCACTTTTGCAAAGAAGCACTTTAGGCCGACAGAGGTAATATCGTCCGATTTCTGCAGAGGACTGGTTTCGGATGACGAAAATGAACAGACAGTTACTGAGACGGCGTTTGACGTATTGCATTATATAGTTTCCAAAAGGCTCAAGCTGGGAAAGCTCACAGTTGTTGATGCCACAAATGTGCAGGAATCTGCAAGAAAGCCTCTTATAGAGATTGCCAGAGACAACAACTGTTTTCCTGTGGCTGTGGTGTTCAACCTTTCGGAGAGAATATGCCAGGATAGAAATAAAAACAGGACCGACAGGCAGGTAGGAGAGCATGTAATAAGAAAACACACCCAGCAGCTGAAAAAATCAATCAAAGGACTTCAGAGGGAAGGCTTCAGGTATGTGTATGTACTCAACTCTCCCGAAGAGGTGGAAGAGGTTGTATTTGAAAGGCAGCCGTTATGGAACAACAAGAAAGATGAGCATGGTCCTTTTGATATTATTGGAGATGTTCACGGCTGCTATGATGAGTTGAAAATGCTGCTTGAGAAATTGGACTACTCCATTGAGGAAGTTGAGGGTGGCGATGGAAGCGGCAAATACAGGGTGACACATCCTGAAGGAAGAAAGGTGCTGTTCCTGGGAGACTTGGTGGACCGCGGTCCTAAAATTACTGAAGTATTAAAACTTGTTATGAGTATGGTTAAATCCGGAATTGCCCTTTGTGTGCCGGGCAACCACGATGTAAAGCTCTTAAAGAAGCTTAACGGCCGTGATGTTCAAATTACTCACGGTTTGGATAGAACTTTGGAACAGCTGGAAGGAGAATCACCGGAATTTATTGAAGAGGTGAAAGTCTTTATTGACGGGTTGGTAAGCCATTATGTATTGGATGATGGAAAGCTTGTTGTGGCTCATGCCGGCATGAAAGAAGAATTTCAGGGCAGAGGTTCGGGCAGAGTAAGGGAATTTGCCCTTTATGGAGAGACTACGGGGGAAACCGATGAATATGGTTTGCCTGTAAGATACGATTGGGCTTCCGACTACCGCGGCAGGGCTATGGTGGTTTATGGGCATACACCGCAGGCCGAAGCCTTAAAGGTGAACAATACAATCAACATTGATACCGGATGCGTTTTCGGAGGGAAATTAACGGCCTACAGGTATCCGGAAAGAGAATTTGTGGACGTCAAGGCCTTGAAAACCTATTATGAGCCGGCAAAGCCTTTCCTGCCTGAACAAGACAAAGCTGAGAGTTTTGAGACAAGGGGAGATAATGATATTCTCGACATCAATGACGTTTTGGGCAAGAGATTTATCGGAACCAGGCTTATGAGCAATATTACGATACATGAGGAAAACTCCATTGCGGCCCTGGAGGTAATGAGCAGGTTTGCTGCCGACCCTCATTGGCTCATATATTTGCCGCCTACCATGTCGCCAAGCGAAACCAGTAAGAAAGAAGGTATGCTGGAGCATCCTGCCGAAGCCTTTGAATACTTCCGTATACGGGGAGTGGACAAAGTGGTGTGTGAGCAAAAGCATATGGGCTCCCGTGCAGTGGTAATCGTATGTAAGGACAGTCAGGTGGCAGAAAAGAGGTTTGGAGTCTTGGACGGAACTTCGGGAATATGCTATACTCGTACAGGAAGGCATTTCTTCGATGATATGGAGCTTGAGGCGGCATTGATTGACAGAGTAAGACGAGCTTTAGACAAGTCAGGCTTCTGGAGCGACTTTAACACTGATTGGGTATGTCTTGACTGTGAATTAATGCCATGGTCAGCCAAAGCACAAAAGCTTTTGAAAGAGCAATACTCCGCAGTAGGCATTTCAGGCAGAATTGCGCTGGATGAAGCCGTTAAGCTGCTTAAACAGACATCTTTAAATAAAGCTGTTGTGTTTGATGTGAACAAGGAAACTTCAGGGAAGAATGCAGATATAAATGAACTGTTACAGAGATTTACCGAACGAGCTGAGATGATATACAAGTATGTAGATGCATACAGAAAATACTGCTGGCCTGTTAGTTCCATCGATGACTTAAAGCTCGCGCCTTTCCACATCCTTGCTACGGAAGGAAAAGTGCATTCGGATAAAAACCACATATGGCACATGGATAGTATTGCAAAATACTGTGCCCAGGATGACAGCCTGATTATAGCAACAGAACATATTCTTGTTGACGTTACTGACGAAGAAAGTGTTGCCAAGGGTATAAAATGGTGGGAGGACCTGACTGCTTCCGGTGGAGAGGGAATGGTGGTAAAACCTTACGACTTTGTTGTAAAGAATGGAAAAGAACTCTTGCAGCCGGCTGTAAAGTGCCGCGGAAGAGAATATCTGAGAATCATTTACGGGCCGGAGTACACAATGGATGAAAATATCCAGAGGCTTCGAAACAGGGCTGTCGGAAAGAAACGCTCGTTGGCTCTTCGTGAGTTTTCCCTTGGAATGGAAGCTCTTGAACGTTTTGTGAGGAATGAGCCTCTCTATAGAGTGCATGAGTGTGTATTTGGAGTCCTGGCACTTGAAAGTGAGCCGGTGGACCCGAGACTGTAAGTTTGACAGATAAGATACAATATGAAGGGATGGGATAAGTTTGCCGGATTTCAATTGCTTTATGGACTTACATAATCACACAATATGGTCTGACGGTGCTGATACTCCCGAAGAGATAATAATGAATGCTATAGAGCATCAAGTGGAAGCGGTTGGGGTGTCTGATCACTTTGATAACTACTCTTTAGGGAATGACAATCTGAAAATTTATATGAACCACATTAATGTGTTAAAATCAGAGCACATTAATTCAATTAAAGTTTTTACCGGAATTGAAATATCGTTTGTTTATTTGCTGAAAAATTACAGTACGTTACCCTATAAGCTACTTAATCAGCTTGACTTTATTTTGATAGAGCACCTTGATTATATACCTCAAAGCGTAAAGCTTGAGTATGTCGCAGAAATCTTGAAGCTTATTAAGTGCAGCAAAGGTTTGGCTCATACTGACTTGTTAAAATGGGCTGATAATTATAAGGATAAAGGCGGGTTGGATTATGTCTTGGATTTTATAGAGCAAAGCAACCTTTTTTGGGAGATTAACACTGATTCGGCATATGATATCTTTTTAAATATTCTTAATCCCCGTAGAATGGATGAGAATACCGAAGCTGTATTGCAGGGGATTGCAAAAAGAAAAATTCATGTATCTGTTGGTTCCGACACTCATAGCCTGGTTCAATATAATTATGAAAGGTTGAAAACGGCAAATGAGGTGGCAAAAAAATTAAATGTGGGTATTGGAAATAGATGGTGTTGATATAGACTCTCCTTCTTGGCACCCTTTTCTTGTTAAATTTTGCCAAGAAGGAGAATGTTTTTTACTTGTAAAAACTGTAAAAAGTAAATATTAATAAGGAAAAATATATGCCTCCTTTGATAGAAGTAAATAGTACCGGCATATTGCATTTAGATGGGTTTTTATTTTAATAATCGAAAAATATGGAGTAATTGAACTGTAATAATTATTTTTTGAATTATAATATAAGATATAGAAATCTAATTGGAAATTTGATTTAAAACACTAAATTGCTTTAAGGCAAATTTCCAACTCTATTAGTACATTCGTTGGCACATTTTCTTAAAAATCAGATTGTATGGTGCAGGCGAATTATTAAGATACAATATTTTACAATTGTAATATGTCTGCTTTTATTCAGTACATGTTTCTTAGTTTCTTGCACTAATGATGGTAATCTTCCTGAGATGACTTATAATTCTCCGGATAGCGGAGTTTCTATGACACTTGATTATAATTTGCCGAATTCATAATGTTTATACGGTTAAAGGATATGATAGTAAGGGTTTTCTGATCGTAGAGAAACGTATGGTGGGATTGGTCTTGGATATTTATTTCCATGAGAAAGTTACTGAAATACCTTAGGAGTTTTTGGAAGGAAATCAAAAACTCCATTTTTAATATATATAGTTTGAATATTCAATTTTTTAATCATCTACTTGTTACATGAGTTTATTTATGGCCGTTAAACGAGTCGGTTAATAGATTTATTGTAAAAGATACAAAACGTTCCTTGTCGAGATTGAAGTTCTGTGTATATGTGTTTCCAACATGCGAAAACATATGAAAAAAACTGGTGATTAAAAATATTGAGGAGTATGAAAGCTCTGATATGTCATAGTCGGAACAAATGCTTCCGTCGGCTTTACCATCTTCAAACAGCGACATCAGCCTTTGAAACATGGTTTGATTGAAATTCATGAACTTTTGACGAAATGGAGAATCCGAGCCGTTTCCCTTTGCCTTGACAGTTGTCCATAGACTCATCAGGCTGTGCAATTCGGGAAATTTGCAAAAGAATTTATAATATGCTTGACAGGCCAGCTTAACCTTTTCAAAACCTGTTTTCCCTGTGCTACATTCGCTGTCTATCATTGCTAAAAGCCTTTCGTAACCTCTCAGAATAACGGCATAAAACAGGTCTTCCTTGGACGTGAAGTATTTATAGATGGTTCTTTTGGTGTATTGTGATTCTTTAGCCAAATCATCCATGGAAGTATTATCAAAGCCTTTAGAAAGAAATAATTCTTCAGCCTTTGCCAGTATTTCCGATTCACGTGCCTTTTTTTCACGTTCTCTCCTAGAAGAAGTATTCAAAGATAACAACTCCATTCTTGACAAAGTTTAAAATATAAGTATACTTATAGTATACTTATATACTGACAGTATACCTATATAATATCAGTATAAATATTGGATATGCTTATGTCAACAGTCTGAAATCTGAAGGTGGCTTTATGAAGAATGCAATTCCTGAAAGGTTTGATATGGAAATGCGAAAGAAAAAAGTCTTAACTAAATTCAAAGTTCTTATAGTGCTTGCTTTTATTGTATGATTGTTTTTTATGAAGTTTACTTCTTTTGGTGAACCGGAACTGAAGAAATTCAGTGAAGGTATGGGGATGCCGGATATAAAGGTCTTTTACAACTGGAACGAATGAGGAAGAACTTTATAAGTTCGGAAATTATGATTATGGAGGTTTCGAGATATGGCAATATCAATGAAAAATTTTTTTACAGACAATCAGGTTGCTTTCATAGGTTTTTCCAGCAACCCGAATAGCTTTAGCAGAAAGGTATATAATGATTTTGTCAAAGCCGGTATAAAAGTATATCCGGTTAATAGTAAGAAATTCAGCGAAGACGGTTTGGAGATTTATACAGATATAGGCCAACTGCCGCAAGTACCGGAGTGTGTTTATATACTCCTTAACAAGGAAAATACGAAAAAGGCTGTTGAAAGATTGAAGGGCAAAGGCATAAAGAAGATATTATTTCACAGTGCCGATACTGTAGATGAAAGTACCTTGAATGAATGCAAAAAGATGGGCATAGAAGCTGTAGTAGCCTGTCCGAGGATGTTTTTAAGCAATGGTTTAATACATAGGTTGCATGGCTTTATTGCAGGTGTCAAAAGATAATGTGATTTATATGGGGGGTTGGAAATGAAGCAGTTTCCTTTAGTAAGATTGAGGAGAACAAATGAGCACATTATGGCAGCGGTATTTTTTGTACTTGTCATGTACCAGATACCTTTTTGGGTCGGTAAACCTACATATATTTTGAATTTTTTAACTGTTTTAGCGGTCGGACTCTTAATTGATACAATCTTAAACCTGCTAAGATACAAGCGATTGGTTTGTTCGGTATCAGCCTCTGTGACGGTAGGAGTCATTTTGGCCTTATTCCCAGCTATACCGGTTTGGGGAGGCATTGCGGGTACTGCAGCTGCTTTGATTCTCGGAAAGCACTTTTTTGGTGGAACGGGTAAAAATATACTGAATCCTGCTATAATAGGCGTTTTATTACTCGGTCTCCTTTTTCAGAATGAGGGTGGCTTATTTCCAGCCAACTATGCTTTAATTCCTGCAATGCTGCTTTCCTTGGCTTTTATTGGTATTAGACCATATGCGTCAATAGGCATGATGTTTGGAATGCTTTTATCCATGGTAGTTAATGATACCCTAAGCATAGCAAATATTATTTCTTCAGGAGTAGTCTTCTGGGGATGTATAATTGTCACGGATCCGGTTACAGTTAGCTACAGGCCTTTTATTGGAGCTTTGGGGGGATTTGCCGCGGGATTTGCTCCTATATTCATTGAAGGGCATTTTTCTGCCAGAACAATGGCTATACTTGTTTTGGGACTAAATATTATTTCTTTTCTGGCTGATAGATTTATTGCGGTAAAAGGATTCAGTAAAAAACGTTTTGCCAGAATAGCAAAGCCTTATTCGGAAATTATTAGTGATAATGCCCATATGCCTCTCGATATGAAACATACTGGAATACAAAAAATAAACATGGAGCATATGAAAATCACTTCACAGGATATACTGAGGAAAATATGCGATAACGAAGTTGTTGGACTTGGAGGAGCAGCATTTCCAACACATGAAAAATACAGTCGGTTATGGCTTGTAATGAAAAAAAGAAGTTTTTTGTAATTAATGCTGTTGAATGTGACCCAGGACTTGTGCATGATTACTGGCTTTTAAGGCAGTATCCCAATGAAATCTATAAAGGAATTCAATTGGTATGCGGCTGTATTAAATTTGATAAGGTTGTATTAGCCACTAAGGATATTTCAGGCCTTGAATTTCCTGGAGATATTGATATCGTGGAGGTGCCTGGTTTTTATCCGATAGGTGCTGAAAGGATTTTAATCGAAAACACATTGAAGATTAAATTGCCTCATGATGTTATACCTGCAAACGCTGGTATTTTGGTTCTAAATGTGCAAACCCTTCTTTCTGTATATGAAGCCGTATACTTAAACAGAAAAGCAGACTCGAAATATATTACGGTGGCAAACCTCAATAAAAAGCAAGCCAGAGTCTTAAAAGTGAAGCTTGGCAGTAAAATATCGGAAATAGCAAATGCGGTTTATCCGGGAGAAGGTCCTATTTTTACCGGTGGTGGACTTATGGCGGCAAGACGGATAGATGACAATGAAGAAGTAATAAGGACTACTAATTTTATTGCAATTAGCCAATTTCCTTATTACAAGGAGTCTGTTTTATGCTCCAAATGTGCAATTTGTGTAAGAAAATGTCCAAGTGGACTGGAAGTATATAAAATAGCTGAATTAGTTGACAATAACAACCTTGATGCGGTCTCAAAATATAATATAAAAAAATGTATATCTTGTGGCACGTGTAGTTATTATTGCCTGGCGGGAAGAAACCTTTCGTATAAAATGAAAATTGCAAAGGAATATCGGTAGTTACACTTTTGACTATATAGGTCGTTACAACAGAGAATTTAGTATCTCGACCCCTAAATCAATAATCCTCTCCGAGCCCATAAAATTCAAAGCAACTTTAGCCCTTCCCCTTCTCTTGTCAACTTTTCGGATTATCCCTTCCAGCCTAAAAGCGGGCCTGAATTTACTATAACTTTGGAATTTTCAATAAATATTTTTGAGTAATCGATAAGGTCGGTATCTTTTAGAAGCCTTAAAATTGGATTTATTTCTTCGTCGGAAATTGATGAGTAGTATTCGCCGTCTTGTCTTAAAATATTATATACTTTAGGAATCTTTTTAATTACATAATAAATGCTTGTATCCATATCCAGATTTATAAGTACATAACCCGGAAAGAATGTTTTAATCACTTCATAACGTTGTCCCTTTCTTACTTCAGTAAGTTTTCTTTTTGGTACAATAGAATAACATTCATTATCGTCAAAATGATAGTGGAGAAATTTGTCAACATCCTCTTCAGCCCCGGTTTTTACATGAAGTGCGTACCAGCTCATCTTATCTCCCCCTAATAGCATTGCAACATTTTTCTCAATAATATCATTAATTTTTTTATTCTGCACTATACTTTTGGCAAAGAGATTTCTGCCTGTTATAACTCCCGTTTTAAATACTTTTTGAAGGCTGGATTACTGTAAGTTCAGTATGTTATTGCAAGTGTCGCCTTAGATGTTTGGTTGTGATAGTAATAAGGCTGTACATTTACTTCTGATATTGCGGCAAATATGGTTAAAAAGTTGAAAGCATGAGCTTTTCAAAAGAGGCTTATACCTATACTTAAGTATAGTAAAAAGTTAAAAAAATTGTATTATCATAAAATTAAATAAAAATCTGAGGGAAGCTAATCGATGTTGCGACACGTTAGTGGAACGAGGAGGACATAATTTGCTTTATTCTGTGTAGTGCTTCGGGATTTGGGGGACGAAAGGGCGAAGCTATAGGTACAGGTCTAAAAAATATACTCAAATTCTTTGAATAAATCCTAAACTTATCTTTTTTTAACGGTTATTTATATGAAAGGGTGGTTTTAGTGCTTGACAGTGGGTTGTCACTAACGATTATGCTTGCATCCGGAGCGGTTACTATTGTAACCCTCTATTTTATTGGAGTTTTATTGTGGGAAATCATAAAAAAAGAACGAAGCTTTCAAGGGAACGGGATTAAAGGATTTTTTACTTTTTTGATGACTCTTGCTATGATGGGAATCATAGCTTTTTGTCTTTACAAGGCACCTTATATACTGTTTAACGGTGTATCGTGGGAAATGATTGAAGAGTGGGGGCCATCGTCTCTTATTTATGCAGTGACGGCTTTTTCCTTTGTAATACCGGTGTTTTTTGTGTATTTTTTACTTGCCAATTATTTTGTAAAGCCAAATGACAAGCCTTTTTTTATGATTATTGTATTAAGTATAGTAAGCGGGATTGGAAATTCCCTTGTTCTTTTTATAGTCAATGAAGCCCTCAACAGAAACCTTGAACCTGAAACATGGAATGCAGCCGTAGAAAGCGGACTGTATGTGTATTTTATTTTAGGGATATTGCTTTTTACCATATGCGCAATGATAGTTAGAAAGAGATTGATTAAGATTACCAGCAACATTGTATATGAAAAGCGTATGCAGATAATCGACAGTATTCTTAAAGCTTCCTATCATAAATTTGAAGCTATAGAAAACGGAAAAATATACGCAGCTCTAAATAATGATACTGAAACTGTGAGCGGATTTGTCAATATGTTCGTAAGTTTCTTCTCTGGTGTAATCACAATGATTACGTGCTTTATTTACTTGGGTACGTTGAATTTTTACGGAATGGTGCTTTCGGTACTGATAATTGTTTTGGCTGTGGCTATGTTTTTAAAAATCAGCCAGTCGGCTGAAAAACTGTTCGATAAAAACAGAGAAATTCAGAATACTTTTTTCGATTATATAAGCGATATGGTAATGGGGTTTAAAGAACTTTACATAAGCAAAAAGAAGCGTCTAGAGTTCAGGGACGACATACAAAGTAAATGTGAGATGTACAGAGACAGCCGTGTGGAAGGGGAATATAAATTTGTAGGCGCATCCATTATAGGAGAGATTATGTATATTAGCGTAATAGGTATAGTGGTTTTTACCTTTCCGATGATTTTACCCAGCTTAGACGGAAATACTTTGAGAAACTATGTGCTGGTGTATCTATACATGGGGGGAATTGTAAATCAGATAATATTCCTCATTCCTGAATTTGTTCGCGTGTTGGTAAGCTGGAAAAGAATAAACGGGTTTATAGAAGAGATTAAATCTATAGAAGAAGAAGCGGCTGTGACTTCAAGCATCGAAGAAAAGCCAACTATAGAACTTAAAGAGGTAACATACCAGTATAAAAATGAAAATGGTGAAAAGTTCTCTGTGGGGCCAATTGATTATACTTTTAGACCGGGAGAAATTGTTTTTATCTCGGGTGGAAACGGAAGCGGAAAGTCAACATTGGCAAAGCTAATTACAGGTTTGTACAAACCGGATAAAGGAGAAATCACTGTTAACCGAAAAAATGTGGATCCGGAGACCTTGGGCAGTTATTTTACTGCTATTTACAGCGATTTTCATCTTTTTGAAAGACTGTACGGAATACAATGTGAGGAAAAACGTGAAGAAATCGAAAAGTATCTTAAGATTCTCGATATTGCCGACAAAGTTGAAATTAATGATGGAGCTTTCAGTACATTAAAGCTTTCCACCGGTCAGCGAAAGAGGTTGGCCCTATTGGTAAGCTACCTTGAGGACCGCCCGGTATATCTTTTTGATGAATGGGCTGCAGATCAGGATCCTGAGTTTAGAAAGTTTTTCTACAAGACACTTTTGCCGGAGCTGAAAGCCAGAGGAAAAACAGTAATTGCAATCACCCATGACGACAGCTATTTTGATGAAGCGGACAGGCTTATAAAAATGGAAATGGGGAGAATTGTTGAGAGAAAGGATGATGTAAGATGAAAAAAAGAATCTTATGCTGCTTTATGGTACTTTTGCTGTTTTTGCAGGTTGGATGCACTAGAGAAGTATCTGTGACTAAAGGTGAGAAGAGCTATCAGGAAAGAGGAGTTAGGATTGTAGATAAAGGCAATTACTTTGAAGCGGAATTGGATTATACCAGCGGATTAACACCAAGAGAGATGGGGGAAGCTTTCGCCAAGGGAATTCTTAAAGTGGTGCCCGATTACGAAGTTTGATTGATTCATATATTGCTGAAAACCTGCCGGACTACGAATATCCTTTCATTTTCTCAAGGATAGAAGATATAATACCTCAATTGGATGAAAGGTATGTGGAAGAAATTGAGGGAATGGCATCGGTCTTTTCCGGAGGTGATGAAGATATCAGAGATGATAAAAAGCTGTCTAAGGGGGAGCTTTATGTTCTGAATTTGTTTACAGATGTATTTAGGGGCGCCCAGTGCAGTTTTGTGTCGGTGTACGGTTCACGTTCCGAAACAAATAAAACTATTACCGGTCGAAATCTTGACTGGTTTGGAGGAACGCAAAACCAACTTCCCAGGATTCAAGCCATAATAACTATCAAGAATAAAGAGAGCAAGATTTGCTCTATCGGCTACCTTGGATATATGGGAATATTGACAGGCTTTAATGACAGCAAAGTGTTTGCCGGAATTTTGGATTCCATAGTCGGTGTGGCATACAGTTCCGAAGGTAGAAGGTCGTATACCTTGGACCTTCGTTATGCGCTGGAAAACTGCAAGACTATGGATGAAGCAGCTGAATTTATGAGAGACAGCAAAAAACTATATGCAGTCAATCACATAATTGCATTTTCCGATCCCGAAAAGAGTGTAATTCTTGAGAACAATTTCAGCGGTTACCGAAGAGATGGCAAAAAAGTTCAAAGGGCACTAAGATATGCGGATTCGGAACTGAACAAGGGAGTTACATGGGGGATAAGTGATGCGGTAGGCAGTGTTAATTCCTTTATTTTAGATGGGAATTATGATAATCATACGGGGAACAAATACAACACAAAGAGATGGGAAACCATGAAGAATCAAATCCTTTCAAAAGGGGATAAGTAGATGCCCGGGAGATGAAAGAGATTATTTCATATAAACACGGTGAACCTGATGCATTGTCTGAGGCGTCGGATTTATACAACAAGATGACTCTCTATATGGTGCTGTTTGAGCCGGACAGCCTTTCACTGGAAGTATATTTCCGTCCAAGAAATATAAGGCAGTCGCCGGATAATCCTGTCTTTGAGAAAATAGAAGTTTT
Source organism: Acetivibrio straminisolvens JCM 21531 (assembly GCF_000521465.1). GTDB lineage: Bacteria > Bacillota > Clostridia > Acetivibrionales > Acetivibrionaceae > Hungateiclostridium > Hungateiclostridium straminisolvens. Next base: position 23,122 of record NZ_BAVR01000001.1, read on the forward strand.
TAAATAGACTACTTAAAAAGGGGAATAAGTGTTATGTGTGGTTATAAAACTCTAACCGATATGATTGTTTCAAGAGGCAGTGAGGATAAAAAGGGAATTACTTTTATATTAAGCGACACTGAGGAATGTTTTGTATCGTATAAAAACCTGTATTTATCAGCTCTAAACCTCTTACACAGGCTGCAGTCTGCAGGATTTAAGCCAAAGGACGAGGTGATTTTCCAGATTGACGACAACCAAAAATTTATTTTAACTTTCTGGGCATGTATATTGGGAGGAATGATTCCGGTTCCGGTTACAACCGGTACAAATGATGAACACAAGTTAAAACTGTTTAAGATATGGGAAGTTCTGAATAACCCAAGAATAATTATATCACAGGAGTTTATCGGAAAACTTGAAGCTTATGCCCATAAAAACGGCCTTTCGGAGAAAATGGAAGTTATAAAGAAGAGAGCTGAGTTTATATATGACAAGCTGGATATGGAATGTTACGGAAAAATCCATGAGACACAACCGGATGACATAGCCTTCATACAATTCTCATCAGGTTCTACAGGGACCCGAAAGGAGTTATAATCACTCATCGGAATGTTTTGATAAACCTGACTTCCGTTATTCAGTGGACAAACATGACCCCAAATGATGTGGGTTTGAACTGGATGCCGCTTACCCACGACATGGGGCTTATTGGAACACATATTAAGGGAATACTGGCGGGTATGAATCAGTATAATATCCAGACCCAGCTGTTTGTAAGACATCCTACCTTATGGATTCAAAAGGCAAGTGAGCATAAGGCGACTTTATTGTATTCGCCTAATTTCGGATATAAGCATTTTATGAAGTTTTTTAATCCGGAAGACAAGAGGGACTGGGACTTGTCCTGTGTAAGATATATTTTTAACGGTGCGGAACCCATATCCCTGGATATATGCAATGAGTTTTTGGACAAGATGGCACCTTATGGTCTTAAAAGGCAGGCAATGTATCCTGTTTACGGACTTGCCGAAGGAACAATTGCCGTAACCTTCCCAAAACCCGGAGATGAAATAAAGTATTCTGTCTTTAACAGGAATAATCTTGGTATAGGAGACACCATAGCCGAAACAGTCAGAGATGATACAAACGGTGTGACCTTTGTAGATGTGGGCTATCCCATATACAACTGCAGCGTGCGTATATGCGACAAAAACAATGCGGATTTGGGAGAAAACCGCATTGGATATATACAGATACGGGGCGGAAATGTGACATGCGGCTATTACAATAATGAGGCAGCCACAAAAGAAGCTATTACCGATGACGGATGGCTCAACACAGGAGATTTGGGATTACTTAGGGACGGACGCTTGATTATTACGGGCCGGGCAAAAGATGTCATATTTATGGCAGGTCAAAATTATTACTCCCATGATATTGAGAGAGTGGCCGAAAGTGTTGACGGTATAGAACTTGGGAAAATAGTTGCTACAGGTGTTTACAACCAAAGTACGAAGTGTGATGAACTCGTGCTTTTTGTTTTATTTAAGCAGAAACTTGAGAACTTTGTGAGCTTGGCTTTACAGCTTAAAAGTACTATAAATCGTACTATGGGAATTGAAGTGTCGGAAGTCATTCCGGTTAAGAACATTCCCAAGACTACCAGCGGAAAGGTCCAACGCTACAAACTCAGAAACAGCTTTATCAATGGTGAGTTTGACAAAATAAGAAGCGAATTGGCTGTTCTTATGGATAATGAACGAAGCAGCAGAAAAATTGATTTGCCCAAGAATCCTATTGAAAAGAAGCTGGTTGCCATATGGTCGGATTTGCTTGAGCTAGAAAACGTGGGAACCGGGATGACTTTTTTGAACTTGGAGGCGATTCTCTTAAGGCTACACAGCTTATTTCCAGAATAAAAGAGTTTTTTGGCGTTGAAATAGAACAGACGGAGATATTGGAAAATTCCGATATAGCAGGTTTGGCTGAGGTAATTGAGAAGCATAAAAATAAAGGCAGTAAAGAACATGATGCTATAGTACGGGCAAGTGAAAACACTGACAATTTGCCCCTTTCTTTTTCACAAAAGAGACTGTGGTTCCTTGACCGTTTAAGCGAAAAAAGTACACAATACAACCTTTACACAGCCTTAAAATTACGGGGAAATCTTGATAGAAAGAGTCTCCAAAAGAGCCTTGACGAAATAATGGACAGGCATAGAATACTTAAGATGGCTTTCAGGGAAGAAAACGGGCAGCCGGTTCAGGTATATAATCCGGAAGCGAAATTGGATATGGTGTTTGTCGACTTACGCCAAGTTCCTGAAGAAGAAAGGGAAAGGCAAGCACTGGAAATTGCAAGAAAGGAGGCTGCAAAGCCTTTTGAGTTGGGCAAGGCACCCCTTTTGAGAGCCAGTCTATTATGCCTTGATAATGATGAGCATATTTTAGTTATGGTTGTGCATCATATTGTGTTTGACGGCTGGTCCTTTGGAATTTTCCTAAAGGAGATGACCCATTACTATGAAATGTTTAGAAGCGGAAAAGGACAAAAGCTGGAAGAACTGAGCATCCAGTATACCGATTATGCTTACTGGCAGGCCAAAAGGTTTGATGAAGGCCTTGTTAATAATCAACTGGAGTATTGGAAAAACAAGCTCTCGGGAGATATTCCGGTGTTGGATCTTCCTTTGGACAAGCAAAGACCGGCTATACAGACCTATAACGGAGCTAAATTTACGGCCTCTATTCCGTCCGATTTGGTGAAAAAGCTTAAGAAGCTTGCGGGAAAAGAAAAGTCCACGTTGTTTATGGTTCTGCTTGCGGCATTTAAAGCGCTTCTTTACCGCTATACAGGGCAGGAAGACATAGTTGTGGGTACGCCTATAGCCAACAGGAACAGAAAAGATATTGAGAATTTAATAGGATTTTTCACAAACAACTTGGTTATGAGAACCCGCTTTTCAGGAAAGACAAGCTTTTTGGAGCTGCTGAGGCAGGTTAGAAGAACAACGCTGGACGCATATTCAAATCAGGATGTACCCTTTGAAAAGTTGGTGGAAGAACTTCACGTTGAACGTGACATGAGCCGGAACCCTCTGTTCCAGGTTTTGTTCAGCTTACAGAATACCCATATATCCCTTGAGGGCTTTTCGGAAATAAATGCTTCAATTATAGGTATAGACAATGGTTCTGCAAGGTTTGACCTGGCTTTGGATATTAGAGAAGCCGGAGATGGACTTAAGGCTGATTTTGAATATAATACCGATTTGCTTAACCAAGACACAATAAAGAGAATGGCAGGACACTACAGACAGCTCTTAGATAGCATTGTTCAAAGCCCGGAGAAAGAAGTGGACATGTTATCCATTTTGACAAGGGAAGAAAAGACCACAATGCTAAATACATGGAACAGCACAGAAGTTGATTATGGGGATATTCCATGTTGGACAAAGCTTTTTGAAGAACAGGTGAAGAAGAAACCCCATAGAGTTGCCGTCAGGGATAAAGAACGTTGCTTGACTTATGCCGAGCTTAACAGTAGTGCCAACAGGTTGGCAAACTATCTGATATCCAAGGGAGTTGTCCTGAAACAGTAGTAGGTGTTTATCTTGACCGTACCGTTAATATGCTTATTGCGCTGCTGGGTATTCATAAAGCCGGCGGAGCTTATCTACCCATGGACCCGATATTCCCTAAAGACCGTTTGATGTATATGCAGGAGGATGCAAAGGTTGAAATAATTTTATCGGAAAGCGCACTGGAAGGAACGCTGCCGCAAAAGGATTTTCAGGTAATTTGCCTCGACAGAGAAGGGAAGACAATTTCTCAATACAGTGATGAAAATCCTGAAACTAAAAATAATGGGGAAAATCTTGCATACCTTATTTATACATCCGGTTCCACCGGAAAACCGAAAGGAGTTCAGATTGAACATCATGCGCTTATAAATTTCCTTTTGTCAATGGCAGATAAAACAGGAATCAAAGAAGATGACACATTGCTTGCCGTTACTACACTGTCCTTTGACATTGCGGGCCTTGAAATGTTTATGCCTCTAGTGTCAGGAGCCGGAATTGTAATTGCCGGAAGAGACGAAGTAATAGACGGAAGAAAGCTTATTGAGCTTTTAGACGAGAACTTTGTTTCTATAATGCAGGCCACACCTGCTACATGGAGACTTATGATTGAAGAAGGATGGGAAGGAAACAAAGGGCTGACGGTTTTATGCGGAGGGGAGGCATTGTCCAAAGAACTGGCAAAACAGCTTCTTGACAGATGCGGTACCTTGCTCAACGTGTACGGGCCTACCGAAACCACCATCTGGTCAACCATTGCAAAGGTGGAACACGATACAGACAAGATAACAATTGGAAAACCTATTGCAAACACACAAGTCTACGTCTTGGACGAAAATATGAACCCTGTTCCTGCGGGAATACCGGGAGAACTTTACATAGGCGGAGACGGCTTGGCCAGAGGTTATCTTAACCAACCTCACCTTACGGAAGAAAAATTCATTAAAGACCCATTTAGAAATAAAGACGGTGCCCGGCTTTACAAAACCGGAGATATGGTAAAATTCTTGTCTGACGGCAATCTGGAGTTTATAGGACGAAATGACCACCAAGTGAAGATTCGAGGCTTTAGAATAGAGTTGGGAGAAATCGAAAACCTTCTCAACGGATTTGATAATGTAAGACAAAGCGTTGTGGTTGCAAAGGAAATTGCCCCGGGAGAAAAATCCCTCGTGGCATATATTATTCCAACGGATGAAAAAGCGGCTTTATCTTCAGATGCTCTAAGAAAAAAACTTAAGGAAAGGCTTCCTGATTATATGGTTCCTGCAGCCTTTGTAATGATGGATTCTTTCTCGATGACACCAAACGGCAAAATTGATAGAAAGGCGCTTCCAATGCCTGAAAATTTGCGTCCTCAGCTGAAAAACGAGTATATGGCACCAAGAAGCGAGATTGAAAAAACTATAGTTTCTATCTGGCAGGAGGTTTTAAAGCTTGAGCACATAGGAATAAACGATAACTTTTTCGATTTGGGAGGCCATTCACTGCTGCTGGCACAGGTGAGGAGCAAAATTTCCGCAGCGCTTAAAAAAGAAATCACAATGATTGATCTATTTAGATATCCTACAATAAAAACACTGTCGGAGTTTCTTGAAGGAAAGCAGGATTTGGAACATAAGGTCAAACAAGATAAAAAAGGCATTGACGGTAAAGGTGATATTGCTGTTGTAGGATTGAGCGGAAGGTTCCCCGGTGCTAAAAATATAGAGGAATTCTGGCAAAACCTTTGTAACGGTGTTGAGTCGGTTAAGCAGTTTACTGATGAAGAGGTTATCGGTGAGGGAGTCGACCCGAACGCACTCAAAAAGCCGGAATATGTTAAAGCATGGGGAGTCTTGGATAATGTTGACAAGTTTGATGCAGCCTTTTTCGGTTATAACCCGAGAGAGGCGGAAGTACTGGACCCCCAGCAGAGAATATTCCTGGAGGAGGCGTGGAAAGCCCTTGAAAATGCAGGCTACGATGCCCAAAAGTATCCGGGAAAGATCGGGGTATATGCCAGTGTGGGTATGAACACATATACACAAAACCTGGCCGAAAGCTTTAAGGAAAAGGGTCTGGCAAGCGATTACCAGATTATGATTAGCAATGATAAAGATTTTTTAGCCACCCGGGTTGCATATAAACTAAACCTCAAAGGACCTGCAGTTACAGTACAGACTGCTTGCTCATCCTCTTTGGTTGCAGTTCATCTTGCATGCTTAAGTCTTCAAAACGGAGAGTGCGACATGGCTGTAGCAGGAGGAGCAAGTATAAGGCTTCCGCAGAAAACCGGATACTTGTATCAGGAAGGAATGATTCTATCTCCCGACGGACATTGCAGGGCTTTTGACGAAGAAGCTAAAGGTACCGTCGGAGGAAACGGTGCAGGGGTGGTTGTATTAAAGAGGCTGGAAGATGCAATCTGTGACGGAGATTCCATCTGGCAGTTATTAAAGGTACGGCCATAAACAATGACGGTTCTGTGAAAGTGGGATATACTGCTCCGGGAATTGAGGGACAGGCAGGAGCTATTTCGGAAGCACATTTGAAAGCAGGTGTGGATCCGGAAACTATCACATATATTGAGGCCCATGGTACAGGTACACCATTGGGAGACCCGATAGAGATTGAAGCATTAAAACAGGTATTCGGAAAAACAACCCAAAAGAAGGGTTTTTGCGCTATAGGATCTGTTAAGACCAATATAGGCCACTTAGATGCCGCAGCAGGTGTCTCAGGATTGATAAAAACCGTCCTTGCATTGAAAAATAAAATAATACCTCCAAGCCTGAACTTTAAAAAGCCGAATCCCAAATTGAATATCCACGACAGTCCTTTTTACATAAACAATAGTTTGAAAGAATGGAAAAGCAATATCGGGCCCCTAAGGGCAGGGGTAAGCTCCTTCGGTATTGGAGGTACCAATGCTCATGCTGTGCTTGAGGAAGCCCCTGTTGTAGATTCTGATATATGCAAAAATGATGAAACTTTGCTTGTCTTCTCTGCCAAAACCCGTTCCGCTCTAGATAAGATGACCTATGAATTTGTAGATTTCCTAAAGAAAAACAGCGATATTAATATGGCCGATGCAGCCTATACTCTACAATTGGGACGCAAGGAAATGGAGCATAGGAGATTTGTAGTCTGTAAGTCCAGGGAAGATGCTATTTATGCCCTTGAAAATATTGACTCAATTCCTAAAAGGGTTTTTGACAGTATAGAAGGGCAAAACGGCGAGGAAAGATTTATGGAAGTTAATCCCAAAGACTATACGCTGGAGCAATTGGGACATCTCTGGTTAAAAGGCGCAAAAATTGACTGGGGAGTATTGTATGAGGGAACTAAAAGAAGAAGAATCCCGCTTCCTTCCTATCCCTTTGAAGGTAAATCCTACTGGGTGGATGGAGTGAAGAAAAATAAAGAGGCAGAGGTAAAAGGCAAAATAAGTGATATTTCAAAATGGTTCTATGCTCCGGTTTGGAAGCAATCGGCAAAGGGTGGTTTGTCGAAGAGTACAAAGTATGTAAACGCAAACGATGTTATACTTATCCTCACAAAAGACAGCAGTTTTTGCGACAGCTTGATAAAACGAGTCAAACATTCAAACGAGAACATAATTGTAGCTAAAGCGGGAGAAAGCTTTGGCAAGATGGGAGACAGAGATTTTCTTTTTAGGCCGGAGCAAAAAGAAGATTATGACAGCTTGCTAAAAGAAATTTCAAAACTTTCTAATAAGCCGGATATAGTCTTGAATCTTCTGGGAGTTACCGAAGATGGTTCAAACACGGAAGACACAAACGGTGTAAGATGCGGAAAACAGCTTTTCTACAGCTTGGTTTATCTGGCACAGGCTTTTGGAAATCAAGGCTGGAATACACCGGTACAGTTTAAGGTATTTACTGACAATACTTTCAAGCTGTTCAATGAAAAAACCTTGTACTACGGCAAAACCCTTGCCGTGGGACCCTGCAAAGTTATTCCGAGAGAATACCCCAATATCAGATGCAGTATAGTCGACTTCGAATTGCAGCACGGAGAAAGTTTACAGCAACACGATATTATTGAGTGCTTTGTATCGGAAATATATGAAAAAGACACAGAGCTCATAACCGCTTACCGTGGTTTGGAACGCTGGATTCAGACATTTGACGGTACACAGGTTGAAGAAAGCCCGGATTCTCTGCTGAAGAAAAACGGAGTATATCTTATCACCGGAGGGCTTGGCGGAATTGGACTGAATCTTGCAGAATACCTGGCAAAAGAAGTACAGGCTAAACTAATTCTGGTAAGCCGCTCGGAATTTCCGGAAATGGATAAGTGGCAGGATTGGCTTTTGGAATACGGCAAAAATGACAGTATATCAAGGAAGATAAATAAGCTTGGAACTTTGCAAAATCTCGGTTCGGAAATCATGGTGTGCAAGGCCGATGTTACCGACACAAAACAGCTTGAAGTTATCAGGCATAATGCATTAAATAGGTTTGGCAGAATTGACGGTATAATTCATGCGGCTGGAAATCCCGGCGGCGGTATGATTCAAATGAAAACCAAAGAGTTTTGTGAAAACGTTTTGGCACCAAAGGTTGACGGTACTCTTGCCCTTTATGAGACTTTTATGAGCAGTGAGCTGGATTTCTTTATTTTCTGTTCTTCATTAAATGCCATAACCGGAGGGTTCGGACAGGTTGACTATGGTGCTGCCAACGTTTTCCTTGATTCTTTTGCAAAAGCCCATGATTCCTACAGGGGAACACGGTTTATCTCAATTAACTGGGATAGGTGGCCGGGAGTCGGTATGGCAGGTGGAACCGGACAGAAGATAGATGAAGGGGAGCCGGCTGTTCATCCCCTATTGGGCAAAAAAGTCTTGGCTACTTCCGAAAAGAAGGTCTATCTTGCAGAATTTAGCCCCAGCAAGGATTGGGTATTGTCCGAGCACCTTGTAATGGGCATACCAACCATAGCAGGTACAACCTATCTGGAAATGGCAAGGGCAGCTTATAAAGAAATGACTTCTAAGGATTCAATGCAAATAAGCGATGTAATCTTTTTAACTCCGATGGTTGTAAGACAGGATGAAGCAAGAGAAGTGTTTACCATATTGACTAAAAGCGGAAATGAGTACGATTTCCAGGTTGCAAGCAAGCTAAAGGGTGCAAAAGAAGAGGCTATCTGGCATGAACATGTAAGAGGAAAGATAAAACCCTTGGAAGAGGAAAATGCGAAACAGTTTGACCTTGAGGAAATAAAAGCAAGGTGTTTTAGCAAAATGGAAATAAGTAAAGCTCAAGGCGATAAAACCAAGGAATTTATCAGCTTCGGCGACAGATGGAAATCGTTAAAAGGCTTTGACCTCGGAGAAAATGAGGGGTTGGTTGAGGTTGAGCTGGCAGACGAATTTATCGGTGATCTAAAGGACTATGAACTCCATCCGGCCCTGCTTGATGTGGCTACTGGTTCGGTGAGATTGGCATCCGGCGGTAATTTCCTTCCTTTCTCCTATGAGAAGCTGACAATAGACAGACCGTTACCCGGAAAAATATACGGATTTATAAGATTTAAAAACGGATACAGCGCAAAACAGGATATTATAACCTGCGATATTGACATAATGAACGACAAAGGGGAGCAGATTGTTGAGATATGCAATTTCTCAATGAGACTGACAGATGATGACGCCGCAAAAAATATCAGAGAAAGGATTTCGGGACAGCAGAAAATAGGAAAGACTGCCTTTGATGATTTATACAAAATAGCAGTTAAAAAAGAATCCGGTTTCTTAAATAACGGTATATCCGAATCAGAGGGCAAGGAAGTTTTCAGACGCATTGTAAACGGTTTATGCAAATCCCAGATAATCGTATCTGTGAAAGATCTAAATACAGCAATTGAACAAGCCAATTACATTAACCAGCAGGGTATGAAGAAAGAAGCTTATGAGAAGGATTCAAGACCGAAACATCCCAGACCCGAACTTGATAACGATTATGTACCTCCCAAAAATGACATAGAACAGAAACTTGCGGATATCTGGCAGGAAACTCTGAACATAGAAGCGGTAGGCATTCATGATGAATTCTTTGCTTTAGGCGGGGATTCATTGCTACTGATACAGCTGCACTCAAAAATCAAGGAATCCTTCTCCACCGGCTTGGCAGTTGTAGATTTGTACAAATACAATACAATAGCTTCTCTTGCAAAATACTTAAGCAGTGAGAATAAAGAGGAGGAGCAGCCGGTATTCCAAAGTGTAAGCGAGAGGTCAAACAGACAGCTTGAAGCGATGAAACAGAAAAGGCAGGAAATGAAGCTGAAAAGACAGCAAATGAAACAAATAAGAGGAGTGGTTAAAGTTGATTAATTATCAAGACGGCAGCTATGAAGGGGCAATAGCTATAATAGGTATGAACGGCCGTTTCCCCGGAGCAAAAGATATGGATGAGTTTTGGAATAATTTGTACAACGGCGTGGAATCGGTTAAGTTTTTCAACCGTGAAGAACTATTGAAGATGGGTATAGATGAGCATCTGCTTGACAATCCAAGGTTTGTGGCCGCTGATGCCATATTGGACGATATAGACAAGTTTGATGCCGAGTTTTTCGATTATTCTGCCAGAGAGGCAGAGATTATGGACCCTCAGCACCGATTGTTCCTTGAAAGTGCATGGGAAGTATTAGAGAGCGCAGGATACAACTCTGAATTATATGACGGACGAATTGCAGTATATGCCGGAGCAAATCTTAGCGGATATATGGTTCGAAACCTTTATTCCAATCCCAAGCTGGTGGAAAATCTGGGTTCATTCAAAATTATGATTGCCAATTCCCAGGACTTTCTGGCAACAAGGGTATCATACAAAATGAATTTAACAGGCCCCAGTGTTAATGTAAACACCTTTGCTCATCCTCCGTGGTTGCATTACACCTTGCATGTCAAAACCTCCAGAATTACGGATGCGATATAGCTTTGGCCGGTGGTGTGAGTTTGCAGGTATCCAGAAATGATGCCTTCTTTTATCAAGAAGGCGGAATTGGATCCGGTGACGGGCACTGTAGAGCGTTTGATGCCAAAGCAAGCGGAACGGTCAGCGGAAGCGGTCTTGTGGTGCTGGTGCTAAAAAGGCTTGAGGACGCTATAAGAGATGGGGATCAAATTCATGCAATCATAAGAGGTGTAGGTATTAACAACGACGGTTCGGAAAAAAACAGCTTTACAGCTCCAAATGTGGACGGGCAGGCTGAATGTATTGTTGAAGCCATTGAAATGTCGGGGGTTGATCCGGAGACAATAACTTATATCGATGCCCACGGTACGGGAACAGACCTTGGGGATCCTATTGAAATCGCTGCACTGACAAAGGCTTACCGTGCATACACAAAGAAAAAGCAGTTTTGTGCAATAGGTTCGGTAAAAACCAATATAGGACATCTGGTAACTGCAGGAGGGCTTGCAAGCTTGGTAAAAACAGTACTGGCTATGAAGCATAGAGTAATACCTCCAAGCTTGAACTTTGAAGAACCGAACCCGAAGATTGACTTTATAAACAGTCCGTTTTATGTAAATACGAAGCTTTCCGAATGGAAAACCGACGGATTCCCGCTGAGGCAGGTATTAGTTCCTTTGGAATAGGAGGTACCAATACCCACGTTATTATTGAAGAGCCGCCTAAAGTTAAAAAGTCGGGGGAATCTCAAAGAACGTGGCAGTTAATAACCCTTTCTGCCAAAACGGCTACTGCTCTTGAAAAGATGACTGAAAACCTTGCAAACCACATAAGAAAAAATCCGGATATAAATCTTGCAGACATCGCATTTACCTTAATGGTGGGACGCCGAAACTTTAATCACCGTAGAATGATAGTTTGCAAGGATGCACAAGATTTGCTCCAAAAACTTGAAGCAATGAACGATGATGAGGTATTTACACGTTTCCAGAAACCCAGGGTACAACCTGTTGTCTTCATGTTCCCGGGAGAAGAGAGCAAATATGTAAACATGGGACGGGGATTGTATGAAACAGAACCTGACTTTAGAAACACTGTAGACCAATGCGCAGAGATTCTTGAGCCGCTGCTCGGCCTGGACATACGCAAAGTGCTTTATCCCGGTGACGATAAAATGGACTATGCAGCCTCCAAAATGAAAGAAGAAGCTATAGCACGGGCGGCAGTGTTTGTAGTTGAATACGCCATGGCAAACCTATGGATTGAATTGGAGATAGAACCTGCATGCATGTTGGGAAAAGGCGTCGGGGAATATGTGGCGGCATGTATTTCAGGAGTGTTTACCTTGGAAGATGCCCTCTCCCTTGTAGTAGCTGGTGAGGAAGAAATGGAAAGCAGGCTGGGAGGTATTTCTTTAAATTCAGTTAAAATTCCGTTCATTTCATGTGTTACAGGTTCATGGATAAATGAACAAGAGGTATCCAGCAGTAACTATTGGATAAGCCAAAGAAGAGGTAATTTATTCTATGACGGATTGAAGGAAGTTTTGAAAGACCCTGATCAAATACTGATTGAAATGGGTCCGGCAAGTGATTTGTATGAAATTGCTGCAAGCAGCGCAATGATGGAAGATACGCAAAATCAGGATACGAAGAGAACAATACTGCGGACTCTGCCAAGCATGGAGGGAAAAGCCCAGGATGTACATCTACTGCTTGGCAGCTTGGGACAATACTGGCTTACAGGAAACAGGGTGAACTGGAACAAATTCTACACGTATGAGGAACGCCACCGTATCCTGCTTCCAACCTATCCTTTTGAAAGACAGAGATATTGGATACAGCCCGGAAAACGCAATGATGAGGATACTCAGCCAAAGCTATTGATTTCAAAAAGTGAGGAGATCTCGGATTCCATTACAAGTTCAAAGTTTGAGGAGGGTGTTATTACTGTCACTTTAAAACAAGCCGTTGGAAGCAATGGAACGGACTTAAACGGTGACGTTAAAAAGCAACTGGAGAGTTTGCTTAAGTTTAAAGAGGACTTAGTAAAATTCTGTGAAAGCAATGAACATATCAAAGGTAAAGTTGAAGTGTCTCCTTTAGGATTAAAATTGCTTGAAACAGATAGCCAATCAAACATTGGAATTTCAGAGCAGCTTAAGAGAAGGCCAAGGCCGAACCTGCAATCGGATTATGTACCGCCCCGCAATGAATTGGAGAAAACAATTGTTGAATGCTGGCAAAAAGCTCTCGGGTTTGACAGAATAGGTATTCATGACGATTTCTTTGAGCTTGGAGGACATTCTTTGATTGCAGCAGCTATAGCCAGCGAACTGGGCAAGGTACTGGACGTACAGATACCCCTTCGTAAACTGATGGAGACAACTACGGTAGAAGGTATTGCAAATCTGATAGAAACATATCGGTGGGTGTCTCAGGATACCGGCGATGAGAAAGCTAATGAAGAAGAAATTGAAGAATGTACAGTATAAAATGATATTTAACTTTGCAGAGGGGGATTCCAAATGTCCCTCTGCAAAACAAAGGTAAGTTATTGGGGAGGCAAATATGTCAATAGTGGAGTTTCTATTAAAGCTGCGTAATTGCGGTGTTAAACTTAAGGTTGACGGTGACTCGCTTAGGATTCAAGCTCCAAAAGGGGCGGTGACAGAGGAATTAAAGGGAGAGATTTTAAAAAGGAAAGCAGAGATAATAGAGTTTCTTAAAAAGGCAGAAATTGAAGCCCGTGCCAATAAGGACCCTATTTTACCGTTTCCCCGTAAAGAAGGGGATGAGATACCTCTTACTTATTCTCAGAAATCCATGTGGTTTTATCACCAACTTACAGGGGAAAGCCCTGTATTTAACATAGCCAATGCAGTAAGAATAAAAGGGTATATAGACAAAGACAGTATTATTAAATCGCTAAGCACGTTGGTTGAACGCCACGAGGCTTTGAGGACTGTTTTTAAAAATGTAAACGGAACCCCTGTGCAGATTGTTCAAAAACCTGAAACTGTTCAGCTTTTTGAAATGGATTTAAGTAATCTTTCCGATGAAAAACAACTCGAAGATGAGCTAAAAAAGCTGTTGAAGGAAGAGGCACGGTATGTATTTGATTTGGAGAAAGGTCCCCTTTTCAGATTCTGCCTGATTCGCCTCAAAGAAAATGAGCATGCTCTTTCCATGGTGATTCACCACATCATATCCGACGCATGGTCCAACGCAATTTTTGTGGGAGAATTTTTTAAACTCTATGAGTTATTGACCCAAGGCAAGGAAGCGTCACTGCCGGAGCTTGACGTTCAGTTCGGTGATTATGCCGTATGGGAGCAAAAACAGCTTCAGAAAGACACTATGAAAGAACTGATTGACTATTGGAAAAAGCAGTTGGACAAGCCAACAACACTACAGCTTCCTACCGACAGGGTAAGACCGAAAACTCAGACTTATGAAGGCGGTTTTGAACCGGTGGTGATTTCAAAAGAGCTGACTGAGAAACTTAAGGCTCTTTGCAGCAGTGAAGGCACATCTCTTTTTATGGTAATTCTTGCAGCTTTCCAGACTTTGCTTTACAGGTATTCGGGGCAGGAGGACATATTTACCGGAACTGTTGTTGCAAACCGTAATAGAAGGGAAATAGAAAATGTAGTCGGCTTTTTCATGAATACATTAGTGATGAGAACCAACTTTGAGGGCAATCCAAAATTCCGCGACTTGCTAAAAAGAGTAAAAGAGATGACCCTCAACGCCTATAGCTATCAGGAACTGCCTTTCGACAAAATGCTCGAAGAACTTAAGCCGGAGAGGGATATCAGCAGAACACCGCTGTTTCAGGTAATGTTTATATTGCACAACACCAGACAGGTTGAGCTTGAGATGCCGGGGGTGAAAATGGAGCCTATTGATGTTGAAAGCGGTTTGGCACCTTTTGATTTGAGACTTCAGCTTACGGAGGGCGAAGATGGAATAAAAGGCGGATTTGACTACTGCAAGGCTTTGTTTGATGCTGATACTGTAAAACGTATGGCGGGGCATTTAAAGAGCATTCTGGAAGCCATTTGCCTAAATCCCGAAGAAAAGGTGTCAAAAATCAAGCTTCTTACAAAAGACGAAGAGGAAAAAATATTCTTTGAATTCAACAACACCAGGCTCATTACCCCACAAACAAGGCTATATTCCGGCTATTCGAAGAACAGGCAGCAAAGAATCCCGACAGCACTGCTGTAATATTTGGTGACGATAAACTTAGCTACAGAGAGCTGAACGAGAAAGCAAACCAATTGGCCCATTTGCTCAAAAGTAAGGGTGTGAAGCCGGAGAGTATAGTGGGTATTATGCTGGAACGCTCCATGGAAATGATTATTGGAATAATGGCCATTGAAAAAGCAGGGGGAGCTTATTTACCCATAGACCCCCATTATCCGGAAGACAGAATAAACTATATTCTTGAAGACAGCGGGGTATCGGTGCTGCTAACGAGCGGCAAGTTCCATGACATGAACATACAAGGAAATATTCAAAGAATCTTTCTGGAGGATAAATCCCTTTATCAGGGGGAAAGCAATAATCCGGCAAATGCAGTATTGCCCAATAGTCTTGCATATGTAATTTACACGTCCGGGTCTACCGGAAAGCCCAAAGGTACACTGATTGAGCATCATTCACTGGTAAACAGGATAAACTGGATGCAGAAAAAATACCCCATCGGACCAAATGACACAATACTTCAAAAAACGCCTTTTACCTTTGATGTATCGGTATGGGAGATGTTCTGGTGGTCTACGCAGGGAGCAAAAGTATGTTTTCTTGAACCGGGCGGAGAAAAAGATCCGGGAAAGATACTGGAAGCAATTGAGAAGAATAATATAACCGTAATACATTTTGTGCCTTCAATGCTAAACATCTTTTTGGAATATTTGAAGGAAACCGGCCAGGCGCAAAGAGCAAAATCATTAAGACAGGTTTTTGCAAGCGGAGAGGCTTTGACTTCCCAACAAGTAAAGCTTTTTAACAGTCTGTTGGGTACGAACGGTACAAGGCTGTCAAATCTATACGGCCCTACCGAGGCAACAATTGACGTTTCATATTACGACTGCCCCACAGATGAAGTTCCTGATATCATACCGATAGGCAAACCTATTGACAACATCCAGCTTCTGATTATGGACAAAAATATGCAGCCCCAGCCGATAGGAGTTCCTGGAGAACTGTGCATAGCCGGTGTGGGGTTGGCCAGAGGATATTTAAATAGGCCCGAGCTTACCTCAGAAAAGTTTGTGGCGAGCCCTTTAGTTCCGTGCAAAAGAATATACCGTACCGGTGACCTGGCAAGATGGATGCCCGACGGAAACATTGAATATCTCGGAAGAATGGATTTTCAGGTTAAACTGCGCGGATTGAGAATAGAGTTGGGGGAAATTGAAGGGGCACTGCTTTCACATCCGTCGGTTAAAGAATGCGTTGTCACAGCTTGGGAGAAAGAGCCGGGCAATGTTCATCTTGTGGGATATATAGTGTGCGATAAGGAAAATCCGGTAGAATCAGGGGAACTTCAGGCCTTTTTGGCAAAGAGCTTACCGGAATACATGGTGCCGAGGATATATGTGTTTTTGGATGCATTGCCTCTGTCATCAAACGGAAAAGCGGATCGAAAAGCATTGCCGGTCCCGGTGCTATCCAAGGAGTCAAACTATGCTGCTCCGCAAAATGAAGTTGAGAAGATATTGGCGGATATATGGAAGGAAGAGCTTGGTTTAGAGAGTGTAGGAGTCAATGATAATTTCTTCGAAGTAGGAGGACACTCGCTGCTCCTTACCAAAATACACAGCCGCATAAAGAAGCAGTTTAACAAAGACTTCCCATTGGTAGATATGTTTACTTACTCAACGATAAGCTCCCTTGCAAAATTCATAAAGGGTGAACAGGAACAGCCGTCATTTGTCAAAAATGAAGAAAGGCTCAGAAAACAAAAGCAAGCCCGGCAGAATAAATTTGGAAATTTCGACTGTTGTGAATTACCGAAAAATAAATCCTCAGGAT
Source organism: Acetivibrio straminisolvens JCM 21531 (assembly GCF_000521465.1). Classification (GTDB taxonomy): domain Bacteria; phylum Bacillota; class Clostridia; order Acetivibrionales; family Acetivibrionaceae; genus Hungateiclostridium; species Hungateiclostridium straminisolvens. The sequence continues at coordinate 39,654 of NZ_BAVR01000001.1, forward strand.
GTGTAGCTATTATCGGAATGTCCGGACGTTTTCCCGGTGCCAAAAATATTGATGAGTTCTGGGAAAATCTAAAGAACGGAGTTGATTCCATTACTACATTTTCAAAAGAAGAGGCAATTAAATCCGGGGCTAGCGATGAGGATGTAAACGATCCGAATTATGTTTTGGCCGGAGGGATTTTGGAAGACATTGAATATTTTGATGCGTCTTTCTTTGGTTTCAACCCGAGAGAAACTGAAAATATGGACCCCCAGCACAGGCTGTTTTTAGAGTGCGCCTATGAGGCATTGGAAAATGCGGGATATGCAAAAAATGAATATGAATATCCCGTAGGTGTCTATGCAGGGTCAAACATGAGCACATATTTTCTGTATCATCTAATGGCAAAAGTGGGGCTGAAGGACAACTTCAACATGCTTTTAAGCAATGACAAGGATTATCTGGCCAGCAGAGTGTCTTATGTATTTAATTTAAAAGGGCCGAGCATTAACGTGCAGACAGCTTGCTCCACATCCATGACTGCCATTGCACTGGCTTGCGAAGGCTTGCTCAATTATAACTGTGACATGGCAATAGCGGGCGGTGCAGCAATAAAGCTTCCGCAAAAGCTTGGCTACCTGTATCAACCGGGGATGATAGCTTCACCCGATGGCCATGCAAGACCTTTTGATGCCGATGCCCAGGGAACTGTCTTTACCAATGCTGTTGGAGTTGTTGTGTTAAAGAGGCTGGAAGATGCAATAGCTGACGGTGATAACATTTATGCAGTTATCAAAGGGATTGCGGTAAATAATGACGGTTCCACAAAGGCAGGGTTCGCTGCTCCAAGCAGGGAAGGACAATCGGAAGTTATTGCTGCAGCACAGAGCCTTGCAGGAGTAAATCCGGATGATATAGGATATATCGAAGCCCAAGGAACGTCAACTCTTTTTGGAGATCAGATAGAAGTTGACGCGCTGAATAAAGTGTTTTCACAGAAAACCCAGCGCAAAAACTTCTGTGCATTAGGAGCGGTAAAAGGAAATGTGGGACATACAACTTCGGCTGCAGGTGCGGTGGCGATAATTAAAACAGCCCTTGCATTAAAGAATAAGCAGATACCGCCCACCGTTAATTATAAGACTCCAAATCCCAATATAGACTTTGAGAATAGCGCTTTTTATGTAAATACCAAGCTCACTGAATGGGAAAGTAACGGAAAACCCCGTCTGGCAGGGATAAATTCCTTTGGTTTTGGCGGTACCAATGTCCACGCAATTCTTGAAGAAGCTCCTGAAATTGAGACTTCCGCAAAATCAAGAAGTCATCAGCTTCTAACCCTGTCGGCCCGCAGTAAGACTGCATTGGACAGGATGGCCCATAATCTGGGAGAATTTTTAAAGAAAAATACGGATATCAATTTTGCAGATACTGTTTATACTTTGCATGTGGGCAGAAAAGAGTTTGAACACCGAAGAACGTTGGTGTGCAAGAATGCCGAAGAAGCCATTTGCTTACTCCTCAATGAAAACAGGGAGAGCTCTCTTTGCGATTTTAGCGGGGGAACCAATCCGTCAATTGTATTTGTCTTTGCAGAGAGGGAAAGGCTTAAACCCAATACTGCCATTGAATTGTACAATAATTTTGATGTATTCAAAGAAGAGTTTAACAGGGGAGCCGAAATTCTTAAATCATATCTTAGAGAGGACCCTGTCGGAATTTTATTCTCTCAAGATACACCTAAAAATTTATCGGAAAAGTATTTGAACGATAAAAAAATCTCACGTTCAATAAACATGATTATTGAGTATGCAATGGCAAAGCTTTGGATGTCATGGGGAATTAAACCTTATACTGCAATAGGAAAGGGAATAGGTCAATATACGGCGGATTTGACAAGAGGTGTTTTATCCCTCGAAGATGCTTTGATTCGTGCTTTTTCTGATGATGGGTCCGGAAGCTATGGCAGTTTTGATAACGAGATAGAGACTTTGGCAAAAGATAACACAGTTATATTTCTTCATATGGGTGTGCCTTTCGAATTGAAGGATGCTCACAGTGCAAAAGTATTTTTATCCCTGCCCGGTGAAGAAAGCAATCAATCGGAAGTTCAAACGGTGCTTTATACCCTTGGAAAACTATGGGAAAAGGGCTTTAAAATTAGCTGGGAGGACTTCCACAGTGGTGAGAAAAGGCGCAGAATCCCTCTTCCTACTTATCCTTTTGAGAGGAAGAAGTATTGGTAGAACAGTTCAATATGAGGGAGTATATCAAGAACGGAAGTGATTGGTACAGTGATAATGTGGAGAATGCTTATACCAGACCCGAATTATCTACAGAATATGAAGCACCTTCTAATGAAATTGAGGAACGTATTGCAGAGATTTGGCAAAGTATCCTAGGAATTGAGCCTGTAGGAATAAAGGACAATTTCTTTGAGTTGGGCGGAGAGTCGCTGTTGTTTGTAAACATGCACAATGAGCTGGAAAAGCATTATCCCGGAAAAACAAAAGTAGAGGAGATTATCACATGTCCAACTATATCGGAGATAGCAGCAATAATCGAAAACGAAGATGAAGACGGTGCGGAAAATAGTGAGACTGAATCCTATGGGTATCAGATGTATTTTAGTGATTGGAGATGAAGATGTATGAAGAAAATTGCATTGTTATTTCCCGGACAGGGATCACAATATGTTGGAATGGGCAAAAAACTCTATGAAAATTATTCGGCAGCAAGGGAAGTTTTTGATGAGGCTAACGAGGTTTTGGGATTTGACTTAAAAGAGCTTTGCTTTAACGGAGACATTAATGAGCTCACAAAGACGGAGAACACTCAGCCGGTGATACTGACAGCAAGTGTTGCCGCATTCAGGGTCTACATGGAAAAATATGGTGTAAAACCGGCTTTTCTGGCAGGACATAGCTTAGGGGAGTTCGCGGCACTGACCTGTGCGGGAGCAATATCTTTTAAAGATGCAGTTAGAATCGTCAGAAACCGCGGAAGGTATATGCAGGAAGCAGTTCCCCAAGGAATCGGTGCTATGGCGGCTGTAAGCGGTGTAGACAAGCCGGTTATTGAAGAAACATGTATAAAAGTTTCCGATGAGAACCATTTGGTAGTAGTATCGAATCATAATTCCAAAGACCAGATAGTTATATCGGGACATACTTCTGCCGTAAATACTGCAAGTGAAATACTGAAAAAACACGGTGCAAGGATAGTACCTTTAAAAGTGAGCGCTCCGTTCCACAGTCCTTTGATGCAGCCGGCCGCCGACAGGCTTAGGGAAGAGCTTAAGCTCTATTCCTACAATGAACCAAAATGGCAGGTAATATCAAACACTACGCATTGCCGTATAAAGGGAAGGAAGAGATTGTTGACAACCTGGCACTGCAGATTGTAAGCCCGGTTCGCTGGCATGAATCGATGAAATACCTTGAGACAAAAGGTGTTGATATGGCTGTCGAGCTTGGACCTCAAACGGTATTGAGAAATCTTATGAAAAGAAATGTGCCGGGTATTCCGGCATTTTCCTTTGATAACGAGGATGACATCCTGCTGCTCGAGAGAAAACTTTCAAACACGGAAAACAAAGCGGGGGAAGGATCGGGCAACGGACTTAAGTTTTTAAAGATGTGTCTTGCAACTGCTGTAAGCACAAAAAATACCAATTGGAATGAAGAGGAGTATGCAAAAGGGGTAGTTGAACCATACCGCAGGATTCAAAAAATAAAGGAAGAGATGGAGTCAAATAGCTATGAGCCTTCATTCGAACAGATTAAAGAAGCTGCTGAAATGCTTAAACACATATTCAGAACCAAAGGTGTGGATTTAAAAGAACAGAGGGAAAGATTTGAAACAATATCTAAAGAAACAGGTTTTGAAAGCTTGTTTGAAATGTAAAAGGGGGAGAATGTATGTATGGCAAAAGTTTAAGGCTGTCAAGGATTATGAATATTGATTCGGGGCGCACATGCATTGTTCCTATGGATCATGGCGTAACATTGGGGCCGATTGACGGAATCGGGCATTACATAGATACAATCACCCAGATAATAAACGGCGGCGCAGACGCAATTGTTTTACACAAAGGGCTTTTGAAATCTGTTGCAAGTCATCCCGAGCTGTCAAAGGGACGGTATATTATGCATCTGTCCGCTTCAACCTCACTGAGCAATGATTCCACCCACAAGATACTGGCCGGTTCGGTGGAGGAGGCAGTGAAGCTTGGAGCTGACGGAGTTTCCGTACATGTAAATCTTGGGGTTTGGTCAGAAACGGAAATGATGAGGGATCTGGGAGTGGTTTCTAAAGAGTGCATGGAATGGGGTATGCCTCTTTTAGTTATGATTTATGCTCATAAGAATGCTGAGGATATAAGCACCCTTATGCATTGTGCGCGTGTAGCGGAAGAGCTTGGGGCAGATATTGTGAAAATTGCATATCCCGGTTCTTTTGAAAACATGGAAAAATTGATGAGAGGTATCGGAATACCGGTGGTTATTGCCGGAGGAGCAAAAACGGAAAGCACGGAAAAATTGCTATATGCCGTTAATGATGCTCTCAATGCAGGTGCATCAGGTGTTGCAATAGGACGGAATGTTTTCCAGCACAAGAATCCGGCATTAATTACGGACATTATAAGAAAGCTGGTTCACAGGAAGATAAAGCTTGAGCAGTGCTTAAGCCTGCTTAGGGAATTGGAGGGGGCCTATGCATAAAGATGTCGCAGCTAAATTGATATCCATATTGAAGGAACAATTCGATGTGGATTTAAATTCAAGCATAAAACTTGAGGATACTTTATCGAGCCTTAATATAAATTCTATAAGCTTTATCAGACTGGTGGTAGAGCTTGAGAAAGAATTTAATATTGAGTTTCAGGATGAAATAATGGACGTTAGCAATTTTAAAACCATAAAAAGCCTTGTGGAATACATAGAAGAAAAGGGAGGTTAATGTGACAACGATCGCCAGTTATTTAAAAAATGTGACCAAAATTGTCTCTTCTTTGGACAAGAGGGCTTATGACAGTGTTCTGTCCGAAATCAAAAGGGCGGCTCAGCAAAGGCATACAATATATCTTGTCGGAAACGGCGCAAGCAGTATAACGGTCTCACACTTTGCCAATGACTTAATGAAAAATTCGGGTGAAAATATTTCCAATTTGCTTGGGCTTGGTATCAGAGTAATTGCACTTTCGGATAACATGCCCTTTTTACGGCTGTTTCCAATGATATTTCAACGGACATGGCATATGTGGAGTACTTAAAAGCTTGTGCTCTGCCGGGTGACCTGTTGATAATATTTTCATCGGGCATAGCCCATAGAAACTTGGTTGAAGGTGCAAAATTCAGTTTCAAAAAAGGACTCCGTGTCGTATCGGTAACAGGTGAATTGCCCAAGGGCCTTAAAGAATACTCCCATGTGCTCTGCAGCGTTAAGGGAGAATCAACAGATGAAATCGATTCGGCGCATACATTTTTATGCCACAGTTGGGCAGTTCAGCTTAAGAAGGAGCTTAAAATGCCTGTGGTTTTTTTGGACAGGGACGGAGTGATAAACAGAAACAGGCCGGATTATATAAAAAGTTGGGATGAATTTGTCTTCCTTCCCGGTGTTGAAGAAGCAATTCGAAAGCTTAATGAGAAGGGCTATGCCATAGTTGTGGTAACAAATCAGGCGGTGGTTGGACATAAAATTATAAGACTCGAGGTTCTAAATGACATACATGCCCGGATGGACAGCGCTTTGTATAGTCAGGGGGCAATGATAAGTAAAATTTATTATTGTCCCCATGTGCCTGCCGACAACTGTAAATGCCGCAAGCCAAGGAATGGAATGATTGAACAGGCTTTTAAAGAACTTCCTCTGGACAGGGAAAAAGGAATAATGATTGGGGATAGTTATACAGACATTGAAGCAGGACAGAAAAGTGGGCTTACAACTATTTTGCTGTCCGGGGACAGAGTAGTTTCGGAAAGCAGAAACGTTGTACCTGACTATTATGCTCTTGATTTGCCTGAAGCTGCAGATTTGATATTAAGTAAAAATTTCAAACATAACACTGAAAGGTTTGAAGAACAGTCATCTTTATTGTGCAGTATACAATAAGGAACAGCTGAAATTGCTTTGGATGTTTTTGATAGTTTCTAATTATTATTTGAATATTGTAAAGGAGGGTTTTTATGTTAGCACTTGTTACAGGAGGGGCGGGTTTTATAGGTTCGCACATAGTGGATGCACTTTTGGCTAAAGGATATAGAGTGAGAATACTGGATGCCTTAACCGAACCTGTTCATCCGGGGGGAAAAGTACCCAATTATTTATCAAAGGAAGCGGAGCTTATTATAGGTGATGTTCGAGACAAATCAGCAGTATCTAAGGCATTGGAAGGCGTTGATGTTGTATTCCATGAGGCGGCCCACCAAGGATATCTTCCCGACTACAGCACTTTTTTTGATATCAACAGTGTTGGTACATCAATGCTTTTTGAAGTGATAGCAGAGAAAAAGCTAGATATAAAAAAGGTTATAATTGCTTCCTCCCAGGCTGTTTATGGTGAAGGCCAATATATGTGCCTAAGCACGGACAGTTCCAGCCGATGCCAAGACCCATTGAGCGTCTGGTTAAAGGACAATGGGAACATACCTGTCCTGTTTGCGGCGAAACGCTGAAAAATCTCAAAGCTACGGAAGAACTGGTTAATCCGAATACACAGTATGCCATTTCAAAGTATTCCCAAGAGCTTATCGGACACAATCTTGGCCGCAGGCATGGTATTCCAGTAGTATGTCTCAGGTATTCCATTACCCTGGGTAAAAGGCAGTCATTTTACAATATGTATACGGGAATTTTGCGAAGCTTTGCAACATTGCTGACTTTGGGGCAGCCCTCGGTTATTTTTGAAGACGGAATGCTAATGAGGGATTATATACACATTGATGATGTCGTAAGCGCCAATATGTGTGTACTCGAAAGCAGTGAGGCCGATTATCAGTCTTTCAATGTCGGAAGCGGCGTAAGCACCACAGTATTGGAATTTTATAAAGAAATATCCGAGTATATGAACAGCAGCTTAAAACCAATAATGAACGGTGAATTCAGGGTTGGAGACGTACGCCACATAGTATCGTCACCGGCAAAACTTGAGGCTTTGGGATGGAAACCTAAAAAGAACTTACGGGATATGATTGCCGACTATCTTGAATACTTAAATGAAGCAGAGAATCTTGATGACTATTTTGCATCGGCAATGAGAGACATGAAAACTAAAACAGCTATCATGAAGGCACAGAGATAGAGTCAATTAAATTTAGCCTTACTTAAACTGAATATAGGGGGGTGAAACTTTGATTATAACAAGAACACCGCTCAGAATTAGCTTTTTTGGCGGAGGCACCGATATAGAAAGGTTTTGGTCGCAGGAGGACGGATGCGTCTTAAGTTGTACAATAGACAAATACATATACGTTATCGTGAAGGAAAGCTATGACGGACGGATACATATAAGGTGCTTTGAAGATGAAAGTGTTGATTCGGTAGATGAAATCAAGCACGACTTAATAAGGGAAGCTATGCGTTTGACAGGAATTAAGAACGGTATTGAAATTACAATTCTTTCGGATATTCCTCATACCGGAAGCGGACTGGGCTCATCAAGCAGTCTCACGGTGGGACTTTTAAATGCTTTATATGCTTTTAAAGGAATTGAACTTAAGAAAGATGCTCTTGCACAACTTGCATGCGATATTGAAATCAATATTCTCGGAAAACCCATAGGAAAACAGGACCAGTATATCGCTGCCTTTGGAGGAATGCGCGTTTTGACTTTTAAATCTAATGGGAATGTAGAAGTGCAAGCCGTTGAACCCGCGTATGATATTTATAAAATTTTAAAAGACCATCTGTTGCTATTCTACACGGGTGTTGGCAGGAAAGCGGAAGGAATACTCGAAGAGCAAAACCGGCTTATAAACAATACCAGACCTATTTTAAGAGAGATGAAAAATCAAGTGGCAAAAGCCTCGGATATTATAGCAAGAGCTGATATCAAGGGCTTTGGAGAGTTGATGCGCGAGGGTTGGATAATGAAAAAGCAGCTTGCGAGCGAAATAAGCAACAGTTGGATAAACGAAACCATTGAGAAGGCATATGCTGCAGGGGCATTGGCAGCCAAAATCACAGGTGCCGGAGGAGGGGGCTTCCTTCTCATTTTTTGTGAGCCTGAATTTCATGATTCTGTGCGCAATGCACTGGGAGAGCTAAAAGAGTTTCCATTCAGTTTTGAAAGACAGGGTAGTACAAAGCTTTTTCTCAATTAAGAAATAAAATATTACTTCCATGATTTTTAAAGACAATAAGTTAAGGAAGGTATCTAAAATGACATTGGAACATATGGTGGATGGTTTTTGTGAAGGAATGAACAATATTAATGTGCAGAATGTTGAAAGTGCTGCCCGGCTTGTGCTTGATACCATGAACAAGAAAAAGAACATATTTATTTGCGGCAATGGGGGAAGCGGGGCTAATGCAAATCTTTTTGCCGGCATACTGTCCAAAACTGCAAAAAGAAACAACTATGAATCATGTATACTAAGCTTAAACTCCAGTATGGCGGCAATAACATCAGTGGCTGAAAGTGAGGGTTACAAGCAGATATTCCGCTCCCAGATAGAGAACATGACTTATCCGGGTGATTTGTTGATTTGTATAAGTGGGAGCGGAAATTCCCCCAACATATTGGAAGCAGCCTTGGCGGCACATAATCTTGGAATAAAGGTAATAGGGCTTACCGGCATGGGTGGAGGAAAACTGTCAAAGATGGCTGATATACCTGTCGTTGTAGAGTCGGATAATATGGAACAGATTGAAAACATACACACGGCAATAATTTACGCTATTACATTGTGGGTGGATGAGCAAAGTATGGCTGCTTGTAAAAGATAAAAATTTTGAAGCAATACTGACGGGAAAAAAATATTAAAAATCTTTGAAAGAATCAGTGAATGAAATTTTGAATAGTATCAGAACGGACAGGGAGTGAAGATATGAGTGTGGATTTTTCCAAGGGAACCGCAACTTTTGTAATGTCTCATTGGAGAAACGATAATGAATGCAGCAGGTTTTATCTGGACCAGGCAATAGACGGGATATTTGCCCAGACTGATTCAAACTGGCAATTGGTTATTGTTGACGATTTGTCTCCTTGTGCCGAGGCAAGGGAGTATTTATTAGAGGTAAGAAAAAGGAGTCCTCAGAAGATTCATGTTATTTTTAAGGATACCAACGACGGACCGGGCATATGCAGAAACATAGGTATAAAGTGGCTTATGAAAAAGGGTCGCCCTTTATACTTTTCAATGATGCCGATGATATATCCCATCCTAAAAGGCTTGAAACTGTAAGAAAGGAATTTATTCAAAATCCCCAGGCGGCAGTGGTATATTCCACATTCCAGGTTATTGATGAAAACAGCAATCCGGTGGATGAAAAATGTTTAACGCCTTCGATATTGGAAATACTTGAGGGCCATAAGGAAAATCCCGTTTGCGGAAGTAACGCCTGGATACAGATAGGGATTGAAAAGGGTTACACAAATCTGACTTCTTCAACGGCTGTAAGAACTGATGTTGCATTCAAATATCCGTTTCCGGCCGAGAGAGTGTCGGAAGATCAGCATGCCTGGCTTAGGTATTCTGCCGGAGGAGGGGATTATATTTATTCTCCCCATATTCCTTCAAAATATAGAATTCCGCAAGGAACGCCCACAGTATCCCGGGCACGGATAATGCACTACTATGAACAAAAAGCGGCTGTTGATACTGACGGATTCCTTGAAGCATTGAGGATTGCACAGGAAAATGGAAAGTTTAAGGGGGATAAGGACAGCCTGCTGGTTAAATTTTACGTAAAACTCGCAGAAACTCTGGGAAGAGAGAATCAAAATAAACTAGCGGCAGAGCAGATAGCAAAAGCTGCAAGCATTTCTTTGGAAAAGACAAAGGAAGTTTTGGAGTTGAAAAATCTGATAAGTATGGAATGGGCGAAATTATAACAAGGTAGAAAAATCTTCTTTGAACTAAAGTGTTATAAGGACGGTAGAGCTTATGTCGGAACTTCGTTGGAATCCATTAATAAGAGATTGGGTGATTATTGCACCCAAAAGACAGGGAAGGCCTGATGTGCCAAAGGACTGGTGTCCTTTTTGTCCCGGTTCGGGAAAGGTCCCTGAAAGCTATGATGTGCTGTGTTATGACAATGATTTTCCTTCTTTGGCCAAGGATGCTTGCATGGAAGAAGGCTATGAAGGAGAAAGATACAGACGTGAAACGGCCTATGGAAAATGCGAGGTAGTATTGTATTCAAGGGAGCATACCAAGAGCTTATGGGAACTTCCCCAAGAACAGATTGAAAAACTGGTAAACCTCTGGATACAAAGATTTAATGCCTTAAAGGAAGACAAAAGGATCAAGTACATTTATATGTTTGAGAACAGAGGAGAGATGGTAGGGGCCACAATACCCCATCCCCACGGACAAATATATGCTTATCCTTTTATACCGAAAAGAATTGAACTTGAGCTTGAGTCGTGCCGTGAGTATCAAAAGCGGAGCAATAGCTGTTTGATTTGCGATATGTTCAAAACCGAGACAGAATCAAGAAGAAGAGTGGTAACGGAAAACAAGGATTTTTCTGCTTTTGTGCCTTCTTTCAGTGAATGTCCTTATGAAGTATATATTGTGAGCAAAAAGCATAGAAAAAGTCTTGTGGAGTTTGACGAAGACGAAAAGTCAAATTTTGCAAGAATTTTAAAAGAGGTTACGGGAGCATATGATGCTCTTTTTAATTTTCGTTTTCCGTATATGATGTGTATGCATCAGTCACCTGTAAATTGTGATGGCTATGGAGAGCATTATCATTTCCATGTAGAATTCTATTCGCCATTAAGGTCTGAGTTTAGCCAAAAATATAATGCAGCCGGTGAGACCGGAGCTTGGGCCCATGTAAATCCTACACAGCCGGAGGAAAAGGCGGAGGAACTAAGAAGGGCGTACATACGTTTCAAGGACAATACACGTTAAAAAGTAAAACTCATTTAAAATTACCGGAAGGTCAAACATCAAAAAATAAGCTTTGCGTAAATACAACAATAGCTGTCCGAAAAGGGGGAGAATACGTGCAATGGGTTAACGGCGTTGTAAGTGAATTTAGTGCCGTAAGACATGAAAGCATGCTAAGCAGTTGCAGATTCGACAGGGTTCCTGTGAGTACATATATGGAAATTGCAAAGGATGCTTTTATCAAGTACTATCAGGACGGGTTCATGGAACTTAGAGATGTAATGTTTTTTGAGCCTTTTGAATTGGATGACGAAAACCCTGCTAAGATACGTACTTTGATAAAAAAAGAGGCTGATTACCTTGAATTTATCATTTCCAGTAAGGCCATTCAAAATGATGAACAGCGAAGTTCCCAATGGATAAAGCATGCGAAAGGGATAATGTGTAGAGAAAAAGCACCAAAAACCATGAGCAATGGGTTAATAGACATTAAAAATAGGTGCGGGGGAATTGAAACGGCTGCAAGCTTAAAAGCCTATGCAAAAAAGTCCGGGGAGGATAAAGAGTGGAATATCAATCTTCACATTTACAAAGGTGAAGGGGAAGCATTGCTTGAATTTGAAATTCCTGAGGAAATGCCGCAAATTTTCAAGGGGTATATGCTAACTCCCAATATAATTGATTGCATGCTTGATAAGTCTGTGGAGTATATGACGGGAAAAGGATGGAAGCCTGTTGCTTGTGACAAACTGGTGTGGTATGGGGAAGTAACTCAAAAAACTTATTTATATATTAAAAGAATATCGAATGAAGATGTTTCAGAGGGCAGTAGTTATGACATAACACTGTTTGGCAAAGATGGGAATATTTTAATAGATATTGTCAACTACAAAACCGTATTTCATGATGAGGGCAAAAAAGAAATATGCAATGAAGCTTTAAGCAAGGAGAAATTAAATCCTTTTGGGGGCATTTATGACGGCTATTCAACCGCAGTACACGGTAAAACTGTTGATGATATAATAAGTGACAACAATGCTGTAAAATATGTCAGCGGTCTTACGTGGAGGCAGATGAACTGCAGGGATAGAAGTATTGTTCTTCTTTTAGGGCACAAGGATGATGTGCTCGTAAATTACTTCAAATTTTTTATCGGTGCCAAAAGAGGATTTGACTTGGGAAACATAGGACTTGAAGAATCTGATGATTGGATGGAAGAGATTTTTCACAACAAGGTGTTGGAGAAGCTTGGGTGCAAATTGAGAGTTACTGATATAGGTCTAAAGGATATTAATTCTGAGATTTGCAAAGTAATTGATGACGGAAAACCGGTTTGTGTTTGGTTTGACGAATATTACCTGTTCTATACTCCTTTTTATCTAAGTTCCCATACCAAGCATATTGCAGTGATTAGCGGCTGTAACAAAGAAAAAAAAGGTGTACTCGGTTTTGGACCACAACCACTTGCGCTCACTCAACAATTCAAGAGAAGTTGATTACGGCAGGTTTTACTGCACTTTTGATACAATTGATAACATTTACTCCTGTCAGGATAATGAGCAAAGGTTTATTATTACCTTAGACAGGATTTCTGAGATTGATTTGATAAAGACAGGCAAATTACACGAACAGTTTATGGATACGGTTAAGTTTATTATATTAAACAACAATGCCGGTAAAGATGCTTACACAGTATATAACAGTGTAAAGGAAAAGGGAAATAGCCTTGACATAGAATGCATTGACAAGCTTTATGCACAATTGGGAGGGAAAGAACTGCTAATAGATACCTTGCTTAAATATTTCTGTCCCGAAAGTAAGGAGAAAAAGCATATTCAGGACTTAGGCATAAGAATTATAAACCACTCGAACATGCTGATTAACAATTATGTTGCAAGTCTGTACAGGGGAAAAACATTGCCTCTTGATAGGGTGGAAGAAAGCATCAAGGTGATTGAGGATTGCACCTTGGAATTCTTTAAGTTGATTTTGGCAGCTAATTAACAGGGGCGTGGGAAGGATGAAATGTATGACAAAGTCCATAGTTAAGCGTTTTGAAAAAATGGTAGAAGAATATGGAGACAGAACAGCGGTAAAAACAGATACGGGAATTCTCACATACAGGGGATTGAATGATAAAGCAAATATCATTGCCGGTCATATCACCGGGGTTTGTGAAATGAGGAGGGATTTCACTTTCCCCAAAATCACAGTGGCAATGTTGTTTGAGCATGGTGCGGATATGATAAGCGGTTTAATGGGAGTCTTAAAAGCAGGAAAAATATATGTTCCTTTAGACCCATCCTATCCCTTTGAGAGGCTCTCGTATATGCTGGAAGATTCAAATGCAGGTTTGATTCTTACCAACAATAAAAATTTAGAGCTTGCAAACAGGCTCGCTTGTAAAGTTTCTTCTTCCATTGAAGTGATAAATGTAGATTTGCTGACCGCAAGTCCCAAAGCAAAAGATATAAAAGAAGGATTGGAAGAGCCGAAAGAAGTATACGTTCTCTATACTTCGGGTTCGACCGGTAAACCTAAAGGAGTAGTACAGACGGAAGAGAATGTTTTACACTTTATAGACTGTTTTTCAAAAATGCTGAATGTCACACCGGATGACAGGATTGCGTTATTTACATCTTACAGCCATACTGTGGCGGCAATAGACATATTTACAGCATTGCTAAACGGTGCAGCCATTTATCCCTACAATATAAAAAAAGAAGCAGTATGGGAAGACTTGCCGGGTGGATATGTGATGAGGGGATTACTGTATTTCACTCGGTTCCCACAGTCTACAGGCTCTTTATGGAAACTTTGACCGATCCGGTTCAAATTTCATCTGTAAGGGCTATGGTTATTGGGGGAGAAGCGGTATATGCAAAGGATCTGGAACTTTACAAAAAGTATTGCTCCGACAGATGCGTATTTGTTAACTTGTTTGGCTCTTCAGAGGTTATTATTGCGACCGCAAATATTCTCGATAAATCGGCAGAAGTAAAGAGTATTTCAGTGCCTGTAGGCTTGCCCGTAAATGGTGTGGACATCACCTTGGAAAGTCTTCCGGGCATAAAGACAGGAGTAAATGAAGTAGGCGAGATAGTTTACAAAAGCCAGTATTTGGCGCCCGGCTATTGGAATATGGACGGCTTTAGTAAAAGTGTTTTTACAGCGGACAGTACCGATGCCAAATTGCGTTCGTATCGCAGCGGTGATATGGGAAGGCTTTTGCAGGACGGAAGTATTGAATATTTAGGTAGAAAAGATTTCCAAGTCAAAATCAGAGGAAACAGGGTGGAGCTGGGGGAGATAGAAACCAAATTGTTAAACCACCCGTCGGTAAGAGAAGGGGCAGTAATTGCAAAGAGGGATTATAGGGGAGAAAATTATATTTGTGCGTTTTTTGTGTCGGACAAGGAAGTGTCATTATCGGATGTAAAACAGTATTTTGAGTCACAACTACCGGAGTACATGGTGCCTTCTCACATAGTCCGGATCGACAAAATGCCTTTTACCGAAAACGGAAAAGTGGATAGAATGGCATTACAGAATATTGAAATAAAGAAGACGTCAGCCGGAATTGATGAAGAACCTGCCAGTGATCTGGAAAAACTTTTGGTGAATGTATGGAAAGAAATATTGGATGTAGACAAAGTCAATGTGAATGACAGCTTCTACGATATAGGGGGAAATTCCATACTGGCTATAAAATTCGAAGTGGAAATGGAAAAACGCAATATTGATCTGGCAGCCTGGGATGTCTATGAACTTAAAACCGTAAGGAATCTTGCAAGCAAAATTGAAAGCTGCAAAATCCAAAGTACGGATAAAGGACTTGGGGAGAATTTTGCTAAAAAGCCAAAGACAGAAACGTATTGCTCGAAGGATGAATACTCAAAGGATGGGCAAACATTAAAAGATTCCAGAATACTTGATAATATTGAGCCGTTTAATGATGTGTTTTACAGATCCTGTTACCTAAATTCGCTGATTCCCATAGTCAGACATTTTAACAGGGATATAATGCCTTTTTTGGTAAATGAGATTATTGCATACCAATACAAACCCGGAGATATGCAAAACATCCTTCAATACATGCTTGTTGAGCCAATAGAAAAGATACTTGACGATATCGGTATTAAGAGCGTGTCAACAGTGGACGACAACAACTTGTGCGATAGAATAAACACAGCCATCTCAAACGGAAGGCCTGTGGTGCTGTGGATTGACTGCTTTTACTCACCGGTCAGAGTTGATGCATACAACAAAAAGCATTTTGAGCATTGTATCCTTGTATATGGCTATGATAATGAAAAAAGGGTATACAGTGTAATTGAGCACAATCACAGGGACAACCTTTCTTATGAGAAAAAACTAATTCCCTATCAGGATGTTGTAAACTGCTGCAGAGGATATATTGATGATTTTTACGGCAAAAAGGTGGACATGCCTGTATATTCTGAGTATTACAGCGTTTGCTCCGCTTCCGCCAAAGTTGAAAACCGGGAAGAATCGGAAGCATATAAGCACATCTTCAATATGAACATGACTAAAAAGAAAGAAGAAATCTTTGAAGGAATTTTAAGCCTCAAAAGCTACTGTAAAGACTTTGAAAGCATTACCGGAAACGAGGAATTGCTGAAAAAACATGCAGAGAGTATTTTTAGCGGTCTTAACAATGTACTAAATATTAAGCGGGTGGAAAGATACAGGCTTCAAAAGCTTTACACAAAAGAATTTGAAGCCATAGGGATGCTGGATGAAATCATTGCCGATTGGACTGAAGTAAGAAAGATTATTGCAAAATATTTTTATTCTTCAGTGTATAAAAAAGAAAAGTTTTTCTTTTGCGCAAGAAAAGTTAAAAGAAATAATCGAAAAGGAGCATCGATATAATGAGGTGCTTTTTTATTGCCTAAAAAATCAATTAAATGGTCGGAGGAATCAAAAATGAATAAAAAATTAGTGTGGTTTGATGCGAGAAATTTAAAAAATGAAGAAAAAGTTTTGCCCCTGATTTATAATCTTCGTTTTGAGAATCTGTTGATTTCGCAGGATATGCTTGAGCGAGTCAAGGCACCTCACAAAATGAAGCTTATTGTTGAGGTGTATGACGATGAGGAGATTGAAAACCTCCCGAAGGAAGCTGTAGTTTTATCGAAAAACAAGGATATTCTTAAAGAAGCAAAGGTCAAAGGATATTCAACTGCCTTGTATCAGAACATTGATAACGAGGAGGATATGAATAATGCCTGGATGGACGGAAGAACCGCAGACTTTCTTGTGGTTGAGTTTAAAGACCCCACCAACATTCCTCTGGAACTATTGATTGCCCGTTTGCAGCAAACGAATACAGTGATTTTAAAAGCAGTAAACACTGCAGAGGACGCCGAGATTGCCTTTGGGGTGATGGAAGTGGGAAGCGACGGAGTTTTGCTTAAAACCGAGGATATGGATCAAATTGTGGAGGTAAACAACTTTATGTCAAAAGAGGAAAAAGGAAAAATCGAACTGGTTAAAGGAAAAGTTATGGATGTTCAGCATGTAGGAATGGGATACAGATCCTGCATAGATACTACAACTCTTATGAAGGAAAATGAAGGCATGCTCATAGGTTCTACATCCGAAGGCGGTATCCTGGTAAGCTCTGAGACGCATTTCCTTCCATATATGGAACTTAGACCTTTCAGGGTTAATGCAGGTGCAGTGCATTCATATGTATGGGCTCCGGAGGGCATGACTGCTTATCTTACAGAGCTTAAAGCAGGAAGCAAGGTACTTTGTGTCGATACAGAAGGAAACACTAGGGAAGTAACTGTGGGCAGGGTAAAAACAGAACTGAGGCCGCTTTTGAAGATTGAAGTTGAGGCTGAAGGCGTAAATATCAATGTGATAGTCCAGGATGACTGGCACATACGTATACTCGGCGGGAACGGCGAGCCGCTAAATGCTTCCACACTCAAACCCGGAGATGAGGTGTTGGCATATGTTTGTGCCGGCGGACGCCATGTGGGAATTAAAATAGATGAAAGGTTGAGGGAAAAATAATATGGCTGGAAACGAACTTAATCTGGAAGCATGCCTTCACAGGATAAAGTACAGTGGAAAAATAGATGTTTCTGCCGATACCCTTCAAGGTCTTCATATTTGCTATACAACTAATGTACCTTTTGAAAATTTGGATATTATTCGGGGGAAAGAAATACTGCTTGATAATAAATCTTTATTTAAGAAAATCGTTTTACGTAAACGAGGGGGATGTTGCTTTGAAATGAACTTTTTCTTTGAGTTTATACTAAAAAGCTTAGGATTCAAAGTAAGATCCTTTTGGGAAGACCAATTACCGATAATGAACAGGTTAATGCCAAGATTCATCAACTACTGCTTGTGGAAATTGGAGATAAAAATTGGCTCGCCGATGTCGGCTTTGGGGGCAACGGACTTATAGCACCAATTCCTTTTGAAGAAGGGATAGTCCAAAACCAATTTACCGAAACCTTCAGGTTAACTCGTGATGAAAAATTCGGATATATATTGCAGCATAAAAGATTGGAAGAATACCGCAGCCTGTACTCGTTTACGCTGGAAGAAACCTATCCGTCCGACTATTTGGTGGCAAATTATTTTTGCTCAAAATCGCCCTATTCAATTTTTACACGAAAGAAAATATGTACAAAACCTACACCGGAGGGACGTATAACCTTGATGGGCAAGGAATTGAAAATCAGGCAGAATGGTGAAGTTACAAAAACAGTAATAGAAGATGATAAGGAATATGACAGGGTACTGAAAGATTACTTTGATTTAACGGTTAATGATTAGATAAGGGGGATATGTGATGTCAAAAGTACTTTTTATGAATCTTCCGGCTCACGGACATATTAATCCAACTATTGGGTTGGTTAAAGAATTGATTGCAAAGGGCGAGGAAGTTACCTATCTGACAGGGGAGGAGTTCAGGGAAAAGATTGAGAAAACGGGAGCCAAATTTAAAAGTTTTAAGTTTTATCTGGACGACAAAGATGATGATGAGGACAATTTGAGAAGTGATTTGCCTTATGAGGTAAGAGAAGCAATTAAAATGTTGCAAAGAGTAGTGAAAACGTGCAAATCGGTATTCGATGCGGTATTTAATGACGAGGAGAAATATGATTATCTGATTTATGATTCCATGTTTATCATAGGCAGTGAAATCGGAAAATCTTTGAGTCTTCCTACTATCTGCTCTCATACTACATTTGTAAAAGCCTTTGAGGAACCGTCCAATCCTGGGGAGATGCCTCTATATATGGAAGAATTCAGGCATATCTTTGACAGCATAGCGGAGCTGGAGAGAACCTATGGAATAAAGTTCCCGGATATTATTTCCGGGTATCCTATGGCTGAGGGAATGCTCAATTTGGTTTATACTTCCAGGTATTTTCACCCGGATGTTAAAGGAATCGATGACACCTACAAATTTATCGGCGCATCTATAGCGGACAGAAATGAGAAAGTAGATTTTCCTTTTGAAAAAATCGAAGGCAAAAAGACAATTTATATTTCATTAGGAACTATATTTAATGACAGTGTAGAGTTTTATGAGTCATGCTTTGAAGCCTTTAAGGATATGGATGTCAAGGTTGTTTTATCCATAGGCAACAGGATAGATACCGGGGTTTTTAGTTCTATTCCCGATAACTTTATCGTACTTCCGTATGTTCCGCAGCTTGAAGTATTGGAAAAGACGGATCTTTTTATAACCCACGGAGGCCCTAACAGTGTAAATGAAGCTGTTTACAACGGAGTTCCCATGATTTTGGTACCTCAGTATGCAGACCAGTTTATTGTTGCCCAAAGGGTGGAAGAACTTGGCGCAGGAATTATTATAGACAAGGATAAGCTTAATGCAGGACTCCTCAAGCAAGCTGCAACCAAGATTATGTCGGATGAGAGCTTTAGAGTAAGCAGCAAAAAAATTGGAGATTCCCTAAAGGAAGCGGGAGGAATTAAAAGGGGTGCCGATGAGATATTGGAGTTTGTACAAAGCTGCCGCGAAGAATAGGGAAAGGGGTAGGATGTGATGACAGAATTGTTTGATTATTTAAGGGATTTGGTCGGAAAATCCATATTGCCTGTTGAGTTTTTGGGAGATAAGGCTTGTGTTTTAAACCGATGGCTTGTAAAAAGCGAACTTGCAGATGATTTTACCGATAGAGGCATTGAACCCCACCTTAATCCCGAAGGAGAACTGCTGTTGCCCCATGAATTCGGAGGGAGCTCAAAAGAAAAGCCCGAGAGTAATTGGAGGTATTATATATCCGGAGAATTGTACGCTTTTTACAAGTACAATGCCCACAACAAGCTGTTTTCCAATGATAAAAACAAGTACTTGTATTTTGTAAACAGTGTGTACTGCACAAAACCGCAAGACATCGTAGTACATTTTCACACATTGCAGCCAACTCCTATTAGAATATGGATTAATGGCAATCTGGTATTTACAAGCAATCCCAACTATGTTATAGAGAAAGCCTTCTTTATGTATCATTTTAACGAAGGGCAGAATATAATCCTTGTAGAAAGATTGTCCTGGTCAAAAGATACAATGCCTCCCATGGGCTTGGATACTTTTGCAATAGATTTGAAGCCATACAGTCTTGTAGTGGACAAAGAGTTTAACAACGGCTTTTTAGACGATAAGTTTTCTTGGGACCTTTACAATACATATCGTATTGTTCCCGACAGAACGGTGTTTGATAATGAACAGGATATAAGTCTTTTGGTATTGCCAAAGTACTTTAAGGATGGAAATACGGAAGAAATATGCGTAAGTGTAATCAATTCAAAAGGCGAAGTGGTTTCGTCCTGCAATACAACAACTTCAAAGAAAATAAGTTTTAGGTTGGACAAGGATATAAAAGGTACTTTTCTTCTGAAAGTTGAAGGAATCTGTGAAAGCAAAAATTCCGAAATTTATGTTTACCGCGGAAACTTTGAGGAAGAGACTGAAAGTTTGGTAAGGCTTGCAGAGGAAAGAGACGATTTGAGCGAAGATGTTATACGTACACTAAAGGGATTGAGGGCAATACCGGACGTAGGTACAAACCTTATTAAAGGTTATGTTGAATTTATAAACGACGTAATGTTTCAGCTCATTTTGCAAAACTATTATGAGTTTGAAAGATTCCTTCATCTTCCTAAAGGAAACGAAAAGAAACAGATATTTGACGTGTTTGATTCGAGGGTCATGATGTTTAAAGATTTGGGTATTGACGGTATCTTTATACCCTACAGCATTTATTTACCCAAAGGATATTCCAAGGATAAGGATTATCCGCTGATGGTGTACCTGATGTTTGGCTATGGAGGTTCAACCTATGACGACCCGCCGATATTTGTAAATCAGGGGGACTTTAGCGATGCAATAGCATTGTGTATCAGCGCCAGGGGTACTTTGAACAACGACTATATCCACGAAGTTAACGTAGTAAAAATCATAGCTGAAGTGGCAGACAGGTTTGATATAGACAGAAAAAATATATTTGTAACAGGTATATGCAACGGTGCCATCAGGAGCATAAATCTTGCAATGAGATTTCCCGACCTGTTCTCTGCAGTGGGTTCCTTTGGAGGTACTGCAAGGCTGGATGTGAAGAATCCTGATTACGAATATATAAAAACCTTGACAATACCATGTTGTACTCATTCTGCAATGTTGATGACTTTACCTTCAACAGTGCAAGGATTTTATATACTTTAAAGCATTTTAAAAATCACAAGAACTGGATTTTTTACAATTTGGCCCATAACGAGTATCAGGACTTGCTCAGCTCCGAAAAACTGATGAAAGAAGTAATCAAAGAAAAGCGAATCGACTATCCCAGGAGCATACGATATAAGACTTATGAGCAATATACAATAAAGCATATTGGGTTAGAATTGATTATATGGAAGACCTGAGCAGGACAGCCTCTATAGAAGCCCAAATCAAGAATGAAAACACTGTCGAGATTAAAACCGATAATATAAGAATCTTTAGCATTCTGATAAACAGGAAAGCCATGGGACTTGAAAGAGAAGTAAGAATGTATGTCGACGGAGAGGAATTGGAGCTCTGTTTAGATGAATTTTCAAGGATAATTGTTGTGAAAGAGGACGGAAAACCAAAGTGTGAAACCGTCACCCTTTCTGAAGATTGCTTTGCAAAGGAATACAACTATATCGGTGTGGATGAAAATCTGATGGGGATTAAGCAGCTTTACTTTAACAAGTGTACTGTTGTAAAGCCCGATGTGTTTAAAGACAGCAAAAACGCTTTGGCGAAAAAGCTTCCGGCTGTTTTGCAAAACCCCATCAAGGAGAAGAACTTGAATTACGTATACAATGGGGTTTATGAAAGTGAAGCTGACAAGACGTTGCTTGGTCAGGGAAACTTCATATATGTTGTGGATTTAAACAAGACCTATAGTGAATTTGAGCCTTTATGGAAGGAGATAGGATTTGAATTTGGAAAAAGCCATATAAATTATAAGAATAACAAATTTACTGGAGATTACTTTGCCATGGTAAAATGTGAAAATCCCTTTAGCAAGGGCAAACATGCTTTATTTGTTGTTTATAACAGTGACAGGGCTGCAGAAGAATTGATAAGCTTTTTAAACACTTTTGACATCAACTCTTTGTTCTACAGCGAAGCAATCGTATATAACAACGGGAATTATTATTCTTACAGGCAGTAACAAAGTTAGAAACTTCGAAAGTACATAGAAAAACCAATATTTTAAGCCTGTCGTTTACATCTTTTTTATTTTAGGTGCGGCAGGCTTGAATTTTAGATGGGGGTGTGAATCGATGATAGAAAAGAAAAATGCTGTGCTGTTGGAGAAAAGACCCGAAGAGGCTAAAAAGTACTGGCTTGAAAAACTGTCTTCCGAAATGAGCTGCGCAAGCCTTCCCGTTGATTTTGCAAGGACTGATAAATACAAAAGGGCAGAGTGCAAAATAAACTTTGACAAAAAGAGCTTGGATAAACTATTGGAGGTTTATGGCGACAACGAGCTCGATTTATACACTTTTCTTTTGACGGTATACAAGGTTTTGCTTTTTAAATATACAGGCCAGGAGGATATAACTGTTGCGTCTCCGGTGATTGGGGAGAATTGCAAAGCCAACCGGATTATACCTTTAAGGGACTTTATTGAAGACGAAATAACCTTTGACCAACTGTTGGGCAGGGTTGCCAACACAGTGAATGAGGCATACGAGAATCAATGCTATCCTATTTCCGACGTAGTTATATGTTGGGCATAAAAGATAACAAGAATTCCTTTGCCGGTACGGTTTTGGCATATGAGAGCATTCATGGGAAAGAACTCCGTATTGAGGAAGAGAATATACAGGCAGTTTTTATTTCCTTCAAAAAAGAGGGTGCTGAGATTTCGGGGAATATTGTCTACAACTCAAAAGTTTACAGTGAGGATACAATAGAGAGATTTTCCAAGAAGTACTCCCATGTATTGAGTCAGGTTCTGAAAGACAAGAATATGAAAATTGCCGATATTGAGCTTATCACTGAGGATGAGAGAGAACTTATAC
Organism: Acetivibrio straminisolvens JCM 21531; assembly: GCF_000521465.1. Classification (GTDB taxonomy): domain Bacteria; phylum Bacillota; class Clostridia; order Acetivibrionales; family Acetivibrionaceae; genus Hungateiclostridium; species Hungateiclostridium straminisolvens. Next base: position 62,276 of record NZ_BAVR01000001.1, read on the forward strand.
TTACGGAATTTAATAAAACCACCACACAGTATCCGTGGGATAAAACAATATGTGAGTTGTTTGAAGAACAGGCTGAAAAAGTTCCTGAAAATATTGCCTTGGTATTTGGAGACGAAACCATGACCTACAGGGGGCTTAATACAAAGTCCAACCAGCTTGCCCGGCTGTTGAGAGAAGAAATGGGCGAAACTTCGCCAAATCCAGTAATAGGCATAATGATGGAACGTTCCATGGAAATGATTATAGGAATACTGGGCATTTTGAAATCAGGAGCGGCATATTTGCCGATAGACCCAGAACACCCGGCGGACAGGATACGATATATGCTTGAAGACAGTAAAGCTTTATTTCTTCTCACAGAAGAGGGACTTTTTAATGTTTGGAAGGGCTTGGGTATAAAGGTTGTCAATATTAAAGATGACCTTATATACAAAGGTGATTGCTTGAATCTGCCGAAAAACAATAAGAGTACGGACCTTGCCTACATAATGTACACATCCGGTTCAACGGGAAAACCGAAAGGCAATCTTATTACCCATTACAATATCAGTAGAGTCGTAAAAAATACCAATTATATTGATATTAACAGCAATGACACCTTGCTTCAACTTTCAAATTATGCTTTTGACGGCTCGGTATTTGATATTTATGGGGCGTTGCTGAACGGAGCAAAGCTTGTTCTTGTAGATAAGGGAACCATTCTTGACATGCCTTCGCTTTCAAGACTTATAAAAAATCAGAAAATAACGGTATTCTTTCTAACCACCGCATTGTTTAACACTTTAGTAGACATAAATATAGGCTGCTTTGATCATATAAGGAAAGTGCTGTTTGGAGGAGAAAGAGTATCGGTTCCCCATGTGAGAAAAGCTTTGGAGTATATGGGCCCAGGCAGGATAATCCATGTTTACGGCCCAACCGAGAGTACAGTTTATGCAACATATTATCCTGTGGATGAAATCTCTTCGGATGCTGTGACAATTCCTATAGGCAGGCCAATTTCAAATACCCAGGTGTATATTGTGGGGAAAAATAACTGTTTACAGCCCGTAGGAGTTCCCGGAGAACTGTGTATTTCAGGGCAGGGATTGGCATTGGGGTATTTGAACAATCCAAAGCTTACAAGAGAGAAGTTTGTACCGAATCCCTTCGAGAAAGAATTATCGGATTTCAACCCTCATTTTTCTCCCAATGTCATGTACAAAACCGGAGATCTTGCAAGATGGTTGCCTGACGGGAATATAGAGTTTTTGGGAAGAATTGATTATCAGGTTAAAATAAGAGGTTTTCGAATTGAATTGGAAGAGATTGAGAAACAGCTTATGACATATGAGGAAGTAAAGGAAACAGTGGTAATCGACAGGGTGGCAGAAGACGGTGCCAAATACTTGTGTGCATATTTTACAAGCGACAAAAAAGTCGCACCAAAGCAACTGATGGAACATCTTTCCCGAACCTTGCCTGACTACATGATACCCTCATTTTTTGTACAAATGGATAAGCTTCCTCTTACATCAAACGGTAAGGTAAACAGAAAAGCTTTGCCGGAACCTGCAAGGTGTGCAAATGAAGATACCGATTATTCCGCTCCGGAAAATGACATTGAAGAGAAACTGGCAGAAGTATGGCAGCGGGTTCTTGGAATTGACAAAGTAAGTACAACAAAAAGATTTCTTGAATTGGGAGGAGACTCGATAAAGGCTATAAAAATAGCAGCAGAAGCTGAAAAATCGGGCATAAACATAAAGGTAAGCGATATATTCAGGTTTGGGACAATATCTAAAATTGCTGAAAACGTTAAAAGAAACGGAACGAAGGAAAAGTCGATTTCTAACAGCGAAACAGGGGAAACTGAATTGGGCAAACTCTTAAAAGCCAACTCCGGAAAGGAATTTGAAAATGAAAACCGGAGGATACTCCCGATAAAGCTGCAAAACGATGTTACAACATACCTTCACAGGTCATTGCCTTTATGCGCCATCTTAAGCGATGAAAGAAATTATTCTTGGTTTTACAGGCACTTCATACAAGTTTTTTCAACCACCCATACCTACGGTACAATAAGACTCGAATATCTCGAAAGGATGAACTTCTATTCGGATATATACGATGAGGTCTGCTATGGGTATAAAGATTTGGAGGATGTTGAGGATATTATAAAGTTCATAATTGATAAAATAGACTCGGGACATTACATTATAATCAACGTGGATGAGTACTATTTGCCTCAGAAAAGCAGGTATTTGAAGGAACACTTTGTGCACCAGCAGCTAATTTACGGATATGATAACAGTAGAAAAGATAATGGCAATAGGCTTTGACAGTGAACGATTATTTACGCATATAGAATTTGATTATAATGATTTTGCTAAAGCCTATGAAAAGGGAAAAGTAAATTGCAGTGAATTTATTACATGGGTTGATGAAAGGGCTGTGCAGACGCTAAGACCAAAGGATATAAGAGATGAGTATCATTTTGAGCCCAAGTATTTTGGAGAGCAGTTGGAAAAATATTTAATTTCTTCAGACGCGGACAGTGAAATTGTATATGATTTTGCGTCTTCTGAAGAGCTAAAGAAATGCGACCCTGTCAGGTTCGGCATTGATTATCATGATGCTTTAATACATCATATTCAAAATGTGTTAAATGGAAACTTTACCGTCTATTATAATTGCTTCCACCTGCTTTACGAGCATAAAAAGGGGATACTAGACAGGCTTCAATATATATTTGAAACATATGGCGGAACTGAAGAATTAAAAGGGCTTATTGATGAATACTCCAAGATACTGGCCAGGGCAAATGCAATCAGGCTTAAAGCCTTTGAAATGGATTGTGTTGCTGAAAATCCCGAGCATGTTAGTCCGATGCAAAAATTGCCGTATGAGTATATAAAGCCTATAATGGAGAATTTTATCGACGAGATTCGATTGATAAAAAGTGAAGAGCATGGGGTGTTAAAGCAGATTGCAAGTTTTCTTTCAGCCATGAATTCGTAAGTCTTAGTATTAATATGTATTTGTGAAGAGTGTGAAACAACGTTTGCAAATTAGGCAGCAATAATAGGCTTTCTATGGTGAAATAAACTCATAGAAAGCCTATTGCTTTGTCTTCTTGGAGTGAAATGAAAGAGGTCAAAGGGATTCGATGTCTTTTGTATGAATTTTAGATGGATGTTTTGCCTATCCTCTAATAACTTGTGATGGGTGGCTATTGTATCGTGTTAAACCGCCTAAACAGGATGTTGTTCTCAAGGTGTATATGCTGAAACAAGTCTGCTTCAAGCTCCTGAAGCTTGTCAAATGCTCTGCAATAGGTATTGCAGCCATCATTAGGCACACTGTAATCATTTGTTGTTTTTCTTAGCTCCTTTAGAATATCGCCTGCCGCATCGTGTTCATCTTCTGTTTCCTTCATGACGGCAGAAATCCTGTTTAAGAGCTCGTTTGAAGGTTTAGAGTCAAATTCCTTGATGACCGGAAAAAGAATTTCTTCTTCCTTAATCAAATGCTGCTCCAATTCTGTCTTAAGACTGTGAAACAGCTTGTGAACCCTAAAAAGATTGGGATGGTTTGAACCGTGAACTCTCAATATTTTTGTTGTAAGTTCACTAAGTTCGGGAAGAATCCTTCTCAAGAGAACATGGTGCGTGCTTACTATATAATCAATCAACTTAGTTGATGGCATTTCCATAAAATTAGTTTGATTTGAGATGTTTTTGGACTCTTCATAAGCAGCCTCCAATCTTCTTAATAATTGCTGTTCATCTATATTCTCAGCCTTTATCACTTCAGAAAGGGATCTATGTCCTCCGCAGCAAAAATCAATATTAAATTCTTTGAAAACCTCGCTTGCTTTTGGCATAATAGAAACAATTTCGCCAATGCTCTGTGACCTGTTAAATGTGTTCATAAATATTCTCCTTTCTCTCTATCAATGGGTTAATACTTGCTCTCCAAAAACTCTGCCAGCTTCCTCGGCAGCTTCAAGGCCTTCCTCACGGGCAAACTTAATGCGCAGAGGGAATAACGGGATATCAACACCTGTACTGCCGATGAGATATTTTTGATTAATCACGTTAAAGCCAATTTTATCAAGATAGTTTTCAATGTGCATGATGCTTCTCCGCTCCAACCGTAGGAGCCGAAAGCCGCTGCAAATTTACTCTTGACTTCTTCTCCTTCCAACGATTTAAGGAGTTCTTCAACATTTCCAACCATATCCGCGTACTTTGTGGAACTTCCCACCAAAATACCGTCACTTTCCAAAATTCGTTTCTTAACTTCATCCAAATCGGCATTTTTAAGGTTGAATACGGATGTTTCCACTCCTGTTTTTTCAAGTCCTTGGGCAAGCTTTTGAGCTATTTTTGAAGTATTCCCTGTCATAGTGGAATATACAATTGTAACTTTCTTAGGATGTTGCTGTTCCGGAATTGTGCTCATTTCATCATACATTTGAATAAACTTTGCAGCATTATCACGCAGAATATATCCGTGGGAAGGAGCAATTACCTCTATATCGAGTTTTTTAATCTTTTCCAGCATATCCCTTACATAAGGTCTGTGAGGTGCCATGATGAGTTTGTAGTAGACTTTAAAGTCTTCAATATATTCACCTTTTGCCAAATCGTTAAACAGCTCGTAGTTTGCTATATGGGTGCTGAAGATATCGCAAGGGAAAAGGATTTTATTCTCTTCCACGTAGGTAATCATTGTTTCCTCAGTGTGCAGGTAAGGGGTTTCAAAAAATCGCAGTGTTTTCCCGCCTATATCCAATGTATCTTTGTCTTTAATAATGACAAATTCTCTATGATGCAGCTTAAACATATCCTTTAGCAGTTCTGCGGCCAATCTAGTGGTCACGATTTTTGCCTTTTTTGCTTTGGCAGCCAAAGCGGGCAATGCCCCTGCATGATCCGGTTCCACATGGTTGATTACGATGTATTCGATACTTTCCGGGTCAATAATTTTACTGAGGTTGTCAACATATTCCTTTCCAAATTCGATATCCACCGTATCAATTACAGTCGGCTTTTCTGTTGTTAAAAGATAACTGTTGTATGTTGTTCCCCTCTCCAGAATCAGACGATGGAACGGCACTTTACGGTCATCCACTTTTCCTACCCAAAATATATTATTCGCAAGTTTAATTGTATCCATAATTAAGACCTCCTTGATTATTTAATATTTTCGTTTCCTTCGCTATGATTAAATCATACAACGTTTTGAATTTTAAAACTGTGACCTGTGTCATAATTTTGGACAAATAAAAAACCAAGCGTTAAATTTTGTTTTCGCTTGGCTTTCATTCCATAGAGCAGCAATATTTCGAATGATTATCCGGTGCTCTCTCTTTTATTTTGACGGTTTTTTCTGTCTTGATTTCTGGTATCATTATAATTGATTTTTCAAGGTTCAGACGCTATTTTTCAGCTGCGAAGAATTTTGGGTTAGAAAATTATTTTTTCCAAAGTATTTTCAGAAACATTTAGTCTATATAATCGGCCGTTGTAGGATGGATGATATAAATATATGTGTTGGCCGAAGACTTTTATTGTTGTTGCTTCTATTTGGACTAATTTTACCAAGTCGCCGTTATCAAGGGACATTTTATATAAATAGTTTTGATTTTCTAATAATCTTTCATGTGTGAAATAAATTTCACCATTAAATATATCAAATTCTCCTGTTGAAATCCAAATATCCCTGCCATTGCTTCTAACTTTCTCAATATTATTGCCGTCTGTTGTTATTTTGTATAGGAAACAGTTATCGTCAGTATTATAAAAATAAATATTGTTTTTGTATATATCAAAGTAGTAGACGGTTCTATCGTATATTTTTACAGTATTTTTCCCATCTAACTCGGCTTTATAAAGACCTTCGTCATTTTCATTGCTTGATGAAAAGTAAACATTTCCATTATATACATGAAGTGTATGAGCGTAAACGTTTGAAATCTTCTCCATATTGGAGCCGTCATTTTTAATACGAAAGATTCCGTCATTTGAACTATAATATATCCAATCTTCGAAAACTGCTATATTCCACGTTGCATTGGTTTTTTCCAGAACCTTTCTATTTGTACCGTCAGTTTTTAACATAACAATTTTCCCGTCAGCCATATCAATATAATAAATATCACCATTGTCGATTGTAAAATTTGCTACGCTGTCATCGCTTATTTTTTTAATCTTATTTTCATCTAAGTCCATACAATAAAGCTTGCTTTCATCTTTGAAATTCTGAAAAAATAATTTATTGTCATATTCGGCAACAGCCAAAAAGGGACTGGCATGCATATTCGGATTAAGGTTTATACCGGATATTATTCCACTTATGCGCAAAAATGCATATATTCCAATAATCATAAATATGAAAGCAGCAACAATTGAAGCAATTCTTCCCGGAACAAACATTCTGGTTTGCTTAGGTAATTCGGCAGGGGAAAAATTAATTTCTTCCAAGTTACTTGCTTTGGAATTTACTATTTTATCCCAAACATCAACTTCCAGGTTGTCAACTGCAGTTGATATCATAGAAAGTATCTTTTTCTCAGTAATTGATTTTTTCATTGGCTAAATCACCCCTTTTCATAAATTGTTTTAGACGATAATGCTTTTCTTAGCTTTCCTAAGGCTCTGATGTAATACCACCTTTCGGTGGATTGTGGAATATTTAGTAATTTGGCTATTTCTCTGTGTTTCAATCCGGAAACAGCGTAAAGTATTATAATTTGACGTTCGTTTTTGTTAAGTTTCGTAAGTGCTTCTTTTAACAGAAACTTTTCTAAGCTTAAATCAAAATCTTTAAAAAATAATTCTTCTAATAATTCATTATCTTCAAAAGTAACTTCATATTTTCTTTTCTTTAACAGATTCAAAGATAAATTGCGTGCAATTTGGAATATCCATGCAACTCCATTGGTTCCTTCCAAATATAAATTTGACTTGGTTTTAATTCGGATAAATGTTTCTTGTACTACATCTTCAGCCAATGATTTATCTCCAAGGATTGAGAAAGCAAAAGCAAAGACCGGTTTATGCATTTTTTTAAATAGTATCTCAAATGAAGAATCGTTGGCGCTTTTTAATGAACTAAGTAATATGTCAATTTCATTATTCAAGTATTTTTCACCTCCCTCATAAATATAAACAATTTAAGCAATCATTTTGTTGGAGAAAATCATATTTTTGGGCAAAATTTCAATATTAAATGCAACATTTGCTCCTCCAATTCTGTTTTGAGGCTGTGAAAAAGCGTTTGAACCATTATTTTAATATCTTTGTTGAAAGTTCACTAAGCTCGGGAAGAATCCTTCTAAAAAAAGATGATGCATATTTCTATAAAAAACCAAGCGCAAAATTCCGTTTCCGCTTGGCTTTCATGCTATAGAGCATCAATATTTCGAATAATAACTTTCTTGTTTCCGACCATTTCGATAATTCCTTCTTCCTGCAAAAGATTCATTTTCCGACTGACGGTCTCCCGCGCAACACCGATATAATTTGCAATTCCTTCACGGCTTAACGGCAGTTCGACAATGATTCCGTTTTGACTTTCTTTACCGTATTTTTTTGCAAATTCTATGAGAACTGCGTTTACCCTCTCTTCTGCATTTTTTGTCCCCATGCTCTCCACTGCGTTTTCCAGCCGTTCCAACCTGTTGCATAGCTCCTCAATGATTTTCAAACCGATTTCAGAGTATTCTCGGAGGAGTTTTTTGAAATCATCTTTTTTAATTGTACAGGCATGGGTTTCCTCCAATGCTTCAACACTGTATTGAGCGTTTTGGTTTATAAGAAGGTTCTTTTCACCGAAAAAGTCCCCTTGAGAAAAGATATATAGAATCTGCTCTTTTCCTTCAAAGGTATCCCTAAAAGCTTTCACTTTTCCGCTGTTAATTATAATTAGGCTGTTTAGGGGTGAGCCTTCAAGAATAATCATCTCTCCCCGGGAATATTGCTTTCTTATTATCAGGTTTACAACCCTGTTAATTTCCTCTGCGTTCAAGGTGGAAAATATCGGGACTCTTTTGCGCAATTTTATGCTGACATCTTTCACAGTTGCAACTATGGTTATTCATTTGATTACTCTCCTTTTTAGTCAAATACGGAGTTATATATTGATTGTTTACAATGTAGCAGCCTGTAATTCGTTATAAAGCTTGAATTTTGCGAGCAGAGTATTAATTATTGCAGAGCGTTTTACATTTATGGCGATAAAAATGCATTTTCATTTTACCTACAGATTTATTTTACCCCAACTTGCCGGTGTCTGCAATTCGGGGTATTGCTTAATATCTTTTCTGAATACAATTATCTGCATCCGTTTTGCCGGAATTATAGTTTCCAACAATAAGAATTGTTTACTGCTTTATTAAATTTTGTCGGAAAGTATGATGAAATTTTGTTATGCTTATCAAATCTCTTTCAACAGGACAAAAAGCAAATCGAATGAACTCCAATACTGTGGCAGAGATTGTTCCGATAGGGACTAAATAATAATTTGCATGCCAAGGGGTGCAATCATGGTTAATTTGATAGTGCATGGATTAATTGTTAAAGAGGGTAAAGTATTGTTGATTAAGAGAAGCAGAATAAAAAGGGGCAAACCCAATTTCAACGCAGAACGTTGGGATATTCCCGGAGGGACTGTGGAGATGAATGAGGAACTGTGTAAGGCAGTGGTACGTGAAGTAAAGGAAGAAACAAACTGTACTGCGGTTCCCGGAAATATTTTATATGACATGTACCAGTATGATCAACGGAAGGAGAGGGGATTTCTAACGTTGATATATCAAATGGATATCAAAGTAAACAACTTTCTAAGATGGTTAATATGTAGGGTGTAAGTTGCTTTGGTTCGAAAGTTGATTAAATAGTTAAGAATAGAGAGGAGTGAAAAGGGGTTGGTTTGAAAGAACGAAAATTAGGAGTTTGCATAATTTTATGCCTATTTGTAATTGCTGTGATAATATTTGAAGGGATATTGGTTTTATACTCTGTATATTCGCTTGGTTGGACAGGTATCGCTGATATTATTAATCTTGCAATCGTAATTATCTCTCATGTTGTTTCAATATGTATTGTTGTGTTATTTTGCATGAGGACTATATTCTGCTTCAAAAATAATACACTCAAAGGTTTGGTGAAATATATAGTATCGATTATCTTTCTAGTTTTCACATCAGTTTTTTTAGGAGAACTTTATCTTGTGGCTACTATTACTGTTTGCAGACCCCGAGTTTTCTATGCGATAAGATATTTTGATGACTTAAGTAAAGCCGTATTAGCTTGTCAAATAGAAGTTGAAGATATTACTTTAATTGGGAAGGAAATTACTCCTCCGGAAGCCACATCGATAAAAATTACTTGTTTTGAACCGAAGGATTTGACAAAAAGTATAATTATCAAGAAAGACGGAAAAGAATTAAGCTATGGTCCCTATCTGGAAGAGAGGTATGGAGACAATTTTTTTTGATGCAAAGTATATTAGAGAATGGATTGCTAATAGTTCTTATTTTGAAGACGGTGAAATGACTGAGAAAAATTTTAACAATTATAAATTTTACTTTGTGGTACGTAAAAATAAGTTTGATGAAAATTCAGAGGCAGAAATATTCATTGTGTTGACTAATGGGGATATTCCAGCGTATGATTATAAAAGTGATAAGATATTGAATTCTATTAAAATTTATAAAGTTGAGTAATTTTGAGGTAAAATTTTACATGACTTATTTTGCTTAAGAGAACAAGTCTATTTCAGTAAAGAGTATGCTTACGGATCATTATAATATTGATTAAAATAGGAGAGTAAGGCGGATCATGGATAAAATAGCAGCTTTTATAAGGGATGAACTGTCAGGCTGGAAACCGTGGGAAATTTTATGGATTACCGTAGCTAGCATAACAATTTTGGCGCTTTCCATATATTTGAACGAAAGCCTGATTGGGATTATCATGGCTATAACCGGGGTGATATGTGTTGTATTGACCGGAAAGGGCAAAATTTCGTCTTATGTGTTTGGAATGGTTAATACTATACTGTATGCATATGTTGCTTATGGTGCAAAGTATTACGGCGAGGTAATGCTAAATCTTCTATATTATGCCCCCATGAATGTGGTTGGGTGGGTGATGTGGAATAAGCATATAAGCGCAGAGACAAAGGAAGTAGAAAAGAAAAGGATGAAGGGCTTTGAGAGTATTGTTGTATTTTTAGGCTCTGCCATAGGAATTTTCTTATACGGTCTGATTTTAAAGAGAATCGGAGGAAGTCTTCCCTTTGTCGATGCTTTAACCACAGTGCTTTCTGTTGTCGCACAGATTCTTTGCGTAAAAAGATATATGGAGCAGTGGATTCTTTGGATTATTATTGACGTGGTTTCGGTGTATATGTGGGCAATGGCTTTTGTAAACGGAGGAGAGAGCATTGCAACATTAATTATGTGGAGTATTTACTTGTTAAATGCCATTTTCATGTTTGTCAAATGGTACAGTGAAAGCAGGAGGAATGAGGCAAATGTATAACGTTGGTATATATGGGGGGTCTTTTAATCCTCTGCACTTGGGACATATCAGATGTATAATTGAAGCGGCAAATCAGTGTAAGGAACTACACATTATTATCAGTTGCGGCGTAAATCGGGATGAGATACCGCCAAGAATACGATATCGCTGGATTTATCAAGTGACCAAGCATATTGGCAATGTAAAAATACACTTTCTTGAGGATGATGCAGTTGATAAAAGTGCTTATTCAAAAGAGTATTGGCGAAAAGATGCACAAAAGGTAAAAGACATGGTAGGAAAACCGATTGATGTGGTTTTTTGCGGAAGTGACTATGATGAAAATAGTTTTTGGAAGCAGTGCTATCCGGAAAGTGAGCTTTATATCATAAAACGGGATGGAATCAGCTCTACAGAGGTACGAAAGAATCCTTACGCCAATTGGGACAGCATACCGAATGTGGTGAGAGAATACTTTGTCAAAAAAGTATTGCTAATTGGTGGAGAAAGCACAGGGAAATCAACGCTTACGATAAATTTGGCAAATTATTATAATACAAATTATGTGGAAGAAGTCGGAAGAGAAATTTCTATGCGTTCCGGAACAGATATTCTTATGATACCCAGTGATTTTACCGATATTTTGCTGACACATAAGATGAAAGAATTGGAGGCAATTAAACACAGCAACAAAGTTTTGTTCATTGACACGGATTGTTTGATTACCCGGTTCTATATTGATTTTCTGGATGATCCGCAAAATGATAAGGATAGGAATAAGGCGTTGGCTGACGCAATTTCAGATTTAAACCATTATGATTTGGTGTTTTATTTGGAGCCTGATGTGGAGTTTGTACAGGATGGCGATAGAAGTGAAATAATAGCTGCCAACCGGGAAAAGTACGGAAATCAGATAAAGAAATTATTTGATGAGCGGGGCATTAAGTATATATGTGTCGGCGGAAATTATCATGAGCGCTTCCTCCGCGTGACATCGGAGGTTGATAAGATGCTTGGTATTAATAGATAGAATAACATTATGAGCCTTTACAGGCTCAATCATTATCAAAATAATTGCGATGTCATAGAAAGATTACAATTCTATTTGGGAAAAGAAGAAGGAGGACAACGAAGATAGAGCTGTTAGAATTAAGCTGTATAGAGATCATATTTTATAATCAAAATTATAGTCTCCCACCTACTATATACGCACTATAATAAAATATAACTAATTTATCCGCAGGTGGGAACATGATAAAAATAAATGAGTTTTTTGCGATTCTGTTAATGATATTGCCGGGGGTTTTAACCGAAAAAATAGTCCGCTTTTGCGGGAGTGTCAATAAAGAAAAAAAGCATAGCGATTTTATGACTACTATAAACGGTATATTATATAGCTTGCCGATTGTGATTTTTGTGGGGTTTGTGGCGGATTGGCTTTGGGGATTTGACAACATAACCGAAATATTTGATTCTTTAAGTTCTATCCGTTTTTTAGCGGTATTCATGGCAATGTCGGTTGCTACTTCAATTATTTTTGGTATTGTTGTAGCTTGGTTTATTAGAAAATATCAAAATCCCATAAGGGCATTTGTACAGAAAAAAATATTCAGAAAAAATATTTTGACCAGCGAAGATACGTGCTGGGAATCATTCTTTTTCAGCAGAGACTCTATGTATCTTGAAGTGATTAAAGACGGTAAATCTTATTTTGGCTTTCATACTCAATTTTCTTTGAATGATGAGCAAAAGGAGCTAATACTGCATCCGATAAAAAACTTGAATTATTATCCTGAAGAAGAGATACGGCCGTTATTCCAAGATGTAAATCGAATTTTTATAAATTTTGAAAAAAATATCGTAATCAAGGATTACGATACCACCAAATATAAAGAATGGTTGAAAGAGAAAATTGAAAGAGAAAATGCTAATCCTTAGGTTTGGGTGGTGGAGATGGCGGCGGATTAATCGGTGTTCCGGACCGTGTTTCGCCGTTTGGTTTATCATGCATTTAATGATCCTCCCTTCTTTTTATATTCAAAGTATATGACACGGATATATTGGAAAAGCACCGGATAATTTTTACTGAAACAAGACGGTCCGGCATAATGGACGACTTCAAATTGTACCGGAATTGATTATTCCGGTTTATTTACACCCTAAGCTTATTTTCTGCATATTTTAAATAAGATACATAATTTTGGATGACATAACAACACAGCATTCGACAGGGGGGCGATGAAAATGGATTTACAGGAGTGGGCAAAAGAAAACATTGAATTTGTGGGAAACTCCAACACCAACAAGTCAAGCCGGCAAGGGCGAATTCCCGAAATAATAGTCGACCATATATCCGAAGGCACTATGTCCAGTATGATAAGCTGGTTTACATCCCAGGACAACAAAGTTTCCAGTGCTCATTTTGGGGTGAGCAAAGCAGGTAAGATATATCAATTTGTTGCAATAGAGGATTGTGCATGGGCGAATGGGCTGACGTCAGGAATTGAAAATGCCACAGCTGAACTGGTGCTAAAGAAAGGTAAGTCCGAAAATCCCAACTGGTATTCGGTAAGCATTGAACATGAAGGTGTTTGGGCAGAGACAAAAGGAGTATTAACTCCGGAACAGCTAAAGGCAACAAAGATGCTTCACAAATATATAATAGAATATGTAAAAGATAAATACGGCCACAAAATTGAGCCGTCACGAGAAACTATAATAGGTCATTCTGAGATAGACAAAACCCAAAGACCCAACTGCTGGGGAACTGTTCCCGTTTCGGGAGATAATAGACTTTTTAATTAATGAAGGCTTACCTTTTAAAGACATAAAAGGCCACTGGGCACAAGAACTGATAGTTGATGCGTATGAGCAGGGCATTATAAAAGCTATCAAGACGGAACCTTTAGGCCCGATGCGCCGTTGAGCAGAGCTGAAGGAACAGCTCTTGCCATGTCAATACTGAAAAAGCTTAAGGAATAAATCTATAAGAAGTAAATCTTCAAATAATAATTCTAATTGGCCTCATTGTAATCTAATTGGGGCTTTTCTTTTTTAAATCATGACTAAATCTATATCAGAAATAATAAATAAACTATTGACAATGGAATAATTATCATTTAAAATAAAATACAATAAAACATATATGATAACTAAGGATTAGGGTTGACCAGAAAACTGGAGGCTTGGGCAATTCACTATAAAGTGAAAAACAATGCCTCTTATTTTTTACAAGGAGATGAGGGCGATTGAGTGAAAGAGAGCTTGGATTCGATACTTTGCAGGTTCATGCAGGTCAGGTGCCGGACCCTACGACAGGTTCCAGGGCTGTTCCGATTTATCAAACGGCATCATATTCAATAGAAAGCCAGGAACGTGCAGAAATATTGTTCTCACTAAAGGAATTCGGATATACATATACAAGGATAGTAAACCCTACAAATGATGTGCTGGAGCAGAGAATAGCGGCGCTTGAGGGAGGTTCCGGAGCTTTGGCTCTTGCATCCGGCTCGGCAGCAGTTACATATTCAATATTGAATATTGCCAAAGCGGGAGATGAAATTGTTGCTGCAAGTACCTTGTATGGGGGGACGTACAATCTATTTTCCGTTACATTGCCTGACCTTGGAATAAAAACTGTTTTTGTAGACCCTGATGATCCTGAAAACTTCAGAAAGGCCATCACAGAGAAAACGAAGGCACTTTATATTGAGTCGATAGGCAATCCCGGTATTAATATCATTGACATTGAGAAGGTAGCCGCATTGCCCATCAAAACGGAATTCCTCTAATTGTTGATAACACTTTTGGTACTCCTTATCTTATAAAACCCTTTGAATACGGAGCTGATATTGTAGTTCATTCGGCCACAAAATTTATTGGTGGCCACGGTACTTCCATAGGTGGACTTATAGTTGACGGGGGAAAGTTTGACTGGTCCGAAAGCGAAAAATTTCCGGGATTTACAGAACCGGACACAAGCTACGGAGGCCTTAGGTTTTATGAGCGCTTTAAACAAATTGCTTACATAGTAAGGGCCAGAGTAAAGTTATTGCGCGATACCGGTGCAGCTATAAGTCCCTTTAACTCTTTTTTGCTTCTTCAAGGCTTGGAGACCCTTTCCTTGAGGGTGCAAAAACACGTATCCAACGCGCAAAAAATAGCGGAGTTTTTAAAGGAACATCCAGCTGTTTCATGGGTTAATTATCCGGGTCTTCCGTGCAATAAATATTATGAGCTGGCTAAAAAGTATTTTCCCAAAGGGCCGGGTTCTATTTTTACCTTTGGCATAAAAGGTGGAGTTGATGCTGCAAAGAGGTTTATTGATAATCTTGAAATTTTCTCGCTTCTGGCAAATGTTGCAGATGCAAAATCATTGGTAATCCATCCTACAAGCTCAACTCACGCCCAGCTTTCGGAAGATGAACAGAGGGCTGCAGGGGTTGCACCCGACATGATTCGTCTTTCCATTGGTATAGAGGACGCAGAGGATTTGATTTTCGATTTGGATCAGGCGTTAAGAAAGGCAACCGACGTCTAAAGTGCAAGGCTTTCCAATAAAAGTCGAATAAATTCTGTTCTAAAGAAGTTCCTAAAGGGTTTAGGAATTTTAAAATAACAAAAACACGACTAAACAAGTATGAATACTAATGAAAACGGCTGAAATACTTAAAAAGCAGAGAAAATTAAGCAAATATAACAGATTAGGGGGGAGGATTTAAAATGAAAAGAAAGCTTTTTTCGGTAATTGCCATGATACTGCTCTTTACTTTGGTGTTGCCGGGATGCAGAAAAGAGGAAAGCACACCGGCAGGCAACTTAAATGAAACGGGAACAACAGTAGTAAGTCCCGGCAATGGCTCAAAGCAACAGAAAAAGAAGATAACCGTATCCTATGCCGGAGGAACGTGCGAAGCGCCATTGTTTGCGGCATACCATAAAGGCTTTTTCGAGGATGAGGGCCTAGAGGTTGAGTTCGTAAAAGCAGATTTCGAAAAGCTAAAAACCGGAATAGCTTCAGGAAAAATTGACGCATCTGTGGGTAACTTCGCATGGTTTAAAGCGATTGAACAAGGCTTGAAGGTTAAGCTTACCGCAGGAATTCACGCCGGATGTATTGTAGCTGTGGCGCCGCCCGACTCCGGTATAAAAAGTGTTACAGACCTAAAAGGCAAAACCATAGGTGTGGAATCAATAGGCGGAGGGCCAATGATTATTCTGTCCTTTGAGCTTCAAAAAGCCGGGCTCGACCCTAAAAAGGATGTTCAGTGGAAGGCATTTCCTTCTGCGCAGCTTGAAACAGCGATTGACAAAAAGGAGATTGATGCCTTTATCACTTGGGACCCGTTCGGAACAAAACTTGTCAAGGAAAAGAACTATGTTGCCTTGGTTGATATAGCAAAAGATGAGCCATATAGATCAGGATACTGCTGCTATGTGGTTGTAAGTGAAAAGCTGGTAAAAGAAGACCCGGATGCTGCAGCCAGATATACCAGAGCAGTTTTGAGAGCCACCGAGTGGGTGGGTGAAAATATTGATGAGGCCTCTAAAATTGAGGTTGACAACAAGTATGTATCTGTGAGTGTTGAACAGAATGCAGAATTTCTTAGAGGCTACGTTTGGAGACCGGGGGTAAAAAGCGCAAAAGAAAACATCAAATTCTTTATTCATGAACAGAAAGAGCAAGGTATACTTGAAGCTTCTACCGATGAAACAGAATTATTTAACAAGATATTTGCAGAAGTCATACCTGACTTTAATGGAAATTAAGAAACTTTAAATGGGGGATAAATCAATGGCCGTAAATCCGTTAAACTACTCAGAAAACATCAGCATACATAGTAATGTGGGCATAAACTCCAAAACAAGAAAAATATTTTCCCCGTAATAGTTTTACCGCTTTTTGCTTTTGTATTAGCTCTGCATCTTCATCTAACCTTGCCAAACAACCAGGAATTCAATATCCGTTATACATATGCAGCAGTTCTGGCGACAGCGGCGGTTTTGTATCTGGTACTGTGCCTGCTTTCACTGAAGATTGAAACACTATCCCGCAAGCTTAAACATTTTGTACCCCTTGTTACGGTGGCAGTCCTGTTATTGGAGCTATGGGACCTGGCAACACTGAAGTTTGCACTGCTTGAACTTCCCTACTTTCCCGGGCCCGACAAAGTTCTCTCGGTCTTCAGGGATGATTGGCAGCTCCTTCTTATAAGCACATTGCATTCAATAAGGCTTATGTTCATCGCCTATTTGATTGGAGTATCCCTTGGACTGGTTACGGGTATAACAATGGCTGGAGCAAAAAGGTCAACTACTGGCTAACACCGTTCCTTAGAATAATAGGTCCCATTCCTGCCACCGCATGGATTCCGGTAGCAATGGTGGTTTTCCCCAATACTTTCTCCGCAAGTGTGTTCTTGATTGTCCTTGCAGTTTGGTTCCCGGTGACGGTTATGACCAGCTCCGGCATAGCAAATGTGAGAAACTCCTTCTTTGAAGTGGCAAAGACATTGGGAGCGGATAGAAAATATCTGATATTTAAAGTTGCCATACCGGCAGCTTACCCCAACATATTTATTGGGCTGTTCATGGGAATGGGCTCTTCATTCCTGACCTTGATTGTGGGCGAAATGTTGGGTGTAAAAGCCGGGCTCGGATGGTATATCAACTGGGCGCAAGGTTGGGCAGAGCTTCACAAGGTGTATGCAAGTCTTATTTTAATGGCGGTAATGTTCTCAAGCTTTTGACCTTGCTGTTCAAGTTTAAGGACAGAGTTCTAATCTGGCAAAAGGGGCTGATAAAATGGTAAATTCCCGGAAAGTAGATTCAGGAAAGCTTGAGATTAAAAATGTAGGACGCACTTTTCTAGATGTAAAGGGTAATGAAATCGTAGCACTAAAGGATGCAAGCCTTATCGTAAATGAAGGGGAATTTGTCTCCCTTGTAGGTCCCAGTGGATGCGGTAAATCCACTTTACTAAGACTCATCGCAGGACTTGATACTCCAAGCCTTGGAGAAGTGTTGCTTGACGGGACACCGATTTCGGGCCCGGGTTATGAAAGGGGGCTAGTGTTTCAAGACCCAACCCTTTTCCCGTGGCTCAATGTGAAAAATAATGTGGCCTCGGGATTGGTTGCAAGAAAGGTTTATAACAAAAAGGAAAATGAAGTGCAGGATTATATCAATCTTGTGGGCCTTACCGGTTTTGAAAACTCGTATCCTCACCAATTGTCGGGGGGAATGGCCCAAAGGGTGGCCCTTGCCAGGGCACTGGTGAACCATCCGAAGGTACTACTCTTGGATGAACCGCTGGGAGCTTTGGATGCTTTTACCCGTATGCAAATGCAAGATGAGATTTTAAGAATATGGCAGGAGCGCCAAACCACTGTTGTTTTGGTAACCCATGATATAGATGAGGCAATCTACATGAGCGACAGAATTGTAATTATGACACCAAGACCGGGAAAGATTCAGGAGACAATAAAAGTCGAGATTGGAAGGCCGAGACGAAGAAACGATCCCGACTTCTTCAAAATAAGGTCAAAAATCCTTGAAATCTTACATTTCGCAAAAGAAGAACAGCTAAGCTATTATCTCTGATTGTAAAAATAACCTTTGATTTTTAACCGTTTCAAAATCTAAAAAGGTTTGGGGGAAGTATCTATGGCAGAAATAAATAAAAACGACAAAAAAGCGCTTACTGAGGAAGATACAAAGAGGTTAATAAAAATCATCAATGATATAAAATTCGGAACCGTCACAATTATTATTCAGGACGGCAAGGTGATTCAGATTGAAAAAAACGAAAAAATAAGGCTTGTTTAAAGGTGGGGTTGTAAATGGGAAAGTTTGTTGATCGTCCTAAATATATTTGCGCAATGGGCGGTGCTGTTGCCACTCTCAATGCCCTGCCCGGTGTTGTGCCCATACTTCATGCGGCAGCCGGGTGCGGATTTAATATATCCAATGCAATTAACGGGGGCGGCGGCTATGTGGGAAGCGGATACTGCGGAGGCCAGTCGCTGCCAAGCTCCAATGTTTTTGAAAGGGAAATTGTTTTTGGCGGTGAGGGAAGGCTAAAGCAGCAGATTTTAAGCACAATGGAAATTGTCGAGGCGGATATTTACTTTGTCATTACAGGCTGCATGGTAGAAATGATAGGGGATGATGCCGAATCTGTCGTTAAAAGTCTCGATAAAGGAAAAAGGCTTTTTGCCGCCGATACCGGAGGTTTTAGGGGCAACTCTTACAAAGGCTATGATATTGTCCTGTCAAAACTGTTCACTGAGTATGTTGAAGCAAATCATAAAAAGGATGAAAGGCTGGTTAACCTCTGGGGTGTCGTACCTGTGCAGGATGTTTACTGGAAGGGAAACCTAAGAGTTTTAAAAAGGCTTGTTGAAGGTCTGGGATATAAGGTCAACACGTTCTTTGGAGAAGATGAAACCCTTGAGAATCTAAAAAACTCTTCAAAAGCAGTTTTAAATATTGTGGTTTCCGATACATACGGGGTTGATGCGGCTAAAACATTTAAAGAAGTGCACGGTACCGATTATATCACTGTGGATTTTCCCATTGGAGATCATGGGACCACAAGATTTATCGAAAAAGTGGGAACAGCCCTTGGGGTGAGCGGTGAACTTATCAATGAGCTTATTGAAAAGGAGAGAAGAAGGTATTACGGGTATTTAGAGAGGGTTGTCGATGCCTACAGCGATTTTGATCTTCAAAGATACGCAGTTGTTGTGGGGGATGTGAATTACACCCAGGGAATCACGAGGTTTCTTGCCGATGATTTGGGTTGGCTTCCCGAATTGGTTGTCATAAATGATTTGATAAAGGAAGAGCAAAAGGAAATTGTAGCAAGAAAATTTACCGACTATGAATCAGGAATAAAGCCTGAACTGGTGTTTGATACGGATGCCTCCGGTGTATTAAAACATATAAACCGGCATTGGGAGGAAAACAGGGGTTCAAGGTATTACAACTCCATGACTCCGGCTTTTGTCATCGGGAGCAGCATCGAAAAGGAAACTGCTCAAAAGATTAATGCCCAGCACCTAAGTGTAATGTATCCCGTTTCCAACCGTGTTGTTTTGGATAGCATATGCAGGATTTGACGGAGCACTTACATTAACGGAAGATATTCTAAGTGTGCTTTTGGAAAGCAGATAATGGGGGGATTTATCAATGGAAAACAGAGTATACAATTACCTCAATGAAAAAGCTCCTCCGGTGAGGGAGGATAGACTCAAGGCCTGCAGCGCGTTTGGCGGAAGCTGCTGTGTCCTTTCCGAAGGAATTAGAAAAGGGTGCCTGAACGGAACAAGAAGGCAGTTCTCGCAGACCCAGGGATGTACCCTTGTTTTGAGCCTGGCAATCCTAAATACCGTACGCAATGCGGTTATTGTTGTACACGGTCCTATTGGGTGCGGTGGAGGTAATATTTTCTTCGCCGGAATTTCAAAGGCGTTTAAGCAGCTAAGAGACCCAAAAGCCGACGGACTGATTTGGATTAACACCAATCTTGACGAGGCGGACAGCATATCCGGCGGAGAAACAAAGCTTAAAGATGCCATATTGTTCGCAGAAAAAGAGTTCCGGCCGGAAGCAATTATAGTGGTAAACAGCTGCGTCCCTGCCATTATCGGGGATGATGTGGAAAGTGTGGTTAGGGACCTTCAAAAAAGTGTGGCGGCGAAAATAGTGACAGTACATTGTGAGGGCTTTAGAAGCAAAATCATGGCAACGGCATACGACTCGGTTTACCATGGAATACTTAGAAATCTGGTAGTCGGCAATGAAAAACCTCAAAAAGATTATATCGACGACGAAGAGAGATACAGAGCTGAGCTTGCAAAAAGCAAAACGGTAAATCTTTTAAATGTCTCTTCAATGAGCTACGGTGATGAATTGGAGCTTAAACGCATACTTGAGGCTTTGGGGCTAAAGGTGAGAATTCTTCCTTGTTATTCAACTCCCAAAGACTTTGAAGAGGTTCATGAGGCAGCTTTGAATGTAAGTATCTGTTCAACCCATGATGACTATTTCGTCGGACATTTGAAAGAGCATTACAACATACCCTATGTCCTTGAAACGATACCCATAGGAATTGAAAATACGAACAAATGGGTGCTGGATATTGCGGGGCATTTTGGAATAAGGGAGCAGGCAGAGAGGCTGGTTGAGCGTGAAACCAAGGAGCTTAATAAAGCACTGGAACCGTATAAAAAAGCCTTTGCCGGAAAAAGCGTATTCTTGGCGGGAGGAGAAATAAGGGTGCTTGCGACTGCACAGCTCCTTCAGGATTTGGGGCTTGAGGTTTTGGGAATGAAAGGCTATCACTTTGATGAATTTGGTGAAAAGCTTATCTCCACGGTAAAAAACAACGACAACTTGGTCTTTAACATAGCCACGGGGCAGCCCTTTGAACAATCCAATCTCTTAAATAAGCTCAAGCCTGATGTATATGTAGGGCATGTGGGCGGAAATGTATGGGCCGCAAAGCAAGGCTTTCCGATATTTCCGATTTTCTCCCAGGCAGTAAACTATATGGGATACTCAGGGGCTTTTGAGGTTGCAAGGAGACTAAATAGGATACTTAAGAACAATTCCTTTAACAAAAACATCTCAAGATATACAAGGCTTCCATATTACAACAGCTGGTACGAGGAGGATCCGTTTAAATATATAGAAAATCATGGGGGATAAAGAGCTTGAAAAGGCAGATATTGAGGCTCCTGACTGTGTGATGCTGAATAAAGAAAGAGAGGATGCAGAGCAATATATTGAGGTGTTCAGGCACTGCAAGCACTGCAGGGCAGATGCATGCGGAATACCCGGAAGCAATGAGGATTTGGCAGATATGCTTTATGAGCAAAGGGTAGAAACATTTTCCCACGGATAAAGGAATTTATGAAAGAAGGTTTTTGTATGGGTTATAAAGTAGCTGTTGCAAGCAGTGACGGAAAAGTAGTAAACACCCACTTTGGAAGAGCGTTGAATTTTATGATTTTTGAGGTTGATGATAGTGGGTGGGAGTTTGTAGAATCCAGAGAAAACCGTCCTGCATGCCTAAATGGTGACCATAGTGAAGACGGGTTGTTGTATACAGCCCAATTGCTTTCAGATTGCAAAGTTGTTCTTGTGGCTATGATTGGCCCCGGTGCGGCACAAGTGTTGGAGCAGAAAGGAATAAAAGCTTTTTCCTTGGCTGGGTACATTGACGAGCTGCTGGATAGATTGACAAATCAAAAAATAAAAATCTAAAGGTTGGGAGTGTTGAAATTGGCAAATAAAAAGATTAAGCAAATTGCTATTTACGGGAAGGGTGGAATCGGAAAATCCACCACCACATCCAATATAAGTGCGGCTTTGGCAAAGCAGGGTTTTAAAGTAATGCAGTTTGGGTGTGACCCTAAAAGTGATTCGACCAATACTTTAAGGGGCGGAAAATATATACCTACAGTCTTGGACACATTGAGGGAGAAGACTTCCGTCAACGCCAATGACGTTATTCATGAGGGCTTCGGAGGGGTGTACTGCGTTGAAGCAGGAGGACCGGCTCCCGGAGTGGGCTGTGCCGGAAGAGGTATAATAACAGCTGTCCAACTATTCAAACAGCAAAGGGTTTTTGAAGAGCTGGATCTGGATTTTGTAATATATGATGTCTTGGGAGACGTGGTTTGCGGAGGATTTGCCGTTCCCATCAGGGAGGGTATTGCGGAGCATGTATTTACAGTGTCCTCGGCAGATTTTATGGCTATTTATGCGGCAAACAATCTTTTCAGAGGAATACACAAGTATTCAAATGCCGGAGGCGCCTTGCTGGGAGGGGTCATAGCCAATTCAATAAACGCCCCTTATGCAAGAGAGATAATAGATGATTTTGTGAAGCAAACAAAAACCCAGGTAGTAGAATACGTTCCAAGATCGGTTACTGTTACGCAAAGCGAGCTTCAGGGTAAAACCACAATTGAGGCGGCTCCAAATTCCGAGTAGGCAAAGATATATACAAGACTTGCATTAAAAATTGCAGAGCATACCGAATCAAAAGTACCCGAACCTTTGGATGTCCATGAACTTCGGGAATGGGCTTCAAAATGGGCGGATCATTTGCTGGCTCTGGAGACGGGTGAAGTTACCAGCAAAGCGTCTGGCATTTGAGAGGAGTGGAGAATTTCTATGAGAGTAAATTTATATGAAATAGACCTTAAACACGACTAAACCGATAGAAATAAAAATATTTTTGTGGATAGTATTGACAAAGGAGAATTTATGCAATAAAATAAAAACATACAAAACATATAAGATTAGTATGGAATATGCAGGACAGTTAAAACGGGAGAAGTTGGGAGAGGAAAACAAATAAGATGTTAGGAGGAGATTTTATGTCAAAGATAGCAAAGAATTTAACGGAACTTATAGGCAACACGCCTTTGCTCGAATTATCAAATTACAACAGGGAAAACGGTTTGGAAGCAAAGGTTATTGCAAAGCTTGAGTCTTTTAATCCCGCAAGCAGTGTCAAAGACAGAATCGGTTATGCAATGATCAAGGATGCGGAAGAAAAGGGGCTTATCAACAAAGATACGGTAATTATCGAGCCTACAAGCGGAAACACAGGAATTGCCCTTGCATTTGTGGCAGCCGCGAAGGGATATAAATTAATAATTGCGTTGCCTGAGACCTTCAGTATTGAGAGGAGGAATCTTTTAAAGGCCTTAGGAGCCGAATTGGTCCTCACTCCCGGAAGTGAAGGAATGCCGGGAGCAATAAAGAAGGCAGAGGAACTGGCAGCACAAATTCCCAATTCTTTCATACCGCAACAATTCAAGAACCCGGCAAATCCTGAAATTCACAGAAGGACCACTGCCGAAGAAATATGGCGGGATACCGACGGAAAAGTGGACATTTTTGTAGGTGGAGTCGGTACAGGGGGAACTGTTACCGGTGTGGGTGAAGTTTTAAAATCCAGAAACCCCAATATTAAAGTTGTCGCAGTAGAGCCTTTGACTCACCGGTTTTGTCGGGAGGTACGAAAGGACCGCATAAAATTCAGGGAATAGGTGCGGGATTTGTTCCGGACATATTTAACAGGGAAGTGGTTGATGAAATCTTTAAGGTTAAAAATGAAGAAGCTTTTGAAACTTCCAGGAAACTTGCAAGAACCGAAGGACTCGTTGTAGGAATTTCTTCAGGAGCTGCTGCTTTTGCGGCAACGCAAATTGCCAAAAGGCCCGAAAATAAAGGCAAAAACATAGTTGTCGTGCTTCCCGATACCGGTGAAAGATATCTTTCTACAGCTTTGTTCCAGGAAGATTAATTTGCAGGGATTAACCTGTAAAGAAAAGACGGACGTTTATTTAATGACGGTTAATTGAACAAAAGAGTGAATATTTATTTTATACAAGAGAATAGATTGTGTTGGTGGGAGGGTAACCTCCAAAAATAATAAATTAAACACGACTAAAATGATATGTTTACTAATGTAGGAGGTTTCAAAATGTCAGTAGGTAAAGAGGAGCTGTTTAAAAAGCTGTCGGATGCAGTGGTTAACATGGATGAAGACGAGACAGTCCTGCTTTCGAAAAAGGTGGTTGTTGACCGATATGATGCCTATGAAGCGATTGACAAAGGTCTTGCCGACGGTATGGATAGGGCGGGAAAGTTGTTTGAGGAAGAGGAATATTTCATTCCCGAGCTGTTAATGTGCTCCGATGCAATGTATGCAGGTCTGGATATATTAAAGCCCCATATAAGAATAAACGACAAGGTTGAAAAACATAGGATTGTAATAGGAGTCGTAGAAGGAGACACTCATGACATCGGCAAGAACCTGGTAAAAATAATGTTGGAATCCGCAGGCTTTGAGGTCTTTGACCTTGGAAGAGACATTCCTCCCATACGGTTTGTTGAAAAAGCAAAGGAAGTCAACGCAAAAATTATTGCTCTGTCCACTCTGATGACTACCACCATGGATGGAATGGCTGAAGTAATAAATATTTTAAATGAGCAGAAAATAAGAGACCAATATAAAGTGATGGTGGGCGGAGGGCCAATTTCTCAAAGATTTGCGGATAAAATCGGCGCGGACGGATACTCGGTCAATGCGGCAGAGGCTGTGAGATTGGCAAGAAAGCTGGTGGGGGTGCTGCCTGATGCTTTGTGACCAAATGACTCCCAAAGAAAGAATGGAAGCATACAACAAAGGACAGCAGATAGATAGGCTCCCCTGTGTGCCGATTGTAGGCAACACCGCAGCGGGGGTAATAAATGCCAAGGTATCGGAGTTCAAAGGCAACGGCAAATTGCTTGCAAAAGCCATATTGCTTCTTACAAGATGTTTGGATACGACGTCATAAGGTTTTTACGGACTTGTACGTTCAGGCTGAGGCAATGGGTGCAAAAGTACATTATCCCTATGACCAAACGGCATATCTTGAAGCTCCTGCAATAAATGATGTCTCGGAGATTGATACATTGGAACCTGCAGATCCATACAAAGACGGAAATTTACCCCATCATCTTGAAGCAATGAAAATAGTAGCGGAAGAAGTAGGCGATGAAGTAACGGTAACAGGACCTGTCACATGTCCTTTCACCAACGCATCTTTCCTGATAGGTGCTGAAAACCTTGTAAGATTAACTCTCAAAGACCCTGAAAAAGTACATAAACTATGCGAGATATCTTTGGAAACCAATTTGAGATATGCAAAGGCAATTATTGATGCGGGATGCACACCGAGTCTCACCGATGCAATGTCTTCAAATACTGTAATAAGCCCCAAGCAATTTAAAGAATTTTCGTTCCCGTACTTGAAAAGATTGATTGACTATATTCATTCCCGGGGCAAAAGCGTAACTTTACACATTTGCGGAAAGACAAATAAAATATGGGACCTGATGGCTGAAGCCGGGGCCGACTGTATAAGCATTGACAATGATGCAAGTCTTCTTGAGGCAAAGCAAAAAGTAGGCCATAGAGTAAGACTCATGGGAAATATAAAGCCCTCTGAGACCATGCTTCAAGGGACAGTCTCCGATGTGAAAAAAGCGGTTTTTGAGTGCGTGCGCCAGGCTTATGACAATCCAAAAGGCTATATTGTGGCTTCGGGATGCAGCCTTCCTACTGAGACGCCCTTTAGAAATATTCATGCAATGATGGATGCAGTAAGAGAAATCGGATATCTCCCAGCGAAGATTTTTTTAACTACATGATTTACAAGGGGCATTTTCCATCGCAATACGACTCTTATTGTTCTGATTACGTTTAGGGGTTGATGAAAGTATTTATGGTGAAAGGAGAAAGAAATGAGCAATATAAGTCCCAAGGAACGAATATTAAGAGTTTTAAACAAAAAAAAGGTTGACCGGCCGCCTGTAATTTGCCCCGGAGGTATGATGAACGCTGCGATTGTGGATGTCATGAAAAGTACCGGGCATACCCTTCCGGAAGCACACCATGACGACAGGCTTATGGCGGAACTTGCCCGTGATGTCCATAAGTACACCGGCTTTGAGAACTTCGGTATTCCTTTTTGCATGACTGTGGAGGCAGAGGTCTTAGGAAGCGAAATAAACTTTGGAACACTGGCCTGTGAGCCAAAAATAGAGAAAGAAGTATTTGATTCGGTATCGGAAGTGGTGTATCAAGATATTGGACAGATGCTTAAAAAAGGCAGGATAGAATCTGTTGTCCAAGCGGCTTACCACCTGTCCCGAAAAAATACCGATGTACCTGTGGTGGGGAATTTGACAGGGCCTTTGAGCACTTCGGCATCTATTGTAAATCCTGTGTCGTTTTTAAAGGAGCTTAGAAAAGACAAAGAAAATGCCCACAAGGTAATAAATTATGTTACGGACTTTCTGATTGAATATGCAAAGCTTATGATAGACAACGGTGCAGACTTGATATCTATAGGTGATCCCACTGCAACGGGCGAGATTTTAGGTCCTAAAATGTTTGAAGAATATGCCCTAAGGTATCTAAACAAGCTGATTGACGGAATACATTCTCTTAATGCTCCGGTAATTGTACATATTTGCGGAAATATAAACACGGTAAAACAGTTTATTCCTTATATAAGGTCTGATGCAATAAGCACGGATGCAATAATAAATCTTCGGGCGCTAAAGGATGAGTTTCCCTCTATTACAACAATGGGTAATCTAAGCACTTTTCTTCTTCAATTCGGAACCCCTGAAAAAGTGGGGGAACAGACAGAACGCCTGCTAAAGGATGGAATAGATATAATATCTCCGGCTTGTGGCTTGAGTACCTCCTCCTCAATTCAAAATATAAGAGCCCTGACCAAAACGGTAAAGGAGCATAGAGAATATGGCAGAAGTAGTTTTTTACCCGCACAACAAGTCCATTAATGTCAAAGAAGGTACCACCATTCTTGAGGCGGCGCGAAGTGCAGGGGTAATAATAGAGTCCCCGTGCAACGGTGCGGGGACTTGCGGAAAGTGTAAAGTAAGGCTCGAGAGGGAATTTTTGCAGAATGTTTTGGCAAAAGGCAAGCACTGCCTTTTAGAAGAGGAAGAAAAACTGGGGTATGTACTTGCCTGCGAGGCGCAAATAACCGGAGATATCAAGGTTGATTTAAGCGAAAACAAGCAAAACACCACGCTGAAAATATTGAGCAAGGGACAGAGCTTTGATATAGCTTAAGGCCTTTGATAAAAAAGGAATATTTTGCTTATGAAAACATGACCAGGGTGTTTGCCGGAAAAAAAGAACTGGGAGTTGAAGTTGGAGATACAAGGGAGGAAAATTACGGGGCGGTTGTCGACATAGGGACTACAACCTTGGTGGTTTCCCTTGTAAACTTAAACGACGGAATGGAAGTTGGCACTTCTTCGACCTTAAATCCCCAAGCTGTCCATGCCCAGGATGTATTGTCAAGAATCAAGTTTTCATCCGATGAAGAAGGGCTTAAGATTATGTATTCTGAATTGATACATGAGATTAACCGTATGATTGGCAAAATTGCCGTAGGTGCTGGTGTTAAGCGGAAAAACATATATGAGATTGTCTTTAGCGGCAACACCTGCATGCTTCATTTGGCTTCGAATGCAAATCCCGCAGCTTTGGGAAAGTATCCGTATACCCCTAAAATAAATGGTTCTGTATATCTTAATGCTTTGCAACACAATATTGATATTTCACCGTTTGCAGTTATATATCTGCCCCCAATTATATCGGCATATGTAGGGGCTGACATCGTTTCCGGAGTTTTGGCATCGCAGCTTCATAAGAAAGAGGGCATCACTTTGTTTGTTGACATAGGTACCAACGGGGAAATGGTAATAGCTTCCCATGGAAATCTTTCGGCCACTTCCACAGCGGCGGGACCTGCCTTTGAAGGAATGAACATAGCTTGCGGCATGAGGCAGGTGAGGGCGCAATAGAGTTTTTTGAAGTTGAGGATCAGGGGAGTATTAATATAAAAGTTATCGGTGAAACGGAAGCGGCAGGAATCTGCGGAAGCGGGCTTTTAGATATAGTGGGCGAGCTTGTAGCCCACGGAGTTATTAAAAAGAACGGTCAATTTATTGATCCGGAAAGCTCAAACAGTTTACACCCGGATTTGGCTCGGAGACTGGTAAAGCAGGACGGAAAATTGATTTTTAAAATTACCGACAAGGTTTTCCTTTCCCAAAAAGATATAAGGCAGGTCCAGCTTGCAAAGGGAGCTATAAGGGCAGGAATTGAATTTTTGCTGGAAAACAAGGGTGTGAAGGCCACTGATGTGGATAGAGTGCTTATTGCCGGTTCTTTCGGATATCATCTTCGGGGAAAGAGCCTTATTAACATAGGCCTTCTTCCCAAAGAGTTTGACGGAAAAATTGAGTTTATCGGCAACACTTCATTGTCCGGCGCCAAAGCATTTCTTTTGAATGAAACTTACAGAGACGGAATGAAAGAAGTTGTAAAAAGCGTCGAGGTGTTGGAGTTGGCAAATTACAAGGATTTTGACAAGGTTTTTGTCAAATGCCTAAGTTTCTAGGAGGAAGATGTTATGAAAGATAGAGATAATAAAATTAGCTGCTCCGATTGCGGCGTTTTAAACTGCTACAGACGACAAAAGAATTTTCCGGACTTTTGCCTGACTACCAACATATCGGAGAAAGAAATTGAGAAAGTTAACGTGCTTTACAGAAATGACAGCCTGGTCTCTAAAATATCCCATGCGGCGGCAGAAATTGAAGGCACTTATTATGGGAAACTCACAAGAGTGGAAGAGATTATTGCATTTGCCAAAAGGATAGGTGCAAAGAAAATAGGAATTGCCACCTGCATCGGTCTTATGAATGAAACAAAGATTTTTACCAAGATATTAAAAGCAAAGGGACTTGAAAGCTACAGTGTTATTTGCAAGGTTGGGTCAATAGATAAAACAGAAATTGGGATTTTAGAAGAGCTTAAAATCCAGAAAGGGTGCCACGAGGCACTGTGCAACCCGGTTTTGCAGGCAAAGCTGCTAAACAAGGAGAAGACGGACCTCAATGTAATTGTGGGGCTTTGCGTAGGACACGATTCCTTGTTTATAAAATACTCCAAAGCTCCTGTAACGACCTTGATAACCAAGGACAGGGTACTAGGGCACAATCCGGCGGCAGCTTTGTATAATAGCGGTTTCTATTATAAAAGGCTTTTGGATGAAGGCGATATTTAGAGAATCACTATTTTTACGGAGGGATGAAAATGAAAAAAAGAATTTCGATAAGTATTGTATTATTACTGGTCGCAAGCATGATTCTAAGCGGTTGCGGTGGTCAAGGTGCACAAAAGGCCGGTCCGGCAAACCCGGATGGAAAAAAGGAATTGAAGAAATTTAACATTGGATATCTAGCATCCCCGGGACATGTGCTTTACTTTGTAGCAAAAGAAAAAGGATATTTTGAAGAAGAAGCTTGGATGCCGAACTGTTTTTGTTTACGAATTCCGGTGAAGGCTTAAATGCAATAAGTTCCGGAAAAGTAGACGTCGGTTCCTTCGGTACGGCCGCACCATTGACTTTCATTTCAAAAGGAACTGATTTTGTCATTTTTGGCGGACAGCAAACCGAAGGACACGGGATTGTGGCCCTTCCGGAAAAAGCTAAGGAGCTTACGGATTTAAACAGCTTTAAAGGTAAAACGGTAGCCACTGTGAGGCTTGCTACGGGAGATGTTATTTTCAGGGCCGCATTGTCGGAAGCAGGCATCGACTGGAAGAATGAATTGACAATTAATGAGTTGGATTCACCGGCAGCGGTACTTGAGGCTGTTAAGAAAGGAAGCGTTGATGCAGGTATTGTATGGACTCCTTTTATAAAGCTGGGAGAAAAGCAGGGACTTGAAATAGTAAAATATTCGGGAGAACTGGTTAAAATGCATACTTGCTGCCGCCAGGTTGCTCTCTCTACTAAAATAAAGGAAAATAAAGAGGACTTTGTAAGATTTACCGCGGCTTTGATAAAGGCATACAAATTCTATGTGGAAAATCAGGATGAAACAGTGGATATTATTGCAAAATATGCCAAAGTGGACAAAGACATTATAAAGCAAGAAACATACGGCGGTCATATACACAGCATACCTGACCCCGACAAGAATGGGGTTGTAAGATTCTGGGAATTAATAAACAAGTCCGGTTATATCAATTCTGACCTTAATATTGAAGATTTTATAGACACCTCAATCTATAAGCTTGCCCTTGAAGATGTTCTTAAGGAGTACCCAGACGATGCCGTTTATAAAAAGCTAAAAGCGGATTTTAAGGAGTAAAGGGGAAGTAAAATTATGAGTAAAATTTGCTTGCAAATGTGTCCTTGGAATATGAAGACCATAATAGTAGATTTTGTGCCATAAAGGATATCAGTATGTCTATAAACGAAGGGGAATTTGTAAGTATCATTGGGCCGAGCGGCTGCGGCAAAAGTACGCTGCTGAGCTTGCTGACGGGCCTAAACTTCCCTACCGACGGATATATTTTGCTGGATGGAAAGCAGATTCAGGGGACCGGCACAGAAAGAGGGGTTGTTTTTCAGCACTATTCCTTATTTCCATGGATGAGTGCCCGAAAAATCTGATTTTTGGCTTAAAGCAGGTTTATAAGAAAAAAAGCAAAAAAGAGATAGAAGAGATTGCTGACAAATACTTGGATTTGGTGGGACTGGGTAACTTTAAGAACAAATATCCTTCCCAATTGTCAGGGGGTATGCAGCAGAGAGTTGCCATTGCCAGAGCCTTTGCAATGAATCCCGGAATTCTTCTGATGGATGAGCCTTTGGAGCTATAGATGCCAAAAACAGGGTGGTTTTGCAAGAACTCCTTCTAAACCTTTGGGATAATGGAAATGAAAGAAAAACGGTAATACTGGTTACCCATGACATAGACGAAGCAATACTTTTATCAGACAAGATTATAGTAATGTCAGCCGGACCGGGTACTATTAAGAAGCAAATAAATGTGGATTTTAAAAGACCCAGGGACAGGACATCTCTTATAAGATCAGAAGAGTATACCAACCTTAGAAACAAGCTTGTTAGCCTTTTCTATGACGACTTGATAGAAAAAATAGGCGGAGATGAGGTTGTTCTATAAGTGGTTTTGGAAAGGGGGGATTCTTTGTGAGGAGAGTAATCAATCTAACAAATGCTTTGCTTTTGGCGGCATTGGTGGTTGAACTTATCCCGTCCCGAAGAGGGGGTAAATGCCTGGTATTATATTGGATTGGTGTTGATACTGGAAATTTTCTATATACTGAATGCGGTATTAAAGAAGGATGATGAGAAGCTTCAGACCATCGGCGATGTTATTGCCATCGTGTATGGGATTTTAATAATATGGGAGATATTTACAACGAAAACGGATTTGGCCGACAAACTGCTTTTCCCTTCCCCTTCGTATATTCTTTCGCTGTTGATATCGGAATTACCGGAGCTTTTGAAAGGAACCGTAAGCTCGTTTCAATTGCTGTTTGCAGGATATTTTTTGGCTTTGGCTTTGGCCATTCCATTGGCCTTGGTTATTGGATGGAAGAAAAGACTTTACAAGGCTGTAAATCCGCTTACAAAAGTATTGGGACCGATACCTCCAATAGTGTATATTCCTTATGCCATTGCCATACTTCCCACATTTAAAGCGGCATCCATATTCATCATTTTTATCGGAGCTTTCTGGCCGGTGTTTATTAACACGCTAAATGGTGTGTTTAATGTGGACAAAAGAATTATTGATTCGGCAAAAGCCCTGAGCGTAAGTGAAGGTTCGATGCTTTTCCAGGTGATATTGCCGGCAACTCTGCCTTCCATTATAAGCGGTGCTACTGTCGGACTTGTAATGTCCTTTATTCTTTTGACTGCTGCAGAAATGATTGGGGCAACTTCAGGCTTGGGTTGGTATGTAAAGTATTTTTCCGATTTTGCGGACTATCCGAGGGTTATTGTAGGGATTATTTTCATAGGAGTTGTTGTAACGGGTGTTACTTTTTATCAGATAAAATAGAACGCCATCTTCTAAGGTGGAGAAAATGATACAAGGGGTGTGTTTTTGTGAGTACCAGAAAATTTTGGAATGAAGAGATAGAGACGATTTCAAGAAAGGATTTGGAGAATTATCAATATCATATGCTTTTGGAGCATCTTACCCTGGCATATGAAAAATCTCAATATTACAGGGAATCCTTTGACAAGGCGGGGGTAAAACCGTCGAATTTTAGAAAACTTTCTGACATTAGCAAATTTCCTTTTGTGAATAAACATATAGAGCGGGAAAGACAGCAAAGTAAACCTTTGCTTGGAGATATGACGGCTGTGGCGGAAGAGGAAGTGGTGTTTGTATCTGCCTCCAGCGGTTCAACAGGCGTTCCAACACTTAGCCCATTTACAAAGAAGGATTTTGAAGAATTTCAGGATGTTCAAAGCAGGTTGTTTTGGGCGGCTGGGATGAGACCTAATGACCGTTATGTTCATGCCCTCAATTTTACATTATTTGTGGGAGGGCCGGACGTTATAGGTGCACAAAACCTTGGGGCTTTGTGCATTTGGGCTGGTGCTATTCCTTCCGACAGGCTGCTTTTTATCCTTAAAGAGTTTCAACCTACCGTTATATGGACGACACCTTCCTATGCATGGTACTTAGGTGAAACTGCCAGAAAACAGGGAATTGACCCTGCAAAGGACCTTTCCATCAACAAAATCATTGTAGCAGGAGAACCGGGAGGCTCTATTGAGGCCACAAGGCAAGCCATTGAAGAGCTTTGGGAGGCAAAAGTCTACGATTTCTATGGAATTTCGGATATTTTCGGAGCATGCGCGGGAATGTGCAGCGAGAGAAACGGTCTTCATTTGGCGGAGGACCATATCTTGGTGGAAGTAATCAATCCCGATACTTTAGAGCCGGTGGCGGAAGGAGAAAGAGGGGAACTGGTATTTACCACTTTGAGAAAAACTGCAAGGCCCATGATTCGGTTCCGGACGGGAGACATCGGAACGGTAAATAAGGAGAAATGCGCTTGCGGACGTACCCATGTCCGGATAAACATTACAGGGCGCTTGGATGACATGCTTATTGTATCGGGAGTAAATGTATTCCCCAGTGATATTGAGTATGTTGTGCGCAATATGGAAGAACTTTCGGGAGAATACAGGATTACTGCCATTTCAGAAAACTTTACAACCAAATTCAAGCTTGAGGTTGAGAGGGCTTTGGGAAATCACGAACCTAAAGATGTACTTGCCGAGAAAGTATCCGCCAAAATAAAGACGCGCATAGGTGTAAAGCCAAAGGAAGTTATTATTCTGGATAATGGTGAGCTCCCCAGGGCCACCCACAAAGCCAAGAGATTGATTGATGAGAGAAATGGGGGATCTTATGCCTAAGCTAAGTAGAAGAATTGAGAATTTTACCGATTCGGTTATAAGGAGAATGACCCGTATTGCGAATAGCTTTGGGGCAATAAACCTTTCCCAGGGATTTCCGGATTTTGACCCTCCTATTGAATTAAAAAATGCACTTTGCGAAGTGGCAGCCGGCAGCATACATCAATATGCAGTGACATGGGGAGCCAAGAATTTCAGAGAGGCGCTGGCAAAAAAACAGTCCAAGTTTATGGGAATTCCCATTGACCCCGAGACTCAAATCGTGGTGACCTGCGGCAGTACGGAAGCATGATGGCAGCTATGATGACAGTTTGCAATCCGGGGGATAAAGTAATAGTCTTTTCCCCGTTTTACGAAAATTATGCTGCAGATGCCATACTCTCGGGGCAGAGCCGATATATGTACATTTAAGGCCCCCGGAATTCAATTTTGATGTGAATGAGCTGGAAGAAGCTTTTAAACAGAAACCCAAAGCATTGATTTTGTGTAATCCGTCGAATCCCTCGGGAAAGGTGTTTACATTGGAGGAGCTAGAAACCATAGCCCGCTTTGCTAAAAAGTATGATGCGTTTGTAATTACCGACGAGGTATATGAGCATATTGTGTATTCCCCTTATAAGCATACATATTTTGCATCCCTTCCCGGGATGTTTGAAAGAACCATATCCTGCAGTTCCCTGTCAAAAACTTATTCTATCACCGGATGGAGACTGGGATACCTCATTGCGCCGTCCCACATTATTGACGGGGCCAGGAAGGTTCATGACTTTCTAACAGTGGGCGCTGCCGCACCTTTGCAGGAGGCGGCGGTGGTTGCCCTAAATTTTGGGGATGATTATTATGAAGAGTTAAAAAGAATTTATACCGAAAAGAGAGACTTATTTCTGTCGGGATTGGATAGATTGGGACTTACATACACTGTACCTCAGGGAGCTTATTATGTAATGGTGGACATTTCGGAGTTTGGTTTTGCAAGCGACTTGGAGTTCTGTGAGTGGATGGCAAAGGAAGTGGGGGTTGCAGCAGTTCCAGGTTCAAGCTTTTTTAGGGACAATGTAAATCATCTGATTCGCTTCCACTTTGCAAAGAAGAGAGAAACCCTTGAAGAAGCCCTAAAAAGGCTTGAAAAACTAAAAGACAAAGCAAGGGAGCGATGGAAATGATAGAAATAAGATGGCATGGAAGAGGGGGGCAGGGGGGATTTACAGCCTCAAAACTTCTTGGGGCGTCAGTTGTTTTATATGGCGGAAAGCATGCCCTCTCCTTTCCCTCTTTCGGTCCGGAGAGAAGAGGCGCTCCTGTCCTAGCCTTTACCAAAATTGACAGTAAGAAGATTTGCGACCGCAGCGAAATCAGAAAATGTGATTTTATCGTGGTTTTGGATGAAACCCTCTTTAGTGAAAACTTTTTCGATGACCTGAAATATAACGGTAAAATCATTATAAATTCGGCAAACCAAGAGACTTATGCAAAGTATGATTCCGGGAAAATAACCGTGGTAGATGCTTCCTCTATTGCTCTAAAAGTGTTGGGAAAACCCATAACAAACACAGCCATGCTTGGTGCACTTGTGGCTGTGTCGGATATTATTGACTTAAATGCCGTACTAAAAGGAATGGAAGGTTTCCTAAAAGGGGAGCTTCTTGCGAAAAATATCGAGGTGGTTGAAAGGACTTTCCTTCAATGCAAGGAGGTGGCATCATGAATAGGCCCAAGCTTAGGGAATATGTTAAGCCTAAGCATATTAAAGATTATCCTGTCGGCCCCTGCTATACCGCCGGACATCTTGTAACGGAAAATGCAGATTGGAGAACGGAAAAGCCTGTTGTGGAAAGCACCAAGTGTACCGGATGCTTTTATTGCTATCTCTGCTGTCCGGAGGGAGTAATATACAAGGAAGGGAAGGCAGTGGACATTGACTATGCCTTTTGTAAAGGGTGCGGCATATGTGCCAGGGTTTGTCCCAAGAAAGCGGTTAAAATGATAAGGAAGGAGAAAAACCATGGGAGATAAAGCATTCCTTTCGGAAAATGAAGCAGTGGCAGAAGGGGTAAGATTGGCA
Source organism: Acetivibrio straminisolvens JCM 21531 (assembly GCF_000521465.1). Lineage (GTDB taxonomy): Bacteria > Bacillota > Clostridia > Acetivibrionales > Acetivibrionaceae > Hungateiclostridium > Hungateiclostridium straminisolvens. The sequence goes on from NZ_BAVR01000001.1 coordinate 97,729, forward strand.
AGCCCCCATGTAATTGCCGCTTATCCGATTACTCCCCAGACAGTAGTGGTGGAGCGCTTGGCTGAAATGGTGGAAGATGGAGCCTGAAAGCTGAATTTCTTCATGTGGAATCCGAGCACTCGGCCTGTCTGCTTGTATGGGAGCCAGCAGTATTGGAGCAAGAACTTTTACGGCAACTTCATCCCAAGGCCTTTTGTATATGGCAGAGTGCTTCATTATGCCAGTGGAGGAAGGTTCCCCATTGTAATGATGAATGCCAACCGCTCCCTTGCGCTGCCGTGGAGCATATACGGGGACCACAGAGATTCCTTGTCTCAGCTTGATTGCGGCTGGATACAGATATATGTGGAGGATGCCCAGGAAAGTTTGGACATGGTGATTCAGTCTTATGCAATAGCGGAGAACTTAAAGGTTCTTACCCCTGTTATGTTGAATCTCGACGGTTTTGTGCTTACTCATACCTATGAGCGGGTTTATATTCCCTCAAAAGAAGAAGTGGATAAGTTTTTGCCGCCTTTTGAAACACCTTACAAAATGGATTTGGAAAATCCGAAGAACATGGGATTTAGTTCTTCACCGGCGGACAACACGGAGTTTAAATACCAGCAGCACAAGGCTGTATTGGATGCAAAGGAGGTAATAAAAGAAGTGGATGAGTCTTTCAAAAAGGCTTTCGGCAGAGGCTATGGAGGACTTGTTGACGCATATCTGTGCGAAGATGCCGATTTTATTATGATAAGCCTTGGCAGTACTACCGGAACGTGCAGAGCTGTAGCGGATGAGCTAAGACAAGAAGGCTTTAAAGCAGGGGTGTTAAAAATACGTTTTATGAGGCCGTTTCCCGAAGAAGAGATAATAGAAATAACTAAGAATGCAAAGGCTGTGGGAGTAATAGACAGGGATATATCTTTTGGATATGAGGGGACGGTATTTACCAATGTCAATTCTGCCCTCTCAAAAGCCGGTGCGAATATACGGAGTTTGAACTTTATAGCCGGCCTTGGCGGACGGGATATTTCCAAAGAAAGCATAAGGGATACATTCTATGATTTAAGAGAAGCATCTTTGGGTATTTCAAAAAATCGGGTTAAGTTTTTAAGTCTGGGGGTATCTATAGATGAGTAATGTGACAGGGACGATAAACGTCAGGAATATCACTGACAAGGAGTTTTTTTACGGTCACAAAGCATGTGCGGGATGCGGCGGAAGCATTGCGGTAAGGCTTGTTTTAAAGGTGCTGGGTGAAAGAACCTTTACGGTAGTTCCCGCAGGCTGTATGTCCGCTGTAGGTTTTGTTTACCCTCAGCTTTGCTTTACAAACAACGCAATTATTTCCACTTTTGCGGGAACAGCTCCATGCTTTCGGGCATTGCGGCGGGAGCAAGGGCGTTGGGGCTTAAGGACTATCATGTGGTGGGAATTGCAGGTGACGGAGGAACTGCGGACATAGGTATTCAAGCATTATCGGGAGCCATAGACAGAAAAGATAAAATCATCTACATCTGCTACGATAATGAAGCGTACATGAACACAGGAATACAAAAGAGCGGCCTTACTCCTTATGGAGCAAGGACTACAACCACTCCGGCAGGTGACAACATTCCCGGAACTTTGACGCAAAAAAAGAATATGTTTGAAATTGTTGCCGCTCACGGTATCGATTATGCTGCCACAGCAAGTATAGGCTATATTTAGGATTTTATAAATAAAATACAAAAAGCTTCACAGGTGGACGGGACTTCTTATATTCATGTTTTTGCCCCATGTCCCACCGGTGGGGAGCTCCTTCCGACAGTGCCGTTGACATAGCCAAGGAAGTGGTGGATTGCGGCCTTTGGTATCTTGCAGAGTATGAAAACAATGAGTTTACGTTGAATAAAAATCCCAAGGAATTTACTTCGGTAGAGGAATATTTGAAAAAACAGTCAAGATTTAGACATCTCACAAAAGAGGACATAGAGAGGATAATTACAGAAAGGGATAAAAAGTGGAACCTAATGCGCGCTAAGTGGAATTGCTGATTCATATATAATCAATATTTCTATAAAGGGGTGTTGCTCATGACAAAAGGAGTTGAAGAATTGCTTAAAGAAATTGAATTGAAAAATATTGTTTTGAAAGCTCAATGTCATAGTAATTGCTGCCTTAAAAAGCAAGAGCTTGAGAAAGCCGAAAGGGAGCTGGATTCCCTTCTTTACAGATTCTACAAAATACATAAATGCAATCTTTGTAAGCTTTCCAGAGAAGAGGCTGTGAAGGACCCGGAAAAGCAATAATTCTTGACAAATCGAAAATTAACCGTCAAAAATTATTTATAAGCGTTTATTGACAAGGGAGTATATGTAGTACTATAATATAAAACATATTGGAATACTCGGGAAATGAAGGCGGTGATTGTTAGAATGTCTATTGAGGTTATAAAAACCGATAAAGCCCCTGAGGCAATCGGGCCGTATTCACAGGCGATTGTTGCGGGCTCGTTTGTTTACACATCGGGACAAATACCCATTAATCCGCAAACCGGAGAAGTGGTTGGCGGAGGTATTGAGGAACAGACAGAGCAGGTGCTAAAAAACCTGAAAAATGTTCTTGAAGCAGCCGGCAGCGGCTTGAACAAAGTGGTAAAAACTACTGTGTTTATAAAGGACATGGACAGCTTTGCAAAAATAAATGAGATTTATGCTAAGTATTTCTCAGAGCCTTATCCTGCAAGGTCATGTGTTGAAGTATCAAAGCTCCCGAAGGGAGTATTAATAGAAATTGAAGCGGTTGCAATAAAATAAAGAGAGGATGATGAGGGATGGGAATGTGTTGAAATATAGTATAGGTACAAAGGTGGTACATGGCTCAAAATGCTATGACCCGCATACGGGGGCGGTTAGCTTTCCCATATATCAAAGTGCTACTTTCAGGCATCCGGCGCTGCATCAGACTACGGGTTATGATTATTCGCGCTTGCAGAATCCTACAAGGGAAGAGCTTGAAAACACCATTGCAAATATTGAGAACGGGAAGTTTGGATTTGCCTTTTCCAGCGGTATGGCGGCAGTATCCACCATACTTTCTCTCTTCACACCGGGAGATCATATCGTTGTTTCGGATGACCTTTATGGTGGTACTTACAGACTGTTTGAGGAAATATATAAAAAATACGGTTTGGAGTTTTCCTACGTTAATACCAGTAAGATTCAAGATATAGAAAACTCTGTGAAAGACAATACCAAAGCATTTTTTATAGAAACTCCCACAAATCCGATGATGAAGGTGGCCGATTTAAGGGCAATATCGGAATTTTCAAAAGACAGGAAAATACTTTTGATTGTGGACAATACTTTCCTTACACCATATTTTCAGAGGCCTTTGGAACTGGGAGCGGATATTGTGGTTCACAGCGGGACAAAGTATCTTGGGGGCACAACGATACATTGGCAGGTCTTATTGTAGTTAATGATGAAGAGTTGTCCGAAAAGCTTAAACTCATTCAAAAATCGGAAGGGGCAGTGTTGGCACCTTTTGACAGCTGGCTGATTTTAAGAGGAATAAAGACCTTGGGGGTACGTCTTGAAAAGCAGCAGCAAAATGCCATGAAAATTGCAAAGTGGCTTTGTACCCATAAAAATGTCACAAAGGTCAACTACGTGGGATTGCCCGAACATGAAGGCTATGAAATTTCGAAATCTCAGGCTTCCGGTTTTGGTGCCATGATTTCTTTTAATGCAAAAGATGTTGAAACTGTGGAGAGGGTTTTGGCAAAGGTACAGCTTGTAATGTTTGCCGAGAGCCTTGGCGGTGTGGAAAGCTTGATTACCTATCCTACCGTTCAGACCCATGCAGCTATACCGGAGGAAATGAGGCAAAGAATCGGAGTTACCGATACACTTTTAAGGCTTTCGGTGGGAATTGAGGAGGCTGAGGATATAATTGCCGACCTTGAACAGGCCTTGGAATAGGGGGGATTTTATGAGCAGTATATTTGATGAAGTTGTAAATAGAAAAAATACCGATAGTCTCAAATGGGACTATTGCAAACAAAGATTCGGCAAATCCGGCATTTTGCCCATGTGGGTTGCCGATATGGATTTTAAATCACCTTCTATTATTTCTGAGGCCATAATACAGAGGCCCAGCATGGAATATTCGGTTATACCGAGGCATCGGAGAGGCTTTCGGCAGCTTTGGCCGGTTGGATGAAAAAAAGGCACGGCTGGCAGATAGACGAGAAGTGGATTTCTTACAGTCCGGGGGTTGTTACTTCGGTAAATACAGCAATACTTGCATACACAAAACCCGGGGACAAGGTTTTAATGCAGACTCCCATATACTACCCTTTCTATAACAGTATCATAGATAATGAAAGGGAGTTGGTGACAAATTCCTTAAGGGATAATAACGGGCATTATGGGATTGATTTTGAAGACCTTGAAAAAAAGCTTTCGGATAATGTAAAAATGATGATTTTTGCAGTCCCCACAACCCGATAGGGAGGGTGTGGAAGATTGATGAACTAAAAGAAGTATTGAGGCTCTGCAAAAAATACAATGTGATTCTTGTTTCGGACGAAATACATTCGGATTTGGTGTTTAAAGGACATAAGCATATTCCGATTGCGTCATTGATAGAGGATGATTTTAAAAACTGCATCACACTGGTGTCTCCGACAAAAACCTTCAATATTGCAGGACTTTCGGTGTCTGCGGTAATAATATCCGAAGCGGGGCTTAGGGCGAAATTTAGAAGCACGTTAAGCAAAAACGGAGCCAATATGCTGAATATATTCGGACTTGTGGCAGCTGAGGCTGCATATTCAAGCTGTGAGAAGTGGCTGGATGAATTGCTTGTATATCTTGAAGAAAATCTAAATACGCTGGAGGAGTATTTTAAAGAAAATATCCCTCAAATAAAAGTTATAAGGCCGGAAGCAACATATCTTGCATGGCTTGATTGCAACGGGCTTAAAGTTCCGGCGGGACAACTGAAGGACTTTTTTGTCAACAAAGCCGGCGTCGGCTTAAATGACGGATTTGCCTTTGGCAAAGAAGGCCTTGGTTTTCAGAGGCTCAATTTCGCTTGCCCGAGAACGGTTTTGTTGGAAGGGCTGGAAAGAATCAAAAAGGCTGTAGACGGGCTTTCGTGTTGAGGTAAGGCGTACTTTGATTTTTTTACCATAAATACAACAAAACAAATAGGAATAATGGGAAATAGTTGTTGACTATTCATACCTATATACTGTATAATTGAAACATGAGTAAACATATAGGGATAGTAAGACATAGAGTGAGGTGCGGATATGAATTTTTATAAAGATATAAGATACCACCACAGGCATTTTGATAATGCACAGGGGCATCACCACCATCAAAATTCCTTTGTTGACGATTACAATAATGCCGTTAATGAATACAAGAAGAGCTTTCCGTCAAAGGCAAATGTTATAGAGAATACTCCGGATCCTGCAGTAAGAGAAATGCTTTTACATATGGAAAAGCAAGGCTGTGAGACGTGTTTTGACCGCTTTGACAGCCAAAAGCCCCACTGTAACTTTGGGATTGCGGGTGTCTGCTGTAAAAATTGCAATATGGGACCATGCAGAGTGACGAAGAAGAGTCCTCGAGGAGTGTGCGGAGCAGATGCAGACCTTATTGTTGCAAGAAACCTTTTAAGGTGGGTAGCAGCAGGCGTTGCAGCTCATGGAGCAAGAGGGCGCGAAATAATGCTGGCGCTAAAGTCGGCCGGAGAAGGAGTACTTAACATACCTGTTGCAGGAGAAGCAAAGCTTAGAAAATCTGCCGTTCAATTGGGCATATCCGTTGAAGGCAAGTCCAAGGAAGAGCTGGCAGTAGAAGTTGCAGAAATTCTTCTTGAGGATTTGTCAAGGACAGTTCCGGGAGAGCATAAGACATTAAAGGCTTTTGCCACAAAGGAAAGGATTGAAAAGTGGAAAAACTTAGATATTCTTCCTATAGGAGCTTATCACGAAGTATTTGAAGCCCTTCATCGCACAACTACGGGAACGGATGGAGATTGGGAGAATATTATGAAGCAGCTCTTAAGGTGCGGTCTGGCTTTTGCATGGAGCAGCGTTTTGGGCTCTTCAATTGCAATGGACAGTTTGTTTGGCTTGCCTGCAAGGAGCACTGTTAAAGCAAATTTAGGCGCTCTTATGGAAGGCTATGTCAACATTGCCGTTCACGGGCATTCTCCTCTTTTGGTTAGTGAAATAGTAAAACAGGGAAGAAGCCCGGAATTTATACAACTGGCTAAAGAAAAGGGAGCCTTGGGAATACAGTTCTATGGAATATGTTGCTCGGGACTTTCGGCAATGTACCGCTATGGAGGTGTTATTCCTCTATCCAATGCAATCGGTGCGGAATTGGTTCTCGGCACCGGGGCCATTGATTTGTGGGTGGCGGATGTTCAGGATGTATTTCCGTCAATTATGGATGTTGCAAAATGCTTTAAAACTACAGTGGTTACAACCAGTGATTCTGCAAGGCTTCCCGGGGCAGAGCATTATGGCTACGACCATGACCATTCGAATTTGCACGAAACGGAGGCCTTGGCGAAAACTATTGTTAAGAGAGCCATTCAAAGTTTTGAGGAAAGAAGAGATGTTCCGGTCTTTATTCCAAAGTATGAGGTGGATGCGGAAATTGGCTTTTCCGTGGAGTATGCTGCCGTCCGTTTCGGAAGCATAGATGTAATTGCGAAGGCTTTGGAGGAAGGTAAAATCCGTGGTGTGGTAAATCTTGTTGGCTGCAACAACCCCAGGGTTATGTACGAAAAAGCAATAGCAGATGTAGCGCAAAAGCTGATTGAAAACGATATCCTTGTGCTTACCAACGGTTGTGCATCCTTTCCCCTTCTCAAGCTGGGCTACTGTAATGCCAAAGCCTTGGAAAAAGCCGGTGAGGGAATCCGAGGATTTTTGGGACCGGATTTGCCTCCTGTATGGCATATGGGGGAATGTCTTGACAATGCAAGGGCATCTGCATTTTCAGAGCATTGGCCGACAGCCTGAAAAAGGATATAAAAGATATGCCTTTTGCGTTTGCAAGTCCCGAATGGTCCAACGAAAAGGGAGTGGGCGCAGCCCTTGGATTTAGACTTTTAGGTATAAACTCTTACCATTCGGTTTATCCGCCTGTGCAAGGTTCTAAAAATGTGATGAAATATTTGTTTGAAGATACGGAAAAAACATTAGGAGCTGTTATGGTAGTGGAAGTAGACCCGCTGAAGCTGTCAGACAGGATAATTTCAGATATTAATGAAAAGAGAAAGGCTTTGATGTGGAAATAAAGCATATTTGAGAAGGCAGATTTTCAGAGGGAGGTAATGAATATGAGAAGAAAAGCAGTGATTTTCACTCTGCTGGTGTTGATGATATTAAGCCTTGCAGGTTGCAGTAATGGAGACAGGACGGCCGGGACAGTAAATAACGGGTCAAATGACAATAAGGAAGTTAAAACAATAAAGATTGCTTATTTGCCTATTACCCATGCCCTTCCCCTTTATGTGGAGAATGAACTTGCAAAGGAGAACTTTAAGAATTTTAAACTGGAGCTTGTAAAGTTCGGTTCGTGGACAGAACTGGTGGATGCTTTGAACTCCGGAAAAGTGGATGGTGCGTCCATGCTTGTAGAGCTTGCAATGAAAGCAAAAGAACAAGGTATTGATTTAAAGGCAGTTGCCTTAGGACACAGAGACGGAAATGTTGTGGTGGTTTCTAAAGATATCAATAAGGTTGAGGACTTGAAGGGAAAGAGTTTTGCCATACCCAGCAAGCTTTCCACCCACAATATTCTTCTGCATATCATGCTGAAAAACCATGGTCTTTCATACAGCGATGTAAATGTTGTCGAACTTCCGCCTCCGGAAATGGCTGCTGCCTGGCAGAAGGCAGAATATCCGGTTATTGCGTGGCAGAACCCTTTGGAGCCAAATCGGTGGCAGTGGATAAAGGAAAGACATTATTTGAATCCCAGGATTTATGGGAAGATTCTGTGTGCTGCGGGTTGATTCTTAGAAATGAATTTATAAAGAATAACGAGGCTATAGCTGAGGAATTCATCAGGGAATACATAAAAGCAGGGGAAAAAGCCGAATCAAAAGACGAGGTAATCCGCGATATTGCTACAAGCTACTTAAAAGCAGAAGAACTGGTACTGGATTTGTCCCTTAAGTGGATTTCCTATGATAACCTTAAGCTCGAAGAAAAGGACTATAATGAGCTTGCAAAATACATGGTGGAAATGGGACTTTCAAAAAATCCTCCTAAGTACAGCGAGTTTGTTGACAATACATTTATAGGTGAAGTGAAGTGATGAGAATGGACATATTAAAAAAGACATTGAAGGTTGTTGTAAGCATATCTGTGCTTATAGGTATTTGGCAATTGGCGGTGCTGTCGGGAAGATACGAGCCGTCACTTCTTCCTTCGCCGGCCAAAGTTCTTGAAGGAATGGCGGAATTGATAAAGGACGGAACTCTATTTACCCATTTTAGGGTTAGCCTTACCCGGTTCTTTATCGGGTATTTGGCGGCAATAGCTGCAGGAATAATTTTAGGACTTTTGCTTGGCTGGAATAAAAGCGTATGGTCTTTTATTGAGCCGGTGGTGCAGGTATTAAGGCCGGTTTCACCTATAGCCTGGTTCCCTTTTATTGTCCTGTGGTTTGGAATAGGAGATACTCCTGCAGTTGTCATTATTTTCATAGCCGGGTTTTTCCCGATTCTTCTTTCCACCGTTTCCGGAGTGGGAAATGTAGATGCAATTTATTTGAAAGTGGCTGACAACTTTGGAATCCGGCAGCCGCAGATGCTTTTTAAAATTATTCTTCCGGCGGCTTTTCCGTTGATTGCAAACGGGCTGCATTTGGCTTTAGGATCAGCCTGGGTATTCCTGGTGGCTGGAGAAATGGTAGGTGCCCAGTCCGGTTTGGGATATCTTATTATAGATGCAAGAAATTCTTTGAGATCGGATTTGGTTTTGGCAGGAATAATATTTATTGGTGCCCTGGGACTTTTGCTGGACAGGCTTATAAAACTCCTTGAAACCGGCATTGAAAAGCAGTGGGGAATATCCCGGAGGGGGAGGAACTGATATGTATATTTCGATAGAGGGAGCATCAAGAGAATACACTTTTAAAGGCAAAAGAACGGTATCTCTTGAAAAGGTGAATTTGCAAATAAAGAAAGGTGAATTTATTTGCCTTTTAGGACCGAGCGGGTGCGGAAAGACAACATTATTAAATTTGATTGCCGGTTTTGACAGACCCACCTCGGGCGTTGTTAAAGTTAACGGAGAAATCGTTACAAAACCGTCTGTAGATAGAATTACCATATTTCAGAACTATGGGCTGCTTCCTTGGAGAAGTGTTCTTCGAAATGTTGAGCTTGGACTGGAAAGCAAGAATATAGACAAAAAGAAAAGACAGCAGATTGCGGAAGAATATATTGAACTTGTCGGGCTTTCGGCATACAAAAAGCATCATCCATCCCAGCTTTCCGGAGGAATGCAGCAGAGAGTGGCTCTGGCAAGGGCATTGGCTGTGGACCCTGAGATACTTCTTATGGATGAGCCGCTTGGGGCCCTCGATGCAATGACTCGTATGAGCATGCAGGATGAGATAGAAAGGCTTTGGCAGGAAAACAAAAAAACAATAATTTTTGTCACCCATGACATAGAGGAGGCAGTTTTTTTAGCGGACAGAATAGTGATAATGACTCCAAGCCCGGGAAAAGTAAAGAGCATAATAGAAGTGCCTCTGGCAAGGAAAAGAGACAGAACCGGAAGCGATTTCTTAAAAATCAGGGACAGGGTTTTTGCTGAATTTGAGCTAAAACCCAGCGACATGACAGAATACTATTTATAACTAATTTTAAAAAAGCACCGGAGATTTTTTGCTCCGGTGCTTTTAAAAGTGGAAATTTTTGAAGCTCCAAACTTTCCTATAATTTTTATGGTGTAAACAGTGATTTGTGTTTATCCCAGTATGCTTTAACTACTGACTTATCGTAATCGGATATTAATTCGCTTACCGGCCGTTGTGAATATTCGGACAGTTTGGAATAGAAGAGATCAAATTTCTCCATGTCATTTTTGTCGCTGAAATCATTAGAGGATAAGTATTGTATGGTTTTCAAAAAGGGTTCCCAGCCTATTTCTTCTTGAACTTCAATGAGTCTATACATTAATCCGTCATGATGGAATTCTCCTCGAGACATAGTCTGAATATATCTTGAAAGATAGTAATATTTGAGCTGAGTACCTTCGCGGCGTATATTTGGGTCATTATAAACAACGGGCATTGGCCCCATGTTGTTTAGATGCATCTTTTCCAATTGGTCAACGGCATAATATGCTCTGAAATTGGCAAACATTTCGTCATTCCAGTTCCAGCTGGTATTTCCGAGATTGAAGTTATGTCCTATTTCATGCAAAATTGCAAATGACAAATCGCCGTTTTCATAAGATCTTTTTAGCTGATTAGCCACAGGATTTTCGTTGCTGCTTTTAAACCACATTATTGGATTTCCCGCATAAGATGCAGAACCGCTCGGATGACCGTCTGATGCCAATATTCCTATTTTGTTGCCGTTAAAAGGTATTCTGTTTCCGGAAAATTCTTTCATCAAAACATATACCTTGTCTAAGTCGGACAACCAGTTGATAATGCCTTCTCTTGTTGTATACTGCGTATCGGAAGCGTCAAAACAAGCATCAAAATGTTCGGATTCGTAAATATAGTCGGAAGGTACAGGTTCTACCTTGACGTTGTCAAACCATACCGTTCCTTTGGTTTCACTGAAGAAAAACCCTAACCGCAAACCGATCATTACTATGCCGGATTCCGGGGTTTTGAAAAGCAGGCTTACTTCTTTCCATGAAGTATCTGTTCCGGTTGCCGTGGCTGTTCGATTCCATATCGCTTCACCGTTATAAAGACAAATATTGGCTCCGTCACTTTTGCGGCGGATCTCTGGGGTATCGCCGCTATAGTCGATATATTGATTTGTTACATTCTCATACTTCATATAGGCACTGAGCTTATAATAGCTGTTTGGAGCAAGCTGGAGAGTTTTTGCGTATCCAACATCTTCGTCTTGTTCTAATGAACTTATTTTAAGACATTTACCGTTGTTTAGGCCTGTCCCTGTTTCAATTTCTACTGTTGCTAAAGAATTCTCATGCTTTGATGACCTTTTTTCCCAACCGGAAGGAAGGCCATTTTCGAAACTTTCCATAAATGTATACTTTGGCAAATGCTCCAACGTTACATTGTCAAACCAGGCCGTTCCGGTTACTTTGCTGCCTGTGTAACCGAGACGTACGGCAATATCAACGCTGGTTGTTGATGCTGTAAATTCCGCATATATTTTTTTCCAACCAGGATAGAAGGTGCCTAAGTTTTCCCATTCGCTTGAATAATTCCATGTGGGATATATGCAAACATTAGTCCTATGACAGGCCAGTAATTGGAATTGGGGTCTCTGACTACATTTTGGTATTTAACATATGCAGTCAATCTGTATTTTTCACCGACTGTAAGACCGCTAATTGTTTTTGTATATGCAGTATCGGTGGCGACTGTAGGTGAAGATATTTTTACGCATTTTGAACCGTAAACACCGGTACCTTCTTCAATTTGAACATTTGAACCGGGGTTGGAACTTACAACGGTCCACTCGTTTGCTCCGTTTTCAAATTTTTCTGTAAATATTGCCTGAGGAACTTCCTCGATATAGCCGTGGTTTACTGTTAAAGTTGTCTCACGACTAAAAGTTGAACCGTACTTGTTTATCAATTCGCATTTGTATTTATACTGTCCTGCCGGCCTTGTAAACGGCTCTGTTGTAATCATCTGTCCATTGGGTGTATTGTCTACTGCTGTACCGCATTGAATGATTTTACCGTTCTCATATAGTCTCCATTGGGTAGCATTGTTTTCGCCGGACAAAAGCACCATGGTGCAAGTGATTACGCCGTTTCTGTCTGTCATTTTTACAGTTGGGTCTCCCGGCACTCCGGTTGCTCCAGCATATGCCGGTATTGGCATACTCATGATAACAGAGATTAGGAGCAAGCAGCTTGCAACAACTGCAAAAACTTTTTTCTTTTGCATTTTACATCCTCCTTTTGAATAATTGGTATGTTGTTTTGAAAAGATTTAGCAATACTAGTCGTGTTGCCTAAATCCTTTTCATTAATACTATTATAAAAACTACCAGGAAAAGATGGATGAAAAATAAGAGAAAAAATTGAAATTTTGATGAAAAAGAGAGGGCATCAATTGCACAGAGGGAAAGAAAGGCTGGACAAAGATTATCCAAGCGTGGTATAATTTAATTAGATGAACGCGCGTACATTTTATATAACACAAAAATATGTTAAATACTTTGGACTTGTATTTCCAAGGGTTTTGCATTTCAAATCAAAAAATACTTAATATTAATAGACAATGTTTAGGAGGAAGTAAATGGTTAGTTTTAAAGCCGGTATAAATTTAGGCGGATGGATATCACAGTACGAAGTCTTTAGCAAAACACATTTCGATACATTTATTACGGAAAAGGATATTGCTACTATTGCCGAATCGGGATTTGATCATGTTAGAGTACCCTTTGATTATCCTATTATCGAGTCTGACGACAATGTGGGCGAATATAGAGAAGAGGGACTCTTTTATATTGACCGCTGTCTTGAATGGTGCAAAAAATACAACTTAGGTCTTCTCTTGGATATGCATCATGCGCCGGGGTACCGTTTTCAAGACTTAAAGACAAATACATTATTTGAAAATCCCCAGCAGCAAAAGAGATTTGTTGACATATGGAGGTTTTTGACAAAGCGTTATATAGAAGAAAGGGAGCATATTGCCTTTGAGCTGCTAAATGAAATTGTTGAGCCTGACAGTACCCGTTGGAATAAGTTGATGCTCGAGTGTGTAAAGGCAATCAGAGAAATTGATCCTACCAGGTGGATTTACATTGGGGGCAATAATTATAACAGTCCCGATGAGCTTAAAAACCTTGCAGATATTGATGATGAGTACATAATTTACAACTTTCATTTTTACAATCCTTTTTTCTTTACTCATCAGAAAGCTCACTGGTCGGAAAGTGCCATGGCATACAACAGGGCTGTTAAGTATCCGGGGCAGTATGAAGGAATTGAAGAGTTTGTGAAAAATAATCCTAAGTACAGTTTTATGATGGAATTGAATAATCTAAAGCTGAACAAAGAGCTTTTGCGCAAAGATTTAAAGCCTGCAATTGAGTTCAGAGAAAAGAAAAAATGCAAACTATATTGCGGGGAGTTTGGCGTAATTGCCATTGCCGACTTGGAGTCCAGGATAAAATGGCATGAAGATTATATAAGCCTTTTGGAAGAGTATGATATTGGCGGCGCGGTATGGAACTACAAACAGATGGATTTTGAAATTTATAATGATGAGAGAAAGCCTGTTTCCAAAGAATTAATAAATATACTGACAAGAAGAAAAGTTTGATTGTTAAAATTACATGTTTTATAAAAAAGTTTGTGAATTGTAGTATATGAGTTGTTAATATGCAAGTTAATATGAGGCAAAATCAATATAAGATGTAAACGGGAAATTTTCTTTGTATTGAAATATTGTGATAAAATGTAATGGAGAGATTTTGAAAATGCAATAGCTGTTTGAAAAGAAGTTTTTGTCTCGAAGTGGTACTGTTAATTCAAATTTTTTATGCGAGGTGGAGGATGACCAGCGAAGAAATAGCAAAATTATGTGGTGTTTCCAGAGCTACTGTATCCAGGGTTATTAACAACAGTCCCAACGTGAAAGAGGAAACACGGCAAAAGATTCTGGCAGTGATAAAAGAAAAAAATTATGTTCCGATAGCGCCGGCCCGGCGTTTGGCCGGGATAGACAGCAACATAATTGGCTTGTTTGTTTTGGATATTGATATATCTGACTCAAAATCAAGGGTTTCGGAAAGTACATACTTTTCGCAGCTGATAAATCTGATAATAGACCAGGCAAACAATTTCGGTTTTCAAGTATTGGTGTCAATTATAACTTCACAGAAACAGCTGAGTGAAATTAGAAATCTTTTCATGAGCAGAACCATTTTCAGCGGCATTTTTATCGGCGCATTCAATGACGAGATCCAACTTGATGATGATATTATACTGCAATATCCTACAATTATTATTGACCGTCAATCAGAAAGGGTGGTGAAAAGGCCAAACCGGTTGGTTGTAAACCTGGACAACTTTGAGGGGGCTTACAATGCGACACAGTTTTTGATTAAATTGGGGCATACCAGAATTGGGCATATATCCGGAGACCTTAGAAAACTTTCGGGCATAGAGCGTTATGAAGGATACAGGAAAGCATTGGAAGATGCAGGGTTGGGTTTTGACAAAAATTTGGTTCGTGAAGGCAACTTTCTTGATGACAGCGGCTATAAACTTGCGCATGATATATTAAAAGAGAACGTAACGGCTATTTTCTGTGCCAATGATGTAATGGCCATTAGCGCAATTAAAGCCATAAAAGAAACGGGCTTGAGTGTTCCTGAGGATATATCTGTAATTGGGTTTGATAATACGGCAATCGGAAACTATATCATTCCTACATTGACAACTGTGAACGCGCCGTTGGAACATATCGCCGAAGAATGTATTCAGTCATTGAAATACTTTTGCAAGCACAAACATTTTAAACAAAAAGAAATCAGGGTTAGGACCAATTTGATAATCCGGGATTCAACCAAGCGGGCTTTGGAATTTTAATTAATTGCTTTCAGCACATATAATTACCCAAAAATGTACGCGAGTACATTTTTATAAATAATAATTACCCCGGGGGTATTTATTATAATTTTATTAAATTTGTAGGAGGGTAAAAAATGTATAAAAGATTATTGTCGGCAGCACTGATAATTATGCTGTTATTATCAGCCTGGTCGCCAATATCCATACAAGCATCTGATGGAATTAATGACATTAGAGGCCATTGGGCTGAAGAAGACTTGAGTAAATGGATGGAAAAAGGTATTTTACTGGGCTACCAGGATGGAACGATAAGACCTGATAATAATATCACAAGAGCCGAGTTTGTCACATTAATTAACAAGGTTTTTGGATTTTATGAATTAAGCCAGGAACAGTTTTCGGATGTCGAAAATTCAAAGTGGTATTCTGGCGAAATATTAAAGGCCAGGACGGCGGGATATATTGCAGGCTATGGAAATAATGTTTTCAAACCTGAAAATTATATTACAAGACAAGAAGCCGTTGTAATAATCGCGAAAGTTTTTGAAATACAAAGCGGTAGCAATTATACAAGCAAGTTTAAAGATGGGGGTTTGGTAAAGGAATACGCAAAAGATTCAGTTAGTGCGTTGATTGAAAAAGGCTACATAGCAGGTTATGAAGATGGCACTTTCAGGCCGGACAACTACATTACCCGTGCGGAAACAATAAAAATTCTAAATCGAATTATTCCTTCTTTGTATAATGGCAAAGGAGACTATAAAGATGAAGAAATAAACGGAAACGCGTTGATTAATACCGAAGGAGTTGCTTTAAAAGATACCGTAGTAAATGGTGATTTATATCTTGCTCAGGGAATTCAAAACGGCGATGTCGTCCTTGAAGGTGTAGATGTAAAAGGAACGGTTTTCGTAAATGGCGGAGGAAGCGACAGCATACATTTAATAAATACTAAAGTAAACAGGGTTGTTGTCAATAAAACAGGGGTTAGAATTGTAACTTCCGGCAATAGCTCGGTTGAAAGTGTTGTTGTTAAATCCGGTGCAAAACTTCAAGAAAAAGAATTGACGGGTGACGGCTTTAAAAAGGTTACAGTCGATTCCCAACTTTCATCCCGCAATGAAATAATATTTGTCGGCGATTTCGAACAGGTCGATGTTTTGGCGGATGATGCCTTGCTGGAAACCAAAGAGGCAAAAATGAAACTGAGAATATCCGGCCAAAGGATTAAAATAAATGGAAAGACAATAGAAAAATCGCCAAAGAACTATATTGTAGACGGGGAACTGATATCAACTGAAGAAGAATCCGATCCTTCCGACGTACCCGGTGCGGAAAACGATCAAAATACAGGTAGCCCGGGCTCATCGACTAATCCTGCACCAACCAAGAATCCGAATGAAGAGTGGCGTCTGGTTTGGAGCGATGAGTTTGACAGTCCTGAAATAAACATGGCTAATTGGAGCTATGACGACCCGACCAACGGAAGATGGAACGGAGAAGTACAATCTTACACACAAAACAATGCCTATATCAAAGACGGCGCGTTGGTTATTGAAGCCAGAAAAGAAGATATTACGGAACCAAGCGGTGAGACTTATCATTATTCGTCGTCAAAACTGATTACCAAAGGCAAAAAATCATGGAAGTACGGAAAATTTGAAATTAGGCAAAAATGCCACAGGGACAAGGTATATGGCCTGCAATCTGGATGATGCCGGAAGACGAACCTTTCTACGGAACATGGCCAAAGTGTGGCGAAATAGATATTATGGAGCTTTTGGGCCACGAGACTGATAAAATTTATGGAACGATCCATTTTGGAGAGCCTCATAAAGAGTCCCAGGGAACGTATACCTTGCCGGAAGGCCAGACCTTTGCCGATGATTTCCATGTTTATTCGATTGAATGGGAACCGGGAGAAATACGCTGGTATATAGACGGCAAGCTGTATCATGTCGCTAATGACTGGTATTCGAGAGACCCGTACCTTGCTGATGATTACACTTATCCCGCACCTTTTGACCAGAATTTCTTCTTGATTCTCAATATATCCGTTGGTGGCGGCTGGCCGGGATATCCTGATGAAACGACAGTTTTCCCGCAGCAAATGGTTGTGGACTATGTAAGAGTATATCAAAAGAGCAAATATCCTCACAGGGAAAAACCGGCAAAGGAAGAAATGAAGCCAAGAGAGCCTCTTGGGGACGGCAATTATATCTATAACGGCGGTTTTGATGTGGATGATTCTGCAGCAGTTGGTGTGGAAGGCGTTCCATATACGTCTTACTGGACATTCTTAACAGCATCCGGTGGAGCTGCGACAGTCAATGTAGAGGAAGGTGTTATGCACGTACAGATAGAAAACGGAGGGACAACCGACTACGGCGTACAATTGCTTCAAGCTCCGATTCATCTTGAAAAAGGCGCAAAATACAAAGCATCTTTTGACATGAAAGCTGAAAATCCAAGGCAGGTAAAACTGAAAATAGGCGGAGACGGCGACAGGGGATGGAAAGATTACGCGGCTATTCCACCGTTTGATGTCTCAACAGAGATGACCAACTATGAGTTTGAGTTTACCATGAAAGATGATACCGATGTTAAGGCACGGTTTGAGTTTAATATGGGATTGAACAATAATGATGTCTGGATTGACAATGTTAAACTGATTAAAACAGAAAATGCGCCGGTTATAGATCCTTCCGAAATAGCAAGACCTCCGCTTCTTTCCGGCAACTATATATACAACGGTACCTTTGACCAAGGTCCGAACAGAATGGGATTCTGGAATTTTGTTGTGGATGGCACTGCAAAGGTACATACTATATTGGAAGCGATGTTAATGAGCGCAGATTTGAAACAAGAATAGAAAAAGGCGGAACGTCGAAGGGAGCCATAAGATTGGTTCAGCCGGGAATTAATATTGAAAACGGCAAGACCTACAAGGTTAGCTTCGAAGCCAGTGCGGCAAATACGAGAACTATTGAGGTGGAAATTGCAAGCAATCTCCACAACAGCATTTTTGCGACAACTTTTGAAGTAAGCAAAGAGAGCAAGATATACGAATTTGAGTTTACAATGGACAAAGATTCGGACAAGAACGGAGAACTTAGGTTCAATCTGGGCGGAAGCAACGTGAACGTCTATATTGATAATGTAGTTATGAAAAAAGTAAGTTCCGATGAAGTTGAAGGAAACCTGATTTTAAACGGCGTATTTAACGGCCTGGCAGGCTGGGGCTATGGAGCGTATGAACTTGGCTCGGCAGATTTTGAAAGTCATGATGAACAATTTAGGGCAATTATTAGCTCTGTCGGTAATGAAGGTTGGAATGTACAGTTGTATCAGGATAATGTTCCGCTGGAAGAAGGGCAGACCTACGAAGTTTCTTTTGATGCAAAATCAACAGTTGACAGAAAGGTAATTGTTCAGCTGCAAAGGAACGGTACTTCGGATAATAATTGGATCTCCTATTTCTATCAAGAAGTTGAACTTACTAATGAACTTAAAACATTCAAATATGAATTTACAATGAGTAAACCTACAGATTCGGCATCAAGATTTAATTTTGCTTTGGGTAATACTGAAAACAAAACTTATGCTCCTCATGAAATAATAATTGACAATGTTGTAGTAAGAAAAGTTGCGACTCCTTCTGCGCTGATATTGAACGGAACCTTTGACAATGGAACAGAACATTGGCTGCAATACTGGGGAGGTGAATGGGAAGACAGCTCTCCCGGTGCGGGGGACGGTACTGCGGAAGGCTCTTGGGAAGTAACAGATGGAGAACTTAAAATTAGTATTACCAAGGTAGGCATCAAGGATTATACGCCGCAGATTAAACAGGAAACATAGTGTTACAAGAGGGTGTGACGTATACTTTGTCTCTTAAAGCAAGAGCGCTTGAGGCAAGAAGTATTAAAGTTGACATATTGGATTCTAGCTATAACTGGTATGGAGGAAGTACTTTCGATTTAACAACGGAAGATGCCGTATACACGTTTACATTTACCCAGAGCAAGTCGGTAAGTAATGGTGTCTTAACTATAAATTTAGGTACCATACCGGGTAAGGCGTCCGCAGCAACTACTGTCTATCTTGACGATATATTGTTGGAAGAACAGTAAGAGACAAAGTTTGTAATAGGTGTAAAATTAATTAAAAATTGAGTTTTTAAAAGGCATTATATTAGTTTCAAAACTATATAATGCCTTTTTTTCGCAGTATTCTTAAAAATTTGTTGATGTATTTGGAACGTGGTTGTGGTCCTAGGATATTAGACTTAAACATTTGTGAGCTTTAAAATAGAACTTGATAAAATTGGGCTGAAAATGGTATAATTCCTAAGAAAGGTAATCAAAAATTAATTTTACTTATTTTAATGATTAGCATTAATGGAAAAATATGTTTTTGCAAAATAATCAAACAAAATGATATTTATTGTTGTTTTAAAAGGGGCAAGTTCCAGTCTAATAAACACAATCTAAAAGTGCCATTAATCGAAACACCGGATTCTGAAAGTATCCTGACGCAAATTAAAATTAATAATGACTTCCTTTAAATGGGTGGGTAATGGTTTTAGCAAAAGAGTAAAAGTGGGGGAGTTCAAAAAGTAATGAAAAATGAAATAATTGGAAATAGATATAAATATATCATTGACACATCTTACGGAATAAACAAAGATGGATTTATTGCCATTGGAACCGAGAGTATTGTTTACAAAGGGCTAAAGACCAGACTGGACGGCGGACTGCAATTTTCCTGTGTGTTGAAGTTTAAGCCAAAGAATGTTTTG
Source organism: Acetivibrio straminisolvens JCM 21531 (assembly GCF_000521465.1). Lineage (GTDB taxonomy): Bacteria > Bacillota > Clostridia > Acetivibrionales > Acetivibrionaceae > Hungateiclostridium > Hungateiclostridium straminisolvens. Next base: position 117,291 of record NZ_BAVR01000001.1, read on the forward strand.
GTTGACGGAAAAGTAGTTAATCGTTTGGAGATTTTCAAAAACGAAGAATGGAAGATTTTTGAAGAATTAAGAGAATGCAGGTCCATTGTCAAAATAGAAGATGTTATTGACGATTTGGGTGATTTCAGCCTGCCCTGCGATAAGGTCGCCGGTGGCGTTATAAACGGGGACTCTTATTTTTGCGTTGTTGAAGAGTTTATTGACGGTTGGTCATTAGAGGAATTTTGCAGAGAGGAATATTGGAAATTAAGGAAAATTGTGCCCTTAGACAATGGGCTAAACGATATTGTAAATTATCACGAGTTTAGCAGCGATGAAAAAACAGAGATCAACTTTAGCTATAACTATGATAATATATTAAAATATCAAGACCAGATTTTACATTTTATGATAGATTTGTGCGAAATTATGGAATTTGCAACTGAACAAAAAAATATCCTGCATTTGGATATAAAGCCTGAAAACATTATGGTAACGCGATACGGTAAAGAATTGGTACTTATTGATTTCGGCAGGGCTAAAAAAGTAACCAAAGCCAACAGGTTTGTGAGAAGCCCTTTATCCGACGTTAACTACAATGATAGTGAAACTGTGGATAGAATGTATCAGTACGGTACGTTGGGATATGCGGCCCCTGAATGTTACTCGAAAGCTACCGGGGATTCCAAATTTCCTTTTACAGTTAATTTTGAACAAGGAAAAATGTCTGTCGAAAGCGATATATTCTCTTTTGGGGCTACTTTCTGGGAGTGTCTTAATATATTTGAACTGGTTACAAAAAGCAAGCTGTTTTCTGATGATATACATGAGTTTTACAGGAGTAACTTTTTAAACGATGATGTGTATTGTGACAGGGATTTGTCCTGTACGTCAGCCTATTACCATAAAAAACTGGAGGCTATTATAAAAAAGTGTACCCGAAGACGTTCTCGTAATTATTGTGATTTGGACAATAAAGACTATTATCATTCTTACAAAGATTTAAAAAAGGATTTGGAAGATGCGAGGGATTCTGCACCAACGATCGTAAAAGAAGAGAACCCACCAGTAAAAATGCTTTTAACTGGTGTGGAAGCATGCTTTCGTTGTTTTCTGTCTTCCTGATCATATATTTTATATTTAAAATTATGGCATTTAATATTGCAGAGAACAAATGGGAGGTTTTAACTTCAAATTATAATGAGACTCAGTTTTACAAACTTGAAGAAGTGGCAAAAAGTCTTATTACTACCGCTCCTGCGGGGAGAGTGGATGAAATATATGACCAAATTGCCGATTTCACGTACAAGGACGGTGAAATATCCGAGTATGAAGCTGTGATGTTGGTAAGCCTTTTGCAGAAAATTAACAATAATGATTTGTTGCCTGGACGTGTTGATGAAATTATGAGCAACGCTGACATAAGAAAGTTTAAAGAGATTTCAACGGAAATTATAAAGCTTGAGGTAATGGGGGACAGCGCCGGGTATGATTTGGCAAAAGCAATTTTTAATGTTGAAGTTGGAAAAACCAACATCGTAGAGGCATACGAAACTTTGGTGAAATACAAAATCAATGTTGAATTGCGTAATGCGGTTATCAAGCTCAAAAATACACTTGATAATGATAAAAATATTAATATAATTACAAAAGAAACCGGATTAAACAGGCATGAAATACGGGCACTATTTGAAGAAATAGCAAAGAAGGAGGCGATATAGTGAAAAAATTGCTCGAGAAGTATTTGATAGTAAAATACATATTGACTTCTTATGTAAAAACTTTATTAATATCGTTGGCAGTCGTTACAGTGCTTTTTGCGGTTCTTATGTTTACAGGTTTGTATGCGGGAATTGAAAGTGCTCTTAACTTACAGTATAATTCACCTTTTATTTTAGTACCGTTGTATGGATTTGCAGTTTTGGCCGTACTATGTTTCTTTATTGGATTTCTAATATATTTTTACAAATACAAAAGACCAAAATCAAAAACCAAGTTTTATAAGTTTTTTTCAAATATATTGAATGAAAAATTAATTAATTGAGCTAAAGTTGTTATTAAGATATTTGCTTTTATTTTGCTTATTTGTCTGAAGGGATAATTTGGATTCTCAGACACAAGGGGAGGTTAAATGAATATGAAGGGGAAAATTAAGCAATTTATTGCTTTGTTGGTGGCCATTGTACTGATAGCGGGAATGTTTCCAATATCCATGCTGTTTGCTTCGGACGAAACGTTTGAATCTACTTTTACTGTTATAATTGACGGCTCTGTAAAAGGGGATATTTTTGTTACACTTACCAATTCCCAAAATTCAGAAGAAACAAGAACAGAACCTGTGATAAATGGAGTTGCGACATTTGAAAATTTTGTTGACCTCGACAATTCTTACGATATAAGAATAACGGGAATGACCGGATATGAAGATTATTATTGTCCAAATATAAATTTTGACGGTCCGAGTATTTCGTTTAGTGCTTCGGATTTTATACCGATAGAGGTCATTAAAGTTTCAGGTAAGATATATGATGAAAACGGCAATCTTTATAGAGGGGGCGGAACGGTTTCTTATTCTGTATATAATGAATATAATAATTACACTGTTAATTTTGGAGGCGACGGTGATTTTTCTATTGAAGTTTATAAGAATGTTCCTTATAACTTTACTTTTACGACATATGACCCTAAATATGATTCTGTTACTCTAGGCCCTATAAGCAGTGATAAAGATATTAACGACTTGGAAGTGCGACTTTTCATCAAGACTTTTTCAATTACAACGAACGCCAGTGGGAACGGAACAGTTTCACCTTCTGAATCTTCTGTTCTATATGGCTCGAACTACAGCGTATCCGCCAAGGCTGAGCCCGGGTATGAGATTGAGGCATTTATTGTTGACGGAGAGCCGAAAGCGGATGCTGTCGGTAAAGAGGAATATACGCATACTTTCTATTACATTACCGGTAATCATACTGTTGATGTTACTTTTAGCGTTAAAACTTATGAATTGGAATTTTGGTTTAATGATGATGGAAAAATAATGTATGAATCTTCCCAAAATGTAAACAATGGAGGGAAAATTTACGTTAAAGGTGGAGAAAGCCCCAGTTTTACTGCGATTGCAAACCCTAATTATCACATCAGCGAGGTTGTTATTGACGGTGTTAAGCGGGAAGACGGTACTTTTGACAATAAGCAAACCACTTATACATATACTTTTAACAATATAAGTTCCAACCATCATATTCGGGTAACATTCTCTATCAATAGATATAGCATAAATATTTCTTCTGTCGGAAAAGGACAGGTTTACGCTGAAGGATTTTCAAATGGAGAAAAGGTTAACGTGGAACATGGAAAACCTGTTAAGCTTAAACTGATACCTGAATGGGATTATGATGTTAAAGAAGTGTTGCTGGACGGTGAGGCAGTTACTGATTATAACTTGTCGGGCGATGGTATTTCCTACATTTATGAACTGCCGTCCGTAACATCCGACCATGATATAACGGCTACTTTTGGCGATATAGAGACTGTTGAAGGCGATGAAAGCGATTTTTACACTATCATTACTAAAAGCCTTTTAGATGATTACCCGAAATTGTCCGATGACGGTGTACGGATTTACAGCTTTAAAAACAAAGATGCTTCGTTAACTTTTAAACTTAATAATGGATATAGTTTTATTTGCATAAATGGAATGATATACTATTCTCAAGCTACAATTACAGAATCGATTTTAATAGAAGAGATCAAAGTGTATAAGCATTTTATGGTTGGAAGAACATAAAATGCAGCAGAAGATTCAAATAATTATTGATAAAGAGGCTCCGGTTATCTCCGATATTCCTCCAATGGAGTGGACAAATCAGGATTATACCGTTAAGGGAACGGTAATTGACAAAGATACCAAAGACTTCCCGTCATCCGGCTTGTCAAGAATTGTTTGGAGCAAGAGAGCATTAACCAAAGAAGAGGTTTTGGCTGAGAATACAAATAAACTTTCGATTACGAACGGTGAATTTTCGTATACAATTACAACGGAGCAAAACAACGAAAGATTTTACTTCTATGCAGTTGATAATGCTGACAATGTGTCGGTCCCAAAAACAATAGACGTGAAAATTGACAAAACAAAACCGGAAATAACGGAGTTACATTTAGGAAAAAAGATGGGTCTGATGGCTCACAGGTTATTAATTTCTTGAGCTTCGGGACTTTTTCCAATGATGAAATTGAAGTGGTTGTAACTGCCCAAGACCCCGGTATTTCATCAGGTTTGAAAGAAATTACTCTGTACAGTGACGGTGTTGCTGTAGAGACAAAAACGGTAACAGAAAATTTTGCGGTGTTCAATTTAAACCTTGAGAATTTTAGCGGAAATGAAATTTCCGCATCTGTAAAAGACGTGGCAGGTAATGATTCGGCAAGTGACGGGCTTACAAAGCCGACAGATGTGAAAACAAATGCGTTTAGCAATTTTGTAGGGCTTAGGGATGAAAAACCGACTGTTGTTATTACTCCTTTGAGCAAGTCGGTGTATAGAGAAGGTGAAAAAGAATGGTATAACGACACTGTGGCATTTTCAGTATATACTGCCACTGACAGCGCCGGAATTTATTCGGTTGAAATCAAAGTCAACGGCAAGTCAGTTGCAACTGACAAATTAGGAAAAGCCGTAAATGCCAACTTTTTTGAATCTCAGATGCTGAGTGAAACATTTACGGTTGATACGGATTTTAATGCCTTGGATGGAGAGAATAACATTGAAGCAATTGTTACCAATAACTATGGCAACGTGGAAACTGCCAGAATAAAGGTGTTTATTGACAAGACCAACCCGAGAATCATTGGATTTAATATTACTGCAGAAAACAACGGAATGTTAAGTAAAATATTGAATTTCCTGTCATTCGGAAATTTCTTCAATGAGAGGGTAAGAGTAACAGTTATTGCTGACGACAGATATGGGGCTACTTCGGGTATCAAAACAATTACTTTATATATGAATAATAGTTCTGTAAACGATGCACCTAAAGCTGCAATTCCGCTTAGTGACGGAACATATAGAGCAGAGTTTGTTTTACCGCAGCGCCTGCTTTCCGATGACGTTTCATTGAATGCGGTCTTGTCAGCAGTAGCAACTGACAATGTCGGAAATATAACGGGCAAAGACAAAAATAATCCCAATGGTGTTCCGATAACGCCCGATATTGTAAATTCCGACTTTAAAAACAGCAGACTTATTATTGAAACAATCAATCCGGCAATAAGTATTTCCTGTCCGGAACCTGATTTTGTAGCAAAAAACGGTGAGAAGTGGTATTCGGATGATGTTGTGTTTAAAGTTACCGTTAAAGACTTGAATTCGGGTATTCGCTCAGTCAGGATTAAGATTAACGGTACCGATATTACAAGAGATAAAGACGGGAAGGCCATAAACGCTGAATTTTACAACAGAGAAACACATGAAGAAGTTTTTCTGGTAAGTACCAGCCAGGCTACCAGAGCGAATAATGGTTCTTATTTGATTGAAGTTACTGCTGTTGATAATGCCGGAAACAGTTATTCTTTAAGCGATATTGTGTATAAGGATACGGATATTCCTGCCGTCACGGACTTTAGTTTTGTTCCAACAACATCTGACGGTATTGGCAATACATCTGAATTTATCAACTTTTTGGAATATGGCTTCTATTTCAAGGCGGAATTCAACGTTGTTGTGAGTGTGTCGGATGACAAACCTTCTTCCGGGCTTGACAAAATAAGCTACCGTCTTGTATCTTACGAGAACGGAAAAAAATCGGAAGAGAAAAAAGGAACTCAAATTATTGCGGACGGCAAGGCGGTTATATCCGTTCCCAAAGGTTTTAAAGGGCAGATATATGTAGAGGCGTTTGACAACACCAAAAACAAATCCAAGGAGGTAACTCCAAAAGGATTTGTAAGTGATGATGCTGCTCCGGAGATTAGCATTACGAACAACACGCCTACAAATTATAATGATGCCGCCGGAAACAAATTGTATGTTACCGACATGAGTTTTACAGTCACAATCTCGGATTATGACTCGGGTATAAAGGAAATTGGATATTCCCAGAGTTCGGAAAAAGAATCCTTTGAGAGAAAGAGCACATTGATTGCCAACAAAGGTTACAAAGTAGGCGATGTTCTGGAAAATGGCTGGGTAGTCGCGGAAATGGATCAGAACCTTGTTACAAAGGTTACCAAAGTATTTGCGTTTAGCTCAGACAATAATGATATTTTCCTTACTTTTGATGCAACCGACCGTTCGGGAAACAAAAAAGAGGATATCCGCACCGAGAGAGTTACAATTGATAAAACGGCGCCGGTTATTAATGTAGATTTCCGTCCTGATGAAAGCAAAAACAATTATTACTACAGTGGAAACAGGGTTGCGCAGATAACGGTTGTCGAGAGAAATTTTGATGCCGGTTTGATAAAAACCACTATTGAAAATAAAATTGGAAGAGTGCCGACCGTTTCCTTTTCTCAAAAGTCAAATACTGAGCATGTTGCAGTGATTGAGTTTGACGAGGGCGACTATACATTTGATATCAGCGGCACCGATTTGGGCAATCATGCTGCGGTTGTGAATTTCAGCGGAGGAAACGAGAAGCTGTTCTATGTGGATAAAACCAAGCCCGCTATTGAAGAAAACTTTGCAACATTTGCGAACGACGCTGTAAGTAATAGTTTCAATACAGATAAAACTGCTGTTATAAAAGTAACAGAACATAATTTTGATCCTCAACTGGCCGGTTTTAAAGTTTTCAGAAAGGATCCGGGAGAAGAACATAACGAGGAAGGTTTTGTAGACATAACATCTGAAATATTGAGTACATCCCGTTGGGTATCGGAAGGTGATGTTCATACAATTTCCTTTACATTCAATAGAGATGCTGTCTACAAGATGGAAATTCATCCTGAAGATTTGGCCGGAAACAGTGCTGAGCTAAGACGTACGGTTGTGTTTGAAATTGATAAAACACCACCGGTTGTTAAGGCAAAAAACGGTGTTTTGGTTAATGAAAATAATACTGCGTTTGTAGAAATATATCCTTATTCAAGAAAGGATGATCCCGTTCCTGCTGTTGAGTTTAGTGATTTAAATATTGACCATATCAGGTATAACTTGACGGTTTATATTCCCGACCATACAGCAAAGAAGCTGAAACCGTCATTAAACTGGTCAAGGTGTATCTGGATGAGGATAAGGACAAATCCGGCAGAATCAAGGGAAATATTTTCACTTTGCCCGATTTCACACGGGACGGTGTTTATGCATTGGAATTAACTGCCGTGGATGTGGCTGGAAATGAAAGTCTGCTTAACGTGAATACATATGCGAGAATGGTTGAGCAGGATGTGTTGGCGTATATCATGGACAGCAACCCGGAAACTAAAACAGGATTGTATTCTTTCCAATACAAAAACGGCCAGCCTATCAGCAAAAGGCCTGATAACTTCAGCGATATAAAAATATGTGCTTTTGCAAAGAGCGATACTGAGGTTGAGGTTCTTTTGAGAGACAATAACGGTGATGAAATAAAAACCGATGCTGCAGGAGTGATAGATTACAGCATCTATGGGTTTAATATCCACAACCTTGTTCTGGAATCCCGCTTCTTTAAGGAGACTTTCCAGGATGATACAGATATTGAGCTGTATTTGTCGGTGAAAAATGACGGCAAGAGAGTGGACCTGGGTACAATGCATATTGATAATATAGCTCCGACATGTGAATTGCCTGAAGAATTCAAATCGTGGCATTGGTATTTTGGAGAAGAGGAACGTACGATTACGGTTTCGAATATCAACGAATTGGTTGACGAAAACCGGTGCAAGGTATATGATAACGGCAGGGAAATAGATTTCAAATATTACAGTGATAACAATACATTAACATTTACTCTCGCAAAGGGTTGGCACAACGTTGGAATTGTCCTTGTGGATATGGCGGGAAATGTGAACAATATTCAAGAGATAAGGAATATACATGTTGGATTCTTCTGGCTGTGGGTTATTGGGGCACTGTCTGCAGCATTAATTACGGCGATAGTTGTTGCAGTGGTTCATAATATAAGAAAGAGAAGAAAAGAAGAGGAAGAAAGCGAACTGGCGGCGGCTTGATTTGGAAGATAGCTACGTTTTACTTGCTTTTTCAAAATAGAAGTAATATAATAATGCAAGAAAAGGTAGAAAGTTTCTTGGCATTA